>CACLCL010000049.1 GCA_902605445.1 uncultured Bacteroidota bacterium | reverse complement strand
TTCTGCAGTTTTGCTTAGACAATTTTGTGATTTAGGACCTGAAGAAGCTGTTTTTTATTGGAAGAACAACACCGATACCTGGAATAATGGATATGATAGAATTAAAACAGCAATAAGAGATTTTCAACCATACGATGATATTACCATTTCATCTGAAATTAAAGAAAAAATATGCCCATGTTTAGATGAAATGCCACCAGAAATTAAATTAGAGCTTTCTGAAAAAGAAAAACTTAAAAGTACGTTATTAACAAAAATTCCTTTTGCAAATAATTCTTCAGAAATCTTGCCTGGTGCACTAACAGCTATTGATGAATATATTCTATTGTTAAAAAACAATAAATTCTTTAATGTTGAAATTGGAGGTCATACATCTTCAACAGGATCAGAAGCATATAACCTAGAAATATCAAACAAAAGAGCACTAATGGTTTATAACTATTTAATTAAAGAAGGAATTGAACCTGAACGTTTGACATATGTTGGATATGGTGAAACTAAACTATTAGATAATTCAAATAATGATAACGCACATACCATAAATAGAAGAATTGAGTTTAAAGTAACTGCTATAAACTATGAAATACAATTTATGAAAAATAGGTATGAGATACCAGAGATAAACAAAAAACAACTTCTTTTTGCCGTTGAACTACTTAATGCTAATCCAGAATACAATATTAAAATTGAGGGTCACACAGACAGTTCAGGTGATATCAATTTTAATTTAAATCTATCAAACCTTAGAGCAAAATCTGTATATGATTTTATGTTAAAAAACGGTATATCATCTAAAAGAATGTCATATGCTGGCTATGGAATAAATAATCCAAGGTATTCAAATGAGAATGAAGAGGGAAGAATGAAAAACAGAAGAATTGAAATTAAACTTGATGTAAATAATGAATTATAAATTTTATATACTTTTTTTATTTCACACAACAGTTTTTGCTTCAAATGATTCAATTTTCCTTTCTAAAGGAAGTGGGTTTTACGAAAGTTTCTTTTTGAAAGCATACTCTCATTTTGGTCAAATTGTTTATGAAACAGATGGAAGTGAGCCTGACAACTACAGTAAAAAATTAAATGATTCTCTAGAAATTAACGAAACCAAAGTAATAAAGTTTGGTTTAAAAATTAATAATAAGATTGTATTTAAAAGAACATGTTTTTATTTGATTGATTTTAAATCATCATTCCCAGTTCTATCTATATCAACTAATCCTAAAAATCTCTATGATAATAGAACTGGAATATATGTTAAAGGTCCTAATGCCTGGCAAGATAGTTCTGGATACTGGATAAATGCAAATTATACAAAGAAATGGGAAAAGAAAGTCGCAATTAATTACTTTGATTCCAAGGGAAGTGAAATAATTAATCAATATTCTGGACTTAGAATATTCGGTGGTATGACTAGACATAGAAAGGAAAAGTCTCTAAGGATTATTGCACGAGATATCTACGGAAAGAAAAGATTTAATCACAACTTCTTTAGATACAGAGAAAATGACAAATATAAACATCTCATATTAAGAAATTCTGGTGGTGATGCCTACCAAACAAGATTTCGAGATGTATTAACTACACAAATTTCAAAAAATTTAGATATTGATATTCAAGAATTTCAACCTGTTAATTTATTCGTAAATGGTAAATTTTGGGGTGTCTATAATTTAAGGGAGAGAATTGGGCAACACTATTTAAACTATAATTTTGATGCCAAGATTGAAGAATCTAATCTATTACAAGGCCTATATACTGAAGATCATGGCTCCAACAAATCATACAAAAACCTAAGAAATTTTATAAGTAAAAAGCAATTAAATAATAAAGAAAACATGGATTCTATCAATAAAATGATGGATATGAAAAATTTTATTGATTATAACGTTGCACAAATATATTTTAGTAATAAAGACTATATGGGTAATATTAGATTTTGGCAACCGAATAATAATGGTAAATATAGATGGATAATGTATGATACTGATTTGGGATTCGGAGCAGGAAATAGGCCAAACTATAAT
>CACLCL010000048.1 GCA_902605445.1 uncultured Bacteroidota bacterium | reverse complement strand
ATGAAATAAAAAAAGCCCTTTCAATAGCAAAAAATTTGGAATCCGATTTAGTGCAAATTTCTCCTAATGCAAATCCACCAGTTTGTAAAGTAATGGATTATAAAAAATTCCTTTACGAACAAAAGAAAAGGGAAAAGCAACTGAAATCCAAGGCTACAAAAGTTGTTGTAAAGGAAATTAGGTTTGGCCCCCAAACTGATGAACATGATTATTCTTTCAAAAAAAAACACGCAGAAAAGTTTTTAAAAGATGGAGCAAAGCTTAAAGCATATGTTTTTTTTAAAGGAAGGTCGATAATTTATAAAGATCAAGGTGAAATCCTATTATTAAAGTTAGCTCAGGATTTAGAGGAGATTGGAAAAGTAGAACAATTACCAAAACTTGAGAGCAAAAAAATGATAATGATAATTTCACCTAAAAAAAGTAAATGATTATGCCTAAGATGAAAACAAAATCTAGTGCCAAAAAAAGGTTTAAATTAACTGGTACTGGAAAGATTAAAAGAAAACACGCTTTTAAAAATCACATATTGACTAAAAAGTCAAAAAAAAGAAAACTAGCATTAACTCACTCAACACTAGTACATGATAGTGATGTAAATAATGTCAAGAAACAATTAAGATTAAAGTAAATATTAAACCATAAATTAAGGTTAGCAAGAGTAAATTTAAAAAAATAAAAGTTATGCCAAGATCAGTTAATTCGGTTGCTAAAAGAGCAAGAAGAAAGAAAATATTAAAACAAGCTAAAGGATATTTTGGAAGAAGAAAAAATGTTTGGACCGTCGCAAAAAATGCTGTTGAAAAGGGTTTACAGTATGCATATAGGGATAGACGTAATAAAAAAAGAAACTTCAGGTCATTATGGATTATGAGAATAAATGCTGCAGCAAGACAAAATGGATTAACCTATTCTGAGTTAATAAATAAACTTAAGTTAAACAACATTGAAATTAACAGAAAAGTCCTAGCAGATTTAGCCATGAATAATCCTGACCAATTCAAAAATTTGGTAGAAAACCTCAAATAAAATTAAAAGGGTAGGTCATTTTCATCTTTGAAATTATCGTTTTTCCCATCGTCAGAAAATGTGTCATCATTTGCAGCCGCATTCATTTTTGAGTGAAACTGGTAGGGAGAGTCATAATTTTCAATATCTTCAAATTTAGCCAACGAAGGAATAAATCTGAGTCTAATATTTCCTAAGCCACCATTTCTGTGTTTTGAAACAATGAAATCAGCTTCACCTTCTGTAGAAGTTCTTTCATCATCATCCCATGTGTCAATTTTATAATATTCTGGTCTATAAATAAAAGAGACAATATCAGCGTCCTGCTCAATTGCACCTGATTCTCTTAGGTCAGATAATAAAGGTCTTTTAGAGGTTCTACCCTCAACCATTCTTGACAACTGAGATAAGGCTATAACAGGAATTTTTAATTCCTTCGCTAATGCTTTTAAATTTCTAGAAATAGTAGAAATCTCTTGTTCCCTATTTCCAGTCTTTATATTTGCTCCAGTGGTCATTAATTGTAAATAATCAACAATAATTATCTTTACATTTCTTTGAGAAACTAATCTTCTTGCTTTTGCTCTTAAATCAAAAATTGAAAGAGAGGGTGTGTCGTCAATATAAAGAGGAGCATTTTCCAAATTTTTTACCCTAACATTTAGTTGCTCCCATTCATGCTTTTCTAATTTTCCTGTTCTTAACTTTTCCGCATTAAGTCCTGTTTCAGATGAAATCATTCTTGTTATAAGCTGAATTGATGACATTTCAAGAGAAAAGAAAGCTGTAGGCGTATTATTTGCAATACATATATTACTTGCCATCGATAATGCTAGTGCTGTTTTACCCATTCCTGGTCTTGCTGCAATAATAATTAAATCACTTTCTTGCCAACCTGCCGTTAAGCTATCGATTTTGTTAAATCCAGAAGGAACACCACTGAGTCCTTTTTTGTTTGAAATAGCTTCGATTTTATCTTTTGCTTGAATAACCAAACTTTGAGCTGATTCAGAAGATTTTTTTAAATTACCTTGGGTTACATCATAAA
>CACLCL010000047.1 GCA_902605445.1 uncultured Bacteroidota bacterium | reverse complement strand
GGAAAAATTGCACTTTTTTTATTGGTTGCAAATTTTGATGAAGCATCAACTCTGGCATTTAAATCAACAAAATATTTTCTATCATAATTATACCCAATCCTGAACAAAGATGAAATTAATCCAACCTCTCTAAATTGGGTAATTGGTGTTAATATTTCTTCAGCAGAGGTGAAATTATAGAAACTGGTCAGGTCCGTTCCAAAACCTCTAGCTTTGTTAAATATAGATCTAATATCATTCTTCTCATATGTACTTACCAGCGTAGCGTCTATTCTATTTTTTCCAAACTTATTTCTGTATCTGAGATTACCTTCTACATATAGCTTGCTATTTTCTAGAAAAGCTTGCGATGCTTCACCATTCGTATTTCTTCCTCTAGTAGTATTTAATGGGTAGTAATTATCTCGATTACTTTTTTGAAAGTTATAAGATGTTTTGATAGTACCTGTTAACTTTGGGGTAAGTTTTGCTACAAGTTGAATGGTTTGCCTAAAGGATATAGATTTTTTTAAGTCTAAAACGTACCTGGCTAGTGTGTAAGGATTTGATACTACATTTCCTTCGTTTAGTGCAGCATATATGTCATCGTCTTGACCAGGTTCAAGTAATGAAAAAATTGGTTGGAATTGTAGAGCTTGCGATACGACGCCTCTTTGCTGAAAGATTTCTCCATTCCCTACAGAGGCAGAATTTCCATTTTTGTGGGTAAAATATGTTTTTGAATAAATATCAATTTTTTCATTAAATGCTTTTCTTTTTGCATTCATATTAAAATTGATGGTTTTGTTATCGGAATTTATAATAACACCCTCCTGGTTATTAATTCCAAGGCTTACAGAAATATTTCTTTTAAAATCACCACCCTTATAATTAAGGTTATATTTATTACTAAAAGCTAATCTGTATGTTTCATCTTGCCAATTCGTATTTATTGACGTGGTTTGCGGATAGGGGATACTATATTCAATAATTTCAGGATAATTTTCTGAATTAATTATCTGACTTCCATCGAATGGTCCTCCGATTCTATTTGGGTCTGTAATTTCTTGAAAAATTTGGTTTAGAATTCTTTGATTCATATAATTTTCAAAGCCATTTCCATCTAGAACATTTATATTTCTTCTAACATTTGTAATGTAACTTTCATAGCTAAGATTAATTTTATCTTTACCGAGCTCGTCATTGGCGGTTTTTGTAGTAATTAAAATAACACCGTTAGCACCCCTAGCTCCGTAAATTGCTGTTGCTGCAGCGTCTTTTAATACTTCAATTTTTTCAATATCATTGGGATTTATAAAACTTAATGAGCTTTGCGCTTCACCACTTCCGCCCATACCGTCTGCATCAGTTAGGGGATCAACAGGAATTCCATCTAAAACATAAAGTGGTTGTGTTCCACCAAGAATGGAATTTGTTCCTCTGATTGAAATTCCTGAACCACCACCAGGCTCGGAACTTTCAGAAACAACAAGTCCTGAGACTTGCCCCTGCAGAAGACTTTCTACGGAATTGCTTCTGTTTTTTTCAATTTGATCAGATGTTATTTGTGTAATGGAACCTGAAAGGTCCTTTTCACTGATATCAAAATAACCTACACTAACGGTTACTTCGTCAAGCTGGTTAATATCGGTTTCCATCGAAACTTGAATTGGGGATGTTAAAACAGGAATTTCAACCGATTTCATTCCGATGTAAGATATTTTTAATGTTTCTCCAATTTTGACTTTTATATTGAAATTTCCATCAAAATCTGAAACTACACCGGATTCTGAGCCAACAATTTGAATAGTGGCTCCCGCAAGGGGTAAATCGGTTTCGTTTTCAATAACCTTTCCCTCTAAATTTAGTTCTTGAGAATAAACAATGGAGAATGTTAAGAATGTAATTAAAAAGCAAATTTTTTTCATTTAAATTTAATTTAGTCACTGTAACAATTGTAAGCATCAGAAAAAAGACCAAGCGCATGATTTCTAAAGCTGTTTTTTGCATATTCAAATGAGTTACGACCAAACATGTCATAGTCATATACACATCTGTCTCTGTAATCAAAGCCAGTTTTACCTCTTATGGCATATTTTTTCCCGTTTTCATGCATTATTAATTTAACAGAATAAATATCATCACCGCCTAGATTATACAAAATTGAGATTTCAACGATCCCGTCACCGTCAACATCACTAAAATCTATTTCATTTAGAGATATCCCATACTCATACTTATCTTCTGCATAATCTTTAATATCCCAAAGAAGTTTATTTTTTCCTGTATAATGATAGAATCTCAGGTCACAATATTCATCTCGCATTTCACCACAATTTCTATCAGCGGTCATAATAAGTGTATTTTTTCCAAGACTATCATACCAAGCGTATATATTAATTATATCGTTGTGTTTAT
>CACLCL010000046.1 GCA_902605445.1 uncultured Bacteroidota bacterium | reverse complement strand
GATTAAGTCTCCTAATTCATAGCTGTCCTTTTCACAATTGTAGAATAGTAAAAGTGAAAAAAGAAGAATTATGTGATTAATTTTTTTCATAGTTTAAAGATTAATTTTATTAATAACCTGGATTTTGGGTTAATCCTGAAATGTCAACTTCCTGTTGTGGTATAGGAAAAACCTCATGCTTTCCTTCAACAAAACCTGGAATTACAGCAGAAGCTTGATTAATTCTTACAAGGTCAAAAAATCTGTGTCCTTCCATTGCTAGCTCAAATTTTCTTTCTTCCCAAATTGCTTCTGTAAGGTTTGATCCAGTTAAATTATTTAATTCAAATTCATCATCATCAAAAGCTCTAATTCTAACCTGATTTAAGTAAGCAAGCGCTAAATTATCATTAATTCCACCTCTATTATTAGCCTCAGCAGCCATTAACAATACATCAGAATATCTAATTATTCGATAATTTGTTAAATAGTTTAATTCAATTTGTCCTCCAGACTCTCCAGCTCTGGGTATATATTTATTGTTAAAGTAACCTGTATGGTTATATCCCTCGCTGTATGTTGCACCTGTTGATGCTGCAAATTCTTCAATATTTAAAATTGTTGCATCTCTTCTCAAATCTTGAGGGTGATATGAGTTATAAAAATCCTCAGTTGGTACATTAAAACTCCAACCCTGGGCATATTCGGGTCCACTCCAACCTCTTGGACCATTCATAATTATTCCATAATTACCTTCACTACACTGAGGGCAGCCCCAATCATACCAGTTAGAAGTATTGGTATATTGAATCTCAAAAACTGATTCAGGCCCGTTTTCTCCAAATCTTAGAAACTGTGATCCATAATTACCTAGAAGAGAATATACACCTATTACATTGTCAAAAGCAGCAGCAGCTTGAGTGAATTTGTCTTGATATAACAATACCTTACCAAGCAAAGCATAAGCGGTGTATTTATTGACTCTTCCCGATTCAACTTGAGAATTTGGTAAAACTGAAACTGCATTTTGTAAATCCAACTCAATTTGAGCGTATACATCTTCTTTTGGGGATCGCTGTATATTTCCAGAATCTCCAGCCGTTAGTCTAGAATCAGTAAATAAAGGGACATCACCAAAGAACTTAACCAACTCAAAATAATAATATGCTCTCAAGAAATAGACTTCACCATACAATGCCTCTTTATTGTCAAAATCAATATTTGATTTATTTTCTTCCATGTAATTAGCTCTATTTACTCCCTCATACAACCATTGCCAAATTCTAGTAAGAACATCATTTTCAGGATAGTGAGTCATATTGTCAATCTGCTGCAATCCAATATAATCCGTTGCACTTTCTCCACCACATAGTGAGATTTCAGAAGCAATTGTACCTATTTGTATGTTAAAAAATAACCATTGAAGCGGATCATAAGTTCCAACCAAAGCTGCTTCATAATCAGATTCTTGTTGTAGGTAAACATCTGCAGTTATTTGGTATCCTTCAATAGGATCGTAATCAACGTGTTCTGTACATCTAATAAAAGTTATAGATGTGAGTAGTAAAATTATTATTTTAAAATTTTTCATAATTGTTATTTTTAAAATTTAATATCAATTCCAAGTGACCAAATTCTAGGTTGAGGATATGTACCGTAATCAATACCCGTATTCAAAACGCCACCTACAGATATTTCTGGGTCATAACCAGAGTAATTAGTAAAAGTGAAAGCATTTTTTACTTGTAAATAAGTTCTTATTTCATCAAAACCTATTAGACTGTTAAATTCATCAGGAAATGTATAGCCTAATTGAATATTTTTAATCCTAAAATAGCTTCCATCTTCAATATACCTGTCAGATGCACGATTATTATTATTTGAATCAATAAAAGTAACGCGTGGTTCTTCAAAACTTGTTCCAGGCCCAGTCCATCTTGCCAATATTGAAGAAAACCTATTAGTATAATTTAAATTTCTTTCATATGCTCTATATATATCATTACCAACAGAAGCATATGTAAATAAACTAAAATCAAAGTTTTTGTAGTCTAAATTTAGATTCCAACCCAATGTAAAATCAGGAAAAGGGTCTCCAATTTGAGTTCTATCAGAATCATTAACTATGCCGTCTGAATTTATATCAACAAATCTTATATCACCAGGGGCAGCACCATTTTGTGTCGCATGACTATCAATTTCGTCTTGAGATTGGAAAATTCCATCAGTAACATAACCAAAGAAATATCCCGGAGAGTAACCTTCTTCGAATCGAACTATGGGTTTGTATGGGATTCCATATCCAGCTCCCCAAATATACTTTTCACCATTATTAATAGAAATAACTTTATTTTCAGCTGTAGTAAAATTTAAACTGGATGAAATCTTCAAATCCTTAATTTCAGTATTCAAGGAAATAGAAGCATCAATTCCTGAGCTTTCTGTACTACCAATATTGGTCGTTGGATAAGAAGGTGTGCCAAGATATAAAGATAAGTTAGGGCTAAATAACAAATCATCAACAGTCTTTTTAAAATAATCTAAAGAAAGTGAAACATTATTATTTAA
>CACLCL010000045.1 GCA_902605445.1 uncultured Bacteroidota bacterium | reverse complement strand
GTTTTCCGTTAAATGTTCCGTCCCATCCTTGGCCAAGAGGACTTAATTGTTTTAACAATTTTCCATAACGATCAAAGATATATATTGTTGACATTGGTCTAGTTTCTATTCCTATTATTTGCCATGTATCATTATATCCATCTCCATTTGGAGTAAAGAATCTTGGATAATCAATCACTAGAACCGACTTTGTTCCAATACCACAACCATTTAGATCTCTAACAGTTACTGTGTGTTCGCCAGGGCTTACATCTGTAAATGTCCCATTTAACTGCCATGGTCCGTCGTCTAAACTGTATTCATAATTACCACTTCCAACAGCGTTGGCTTCTATCACGTGTTGGTCTGCAAAAGCAAGCGTGGTGACCAGAGCTTCAACAATAGCAGGTGAGCTAGGTATTACTTCTGTAGTGACTTCTCTGCTACACCCTGTTATTATATTTGTAGCTACTGCTGTATATATTCCCCCCATAGTTGGAGTGTGTGTTGCGGTATTGGCAACTATTACCCCATTTGGATCTATCCATTGAAAGCTATATTGGCTGGCTGGGAGATTTATTTCCATTACAGTTTCTTCTATCAATTCCGTTCCGTTTACATTTACACATGCTAAGTAGTTTTCAGGTAATGTAAACTCTGGCAGTAAATTAACTAGCAGAGTTGCTTCTATTATATCATAACATTGAGAGTCGTCTGTTGTATCATTATCTACTCTGGCATAGATTACCTGAGGATTAGATGTATTTTCAAAGTTTATCGGTAGTGCATTTACAAAAGCTTCTGCATCTTCTAAAGTCGCATAGTAAGTCACAGTAAAGTTAGCCGGATCTTGTCCATCTAGCACTTGTTCATCTAAATCACTTAGATTAAATTCGTCAAATCCATCATTAATACCTAAGGGGTCATCACATATTGTAAGTTCTACTGGGACGCCATCTCCATTTGCTGTTGCACCTTCTTGTACTTCTATGTTAAATCCAACTCCTGCGATATTACAGCTGGTTAAATCATTGGTAATATTTACAAATAGTTGTTGGGGATTAGTAAGGTTAGTATAAGGGCTAATCAATGCATTTTCTAGATTATTTGCATCTTCTTGTGTTTCGTAATAAGTAACTGTAAAATTATCAGGGTTTTGAGTGCCTAGTAGTTCGGATGTCATTACTTGTAAGTCAAAATCATAGAATCCATCTGTATTTACTTCACACGCAACAATATCATTAACACTGGATATGTCTGGTAAAGGATTTACTATAATATCAAAATTAACAATGGTAAAACACCCAGTAGTGTCATTGGTTACTCTAACATATATAGTTTGTTCTCCTAGTTCTATATTTGTATAAGTATTAGGGTTTATAATAGGATCTGTTTGGGTCTCAGCGTTCACCAAAGATTCATAATAACTCGCACTTACTCCAGGTTCGCCGTTGATAATATATGCTTCATTTAAAGTAATATCAAAAATTTCTATTTGGTCTCCTGGGTTGTTATAATCACATAACTCAATATTTTCAGGATCTGTACTAGGTGTTGGATTAGGAAGTACTCTTATGGTTAAAGTGGTATAAGCTATACACCCTGATTCATTAACTACAGCAACATGTAATGTCTGTGGATTAGCAGCATTACCTGCAACAGAAGTGTTTGTATAAGCCTCAGGATTTTCAATGGCATTTAGACCAGACAATGCATCTTGTTCAGTTTCATAATAAATAACCTCCCATTGTAGATTCCCTGCTGTTATTTCGTCATTTTTAATTGTTAAATCAAACTCTGTAGTTTCATCAGCAACTTCATCGTCACATTCTTCTAAAGGTGTTGGTTGCACAATAACTGGTGGAAGAGCGACAACAAGATTAAATTCTCCTATACTCACACAATTATTATTGAGATCTTCCAATCTTACATAAATGGTTTGCGGATTAGATAAATTTTGATAACTGGTAGTATTGACAATAGGATTTTGCCCTATTTCTGCATCTATTAAAGTTTCATGATAAGAAAGAGCAAAGTCTGTAGAACTTTGTTCTCCTAATATATCTTCATCTCTTTGTGTTAAATCAAATATTGCTGTTCCGTCGTAGTCATCATCACAAACAATAATATCTTCAATGATTAATGGAAGTTCAGGTGAAGGCAAAGTTACTAGTTCTTGTTCTACAATACTAAAGCAACCTGTAATAGTGTTTTCAGCTCTTACAAAAATTATTTGACTGTCTGGAACAATATTATAATAAGGACTAATAATGGGCTCTATTCCATTTTCTGCATTGGTTAAGGTTTCATGATAAGAAAGTACAATATCTAATTCACCATTAATAATATCTACTTCATTTTGCTCTACCGTAAAGAAAGTAAAGCCATCATTATCTTCATCACACTCTTCTATAGCTTGTGGTACTGCTGGGCTTGGTATAGGATTTACCCGTAGATCCAAAGTGATAGTAGAATAACAGCCTGTAATTTCATTTTCACCTCTTATATATATTGTTTGAGCATTACTTGTATTAGTATAGGGGCTAAAAATTGGATTAGTATCATTATCTGCATCCTCTTGTGTTTCATAGAAAGAAATATTTATTCCTGTTTGAGCTTGCAATACCTGTTCAATACTATCTTCCAATGTAAATTCTTCTATCTCATCACCTGTATTAATATAATCACATAGATTAAGAGGTGTTGGCTGTAGAAGTACTGGTAGCTCATTTACAGTTAACTCAATTGTAGTAGTATTATAACAGTTAGTTGTATTATTCTCAACACGAACCCATATGGTCTGATTAAAAGGTGTAACATTTGTGTAAGCAAATGGGGTTATAATAGGATTTTCTGCATTTTCTGCATTTTCTGCATTTTCGTAATATGTAATGGTAAATTCTGATGGATCTAACCCATCTAAAACTTCCTCGTTACTTAGACTTAAATCAAATAGACCAAAGCCATCCGTATTGTCATCACAAACCTCCAAATAAGATGGCTCGGTGTTAATCTGAGGTACATCATTAACAATAATGATAAGTTCTACATAACTAAAACAATCTGTTGTGATTGTTGTATCTT
>CACLCL010000044.1 GCA_902605445.1 uncultured Bacteroidota bacterium | reverse complement strand
TATGTACGATATACAGGTAACCGCTTTAGGAACTGGTGGATTAACCCAAGTATTAGATTTATCAATTGAAGTCTTGTATACATTTGAACCTCCTGCAGATTTAGTTCAGGCATTATTAACTGGTAGTTGGAGAGTTATGGCGGAATCTCCAGGTCATTTAGGAGTTCATGACCTTAATTCTTTTCACGATGGCGAAAATTCTTTACCTGAGTGGTATAGTGCCGCACCTTATGACAAGGCAGATACTGCTATGTATGATGACAGATTAGTTTTTTCTAGCGATGGCACAATGGAATATCAAACTCAGGGAAGTATTCTAGGAAAATCTGTACCATTAGAAAATGAATTTTACGGAGATCAAGGTTTAATACCTGTAAATGATGAACACCCTTTCTATCCTGTAGATAATTTTACATCTGCATGGTCAATTTCTGAGTCTGACGAAGGAAATCTCATACTTTCATTCTCAGGGAATGGTTTTGCAGGTTTTTATGTTGGTGGAGATCATACTTATATAATCACAAATAGAAATTCGTCGGAATTATATTTAAGAACTGTAGGATTTGACAATCTAGCATGGTACACAAAATTGACAAATGCTGAGTAATTAAGAATATCCATATGATTCAAAAAAATATTATTTTTTGGTTCTTTATTTCTTTTTTAATTTTTTCTAGTTGTAGCTCAGAAAATGATGATAATGAAAGTCAGGAAAATACTGGGGAGGCAATATTTCCTACAAATTTATCCATAGAAATAACTAGAATTGGTGAATCTGACTCTAACCCTTTTGGAGATGGTACTGGCGAAATATATTGTAGTGCTTATGCTGATAATGCTGTTAACTATGAGTTTAGATTTGGAAGTGGAGTGGCAGAACAATCAGAAACAGGCCAGATAAATTACACATACAACGGCGATGGAATAAACTCTTATACTGTTTATGTATACGCATATTCCTCAACAGGAAATTATATAAGTACTTTTGTTACATTTGACCTCTATATCGAACCTGCTGAAGCAGTACCCACTTGGTCAGAAGAGTTTAATTATAATGGCTCTTTGGATTCAAATATTTGGACTCATGAAATAGGTAATGGAGAATGGGGATGGGGTAATGGTGAATCTCAATATTATACAAATAGTGCAACAAATTCCAGAGTTGAAAATGGTGTTCTTAAAATTACAGCAAAAAGGGAAAATATGGCTGGTTATGAATATACATCTGCACGAATAGTTTCAAGAGATAAATTTGAGTTTCAATATGGAAGAGTGGATATAAGAGCAAAATTGCCAATCGGAATTGGTACATGGCCGGCTTTATGGTTGTTAGGCGCAAACTTTTATGAAGTAGGATGGCCTGAGTGTGGGGAAATTGATATTATGGAACATTGGGGCCATGACCCTACAGTAATTGCAGGTTCAATTCACACACCAATGAGTCATGGAGATACCTGGACAAATGGTCATACTACAGTCTCAGATTTCAGTGAGGAATTCCATGTTTATTCAATTGATTGGGATGAAAATAGAATTCAATTTTTTGTTGACGACATATTATATTATACATATAATCCTTCTCCAAAAAATAGTGAAAACTGGCCTTTTGACCAAAGTGCATTCTTTATTTTAAATGTCGCTATGGGAGGTCATTGGTTTGACATAGATCCACAATTTACAGAATCAACGATGGAAGTTGATTACATTAGACTTTATCAATAAATATTATGAAAAAATTTATATACATATTATCAGCTCTTTTCTTAGTTGTTTCATTTCAAAATCCATCTAATGTTCTTTCTGAAAAAGAAAAATTTATAGAGAATTTGCTTTCAAAGATGACATTATCTGAAAAAGCCGGACAAATGAACCAGTACAATGGTTTTTGGGATGCTACGGGCCCAATGCCAAAGGGGGACTACCAAACAAAAAGATATAATGAACTTAAAAATGGTCAAGTCGGTTCAATGCTCAATGTAATTGGAGTTGATGAAATAAGAGCCCTACAAAGAATTGCTGTTGAGGAAACACGTTTAGGTATTCCCTTAATTTTTGGTCATGATGTAATTCACGGATATAAAACCATTTTTCCAATCCCTCTTGCTGAATCGTCCAGTTGGGATTTAGAACTTATGGAAAAATCTGCAAGAATTGCTGCGACAGAGGCGAGCGCGGATGGTTTGAATTGGACATTCGCTCCGATGGTTGACATATCAAGGGATGCCAGGTGGGGACGAGTAATGGAGGGTGCTGGTGAGGATCCTTTTTTAGGTAGTCTTGTTGCCATGGCAAGAGTAAAAGGTTTTCAGGGAAAGAATTTGAGTGATATTAATACAATAGTTGCTTGTGCTAAGCATTTTGCTGGTTATGGTTTCTCTGAAGCTGGAAGGGATTACAATACCACTGATTTTAATGAGTATACCCTTTACAATACTATAATGCCCCCATTTAAAGCTGCTGTTGATGTAGGTGTTAGAACATTTATGAATTCTTTTAATACGCTTGATGAAATTCCTGCTACTGGTCATAGATATATTCAGCGAAATATTTTGAAAGAAAAATGGGGATTTGATGGTTTTATTGTTTCAGATTGGGGGTCAATTGAACAAATGATACCTCATGGATTTGCTCGAGATGGCAAGCATGCTGCAGAACTAGCGGTAATTGCCGGGTCCGATATGGATATGGAATCAAGTCTATATGTAAGTGAATTAGTTGACCTAGTTAAGTCAGGTAAAGTTGACGTGGAACTTCTTAATGATGCTGTGAGAAGGATTTTAACTGTAAAATATGAGCTAGGACTATTTGATGATCCTTATAAGTATTGTAATGAGAAAAGGTCTAGTTTAGAGCTTGGTTCAGAAAAAAATATGGAAGTTGCTCTAGAGGTTGCCAAAAAATCAATTGTTTTATTGAAGAATGACAATAATATTCTTCCGCTAGAAAAAGAAGGACAAAAAATTTCAATTATTGGACAACTTGCAGACGATAAAAATAGCCCATTAGGAAACTGGAGATCTCAAGCAGTTTACAATTCTGCAGTCTCTGTCATCGAAGGCATGAAAAAATATAAGGGAAATGAAATTGTTTATGAAAAAGGGGTAGACTTATACTATGGTGAAACAAACTTTCACAACAGAGTAAAGCTAAATTTTAATGATAGAAGTGGCTTTGAAAAAGCAAAATCTGTTGCTGCTTCATCTGATATTGTCATTATGGTACTTGGTGAAGAAGGGCATCAATCTGGTGAAGGTAGAAGTAGAACTAATATTGGTTTACCTGGACTACAACTCGAACTATTAAAAGAGATTAAAAAAGTAAATCAGAATATTGTTTTGGTAACGATGAGTGGACGCCCACTTGATTTAACTTGGGAAGATAAAAATATTCCTGCAATAGTTCAGGCATGGCATTTAGGCTCCAAATCAGGAGATGCAATAGCTCAGGTATTGTACGGAGATTATAACCCGTCGGGAAAACTAACTATGTCGTTTCCTAGAAATGTTGGTCAAGTACCAATATATTACAACTATAAAAATACAGGAAGACCCAGTACTTCAATTGAACAGGTTACTAATTCTGGCTATGCAGATGTTGAAAACAGCCCTCTTTATTCTTTTGGCTTTGGACTAAGTTATACCTCATTTGAGTATTCTGATTTTAAGATAGATACCAATTCAATGACAAAAGACTCAAAAATTAATGCATCAATTGCTGTGAAAAATACTGGTGAATATGCTGGTAAAGAAGTTGTTCAATTATATTTAAGAGATATAGTCGGTAGTATTGCAAGACC
>CACLCL010000043.1 GCA_902605445.1 uncultured Bacteroidota bacterium | reverse complement strand
ATGAATTGCATTTTCTCTAATAGATTTAGCAAATAATTTTCTAATTGTTCCATCTTTAGCCTCCTCCGGATTTGTTGCACCAATTAATTCCCTAAAATCCTCAACTGCATTTTCTTTTTCTAAAATAGCAGCTACTATTGGTCCACTTGTCATGTACTGAATTAAATCTTGAAAAAAAGGTCTTTCCTTATGAATATCATAAAAACTAGCTGCTTTTTCAGTAGACATTTTAGTTAATTTCATTGCTTTTATTTTAAATCCAGAATCTACAATTTTTTTCAAAATTGATCCAATATTGCCATCTCTAATTGAATCTGGTTTTAACATTGTAAAGGTTTTATCACTCATCAATATATTTTTATTCAGCAAAAATAAGACTTTTATTAATTTATTAGAAATAAGTATTTATGATTATCTTCGCCAATGATGAATAATGAAGAAATAAAAAAAATTAAGAAACTTTTTTCTGAAAAAAAAGAAATAGTAATTATTCCGCATAAAAACCCAGATGGTGACGCAATTGGTTCATCTACAGCATTAAAATACTTTCTCGAAAAATATGATCACAATATTTCTATAATAAGTCCCAATGATTTTCCAAAATTTCTTAAATGGATGGATTACAAAAATGAAATTGAAGTTTTTTCAGAAAACAATAAATGTATTGAAAAACTACTAAATGCAGATGTAATATTTACTTTAGATTTCAATACTTTAACAAGAATTTCTAAAATTAAACCATACATTGAGAAATCTAAAGCGAAAATTATTATGATTGATCATCACGAAAATCCAGATTACTATGCAGATTTTATGTATTCTAACCCAAAGATGAGTTCAACAGCTGAGATGATTTATCATTTCATCGAAGGTTTAGGAGGTCTGTCAAAAATTGATAAGAATATTGCAAATTCTCTTTATGCTGGTATTTTAACAGACACTGGATCCTTTAAATTCCCATCTACAACACATGTAACACATGAAGTTGTTTCTAATTTATTAAAAACGGGAATATCAAACTCAGAAATCTATGACAAAATTTACGATGACAATAAACCTGAAAAAATACAACTATTAAGCTTTGCATTAAGGAAAATTAAAATTATAAAGGATTTTAATACTTGCTACATATCTCTTTCACAAAATGAACTTGATGATTACAAGTACGAAAAAGGGGATACCGAGGGTATTGTAAATTATGGCTTATCAATTAAGAATATTAAATTTGCAATAATTTTCATGGAAAACTCTGCTGAAAATATTATCAGAATCTCGTTAAGATCTAAAGGTTCTTTTGATGTAAATAGCTTTTCAAAAGAAATTTTTGGGGGAGGTGGTCATAAAAATGCTGCAGGAGCTATAAGTAAAAAAAGTTTAGATGAAACAATAAAATACTTTTTAAAATCTTTAAACCAATATAAAAATCATTTAATTAACAAAATATGAAATCAAAACTCATTTTAATTTATACCACATTCATTCTATTTTTTAGCTGTTCAAGTATAAAAGATCTAGAAGAAGGTTTATATGCTGAATTTACTACTAATATGGGTAATATGATTGTAAAATTAAATCATGAAAGTACACCTGTAACAGTTGCAAATTTTGTATTATTATCTGAAGGAAAGCACCCAAAAGTCCAAGAGAAGTTTAAAGGGAAAAAATTTTATGATGGAATTATTTTTCATAGAGTCATTGATAGTTTTATGATTCAAGCTGGTGATCCTACAGCCACAGGTTCTGGTGGACCAGGGTATAGATTTTTGGATGAAATTGTAGAGACTTTAAAGCATGACAAGCCTGGTATTCTATCTATGGCAAATTCAGGGCCTGGAACAAATGGTAGTCAGTTTTTTATAACAGAAATTGCAACTCCGTGGCTTGACGGAAAACACACTGTATTTGGACAACTAATCAAAGGTTTTGATGTATATGATAATATTTCAAATGTAAAAACTGCTGTTGCAAATAGACCTGAAAAAGATGTAGTAATTAAAAAAATTAAAATAATAAGAAAAGGCTCAAACGCAAAAAAATTTGATGCTTTAAATACATGGCTTGAAATGGAGCCGAAACTTTCAATTTTAGCTGAGCAAAAGAGAAGAGAGGAAATCGAAAAAATTTCTGTCGGTTATACAGTTACTGATTCTGGTTTAAGGTATAAAATAACAAAAACTTCAAACGGAAAAAGTGCAATTGATGGGAACAAGGTTAAAGTACATTATGTAGGAAAACTATTAAATGGAAATGAGTTTGACTCCTCATACAAAAGAAATTTACCCTTTGAATTTCAGTTAGGAGTTGGACAAGTCATTAAGGGCTGGGATGAAGCACTTAAAGTCCTAAAAACTGGTGAAAAAGGCACATTTATAATTCCATCAGAACTTGGATATGGTCCGAGAGGTGCAGGTGGTGTTATACCACCCAATGCTACATTAATTTTTGATATTGAACTTTTGGAAATAAACTAATTAGTTTTTTCGGGTGTATTATTAATAACTTCCTTAAAAAATTTCCAAAATTTTTGTGTGGAGGAAATTGAAGCTTTTTCGTCTGGTGAGTGAGCTCCTAGTATTGTAGGTCCAAAACTTATCATATCCATCTTTGGATAATGAGATCCTATAATTCCACATTCTAATCCTGCATGTATTACATTTATTTTGGGTTCAGATGAAAATAATTTCTCGTAAGCTTGCTTGGCTTTTTCAAGTATTGGGGAATTTTCATTAGGCTCCCATCCCGTATATCCACCAGAAAAAGATATATTACATGAAATTTTTTCAAAAATTAAAGAAATTTGTTTAGATAATTCAAATTTTGAATCATCCAACGAAGAACGTGTTAAACACATAATATTTAAATTGCCATCAATCAATTTTATATTTGCTAAATTATTTGAAGTTTCAACTAAACCATCAATTTTTTTGCTCATTGAATATACTCCGTTTGGACAAATTTGAATGGCTCTGATTAATTCACTTGTATCATTATTGTTTAAACATTTTGATGCAAAATTCTTTAATTTTGAAAGAATTTTTAAATCAAAAATCCATTTTAAATTTAAATTTGGATCTGTTTTACTGAATTTATTTGAATATTTAATTTTCTGATTTTCTAAAAGCTTTTCCGCGCTCGATATATGTCTATTATTAATTAAGATTACAATGTTACTTTCTCTGGGAATAGCGTTTCTCAGGCCACCCCCTTCTATTACAGCAATATTAATTTTAAAAAGTTCATCTAATTCATTAAGGATTTCAAATAAAATCTTATTTGAATTTCCAAGTCCTTTATGAATTTCTGCACCCGAGTGACCACCAGTCAAACCATCAAGAACAATTCTAATAGGAACAGTATCCTTTGGAGGTTCAATCAAATCATAATTTCTTTTTACGCTAATATCTATACCACCAGCACATCCAATACAAATTTCATCGTCTTCTTCAGTGTCAAGATTTAATAAAATATTTCCAGTTAAAATAGTCTCTGAAAGATTTATTGCACCTGTCATTCCTGTTTCCTCATCGATAGTAAAAAGGGCTTCAATTTTTGGATGAGAAATATTTTTGCTTTCTAATAATGCCATTATTGTAGCAACTCCCAGACCGTTGTCAGCACCAAGTGTTGTTCCCTGTGCTTTAATCCAATCACCATCTACATACATATTAATCGGTGAATTTAAAAAATCAAATTCTGTATCATTATTTTTTTCATGAACCATGTCAACATGTGATTGCAAAACAACAGTTTCCCTATTATACATATCATGCGTTGAGTCTTTGTATATAACAAGATTCCCAATTTTATCTGTATTAAAGTCTAAACCATTTTTTTTTGCAAATGATATCAAAAAACTTATTACCCTATCCTCATTTTTAGAGGGTCGAGGAACCTGATTAAGTTCATAAAAATTTTTCCATACCTCTTTTGGTTCAACATTTAATATATCCTTACTCATATTTAATTTATTTGTTACAAAATTAACGAATAATTAATTTATATTTAGGATACCTGATATTAATAATAATGAGAAAAAATAAATTATTTTTAATATGTTTTCTGGCAATTATAACGGTAATATTAATTTTAGTTAATGATGAGAGTATTATTGTTGAAAATTTATACTCAAATAATATATACAAATTAGTATCTAAATCACTT
>CACLCL010000042.1 GCA_902605445.1 uncultured Bacteroidota bacterium | reverse complement strand
CATCTGATTTAGGTTCAGATTCAAATGCCGGCACTTATTCATCTCCTTTTAAAACCATTGATAAGGGAATATCCATGGTAAATGCGGGGGGTACGGTCTATGTAATGGATGGTCTTTATCAAAATAATAATTATGGCACAGCAGATCCATCCACTAATACAAACATGAACAATCCACATGTTGTAACAATTAATAAATCGGGAACACAAAATGCCTACATAACCTTGAGAAACTATCCAGGTCATACTCCAAAAATACAATTTGATGGAAGAGGAGGTATTGTTATCTCAAATGGTATGGATTACATAATAATCGAGGGCTTTGAAGTTGAGGGCCCATCACAATCAATAAATTATGACATGGCCATTGCAGACAGAAATTATAAGATTCAAATGGCAGAGGATGGAGATGATTCAACAAATTACACCAACACGTATTTTGGTGGGAAAGGAATTTGGGGTGGATATGGCGCTCATCATAATATAATTATTAGAAACAATATTGTTCATGACACACCAGGCTCGGCCATAAGGTTTAATGATAGTGATCACATATTGATTGAAAATAATATCGTATACAATTCAAATTGGTGGACCTCATCTGCCTCTAGCGCAATAGTACTTGCTGAATCAATTGCGGTTAGTGGAGACAATTCAGACGATATTAAAATGATTATAAGGGGTAATATAGTTTATAATAACTGGAACAGAATACCATTTTATGTAACTCAGCTCCCAGACAATTCAGGAAATACAAATCCAAATTATGGTACTGCTACCTATAATAACATTCTTGATGGTCAGGGAATTTATGTTACAAGAAGTGACCCAGATTATAATGGAACATTTTTATTTGAAAATAATTTGTGTGTCAACAATGGAAAAAATGGGATAAATTTTGATCATTCACAATCTGCTTCCGCTATTTATCAAAATAACACTATCTTCTTTAATGGTGTTCATGAAATAATTCAAGACCTCTCAGTTTCTGACGGTAACCCTGCCCATAGAGGGCAAAAAGTTGGAGGAATTAAAGCTAATAATGTTAAGAATGCAACGGTCGTAAATAATATAATAGTAACAAGAGATAATGAGTTTTCGGCTTTGGCTCTTAATAACGTTACAGGTACTCGAATAGCTGTAGACAATATAATTGTTAATGGAACTTATGCATGGCCAGCAACAGAGTCAAACAACTTTATCAATGTTGACCCAATTTTTGTTTCAGCTCCGTCAGTAGTAAATGGGCCAATCGATTTAACAGGAACTGATTTTTCTTTAAGCCCAGATTCTCCCGCAATAGATAATGGTAATCCAAGTTATAGTCCGGTATATGATATAAACGGAAATCTACGACCTGATGTGGGCAACAGTATATCCTCAACAAGTTTTGAAAATGCAACAGGAGGCTGGACTGAATTTGGCTCATCGGTTGAGACAACTGATTTGCAATCATATTCTGGTGAAAAAAGCTTATTGACTACAAATAGAACTGCCAATTGGCATAGTCCAAGAATAATTTTAAATAATCTGCTACAGGTTGGTGAGATATACACTTTTTATGTTTGGGTGAAATTAGCAGATGGTGTCTCTGGGACTTCACAGCTGACAATAAAAGACACAGACAATAATATCTATTATAATTTAAACGAGCCAGTGCAAGCAAGTGATAATGAATGGGTCTTATTGACAGCAGATCATACGTATGAGTCTGATTATAATTTATTTTTATATGTAAAAGGCCCAGCGGTTGAAAATGGAGTTGGTGGAGATTATTACATTGATGATTTCTCTTTGGTCCCATATGGTTCTCCTGCTGTCGATTTCCAAAACAACAATAATATTTTAGATATTGGGGCATATGAGTATATGGGCTCAACTATGTCGATTGATGATAATATTTTAGGAAATGATGATAATATTATTTTATTTCCAAATCCAGCTACTGAGTTAATCATACTGAAAAATACTTCATCGGAAAGTCAAATAGCCATATTTGATCTGCTTGGAAAGCAACATGCATTTTTAAAATTAAATTCTGAAGAAAATAGTTCATTAATTATGGATATTTCATCCCTCAAGCCCGGCATATATTTTTTGAGAATTAAAGACTCTTTTGAGCGAAAATCAAGGACACTTAGATTTATAAAAAAGTAGTTTTTCTGTCAATTAGTTTAGTTTTTTAAATTTGTATAATAATAATAATTAATTAACCATTATGAATCAAAAAAATATATTATCTGTTTTTATACTCTCTTTTGTTTTTAGTTTTTCTTCAATATTTTCCCAAACGACTCTGGAATTAAAAAACTCCAATATAGAAGGGGTTAGTCCAGAGGGAAAGTTTTGGTGGTGGAACAACCAGGCTAAAAATGGTGCTCAAGCTATATTTTCGATTGAGGATTTTGATACCAACCCTGGAAGTACCAAGGCTCTAAAAGTTGAAACTCAGAAGCTCGGAGATAAAGGCTGGTTTTTAAGCACACAATTTAATCAAAAATTTAAAGGTAATGTTGGTGAAAGTGTCACAGTTTCCTTTTATGCTAAAAATGCAGGTGGAAATGCTAAAATTAAACTTGTTATTCAGTCTGATGTTCAGGGGAGCTTCCAAGGTAAAGATTTTATTCTAACCGAAGATTGGACTATGTATACTCACACTTTTAATCTCAAAAGTAAGAGTAAGCAAAATGGAGTTAAGTTTTGGTTTATGACTGCTGGGACTACCTATTTGTTAGATGATGTATCCATTTCCAAATAAAATCACTAAATTGAAATAACAAATTAAAAAAAATAATATGAATAAACTTTACTTCTATCTAACAGCTATTTTGCTGTTTTATAATATAAACTTATTTTCTCAGAATCCTCCACCATGGGATTTTAACGGTGTTGATCATGGCTTTGTTGCACAAAATTATGCATCATTAACCATTGGTGATACTTACGTTACATTTACCTTGAATGATTCTGATGGAGACGGCAATGCAGAGTCTGCAAACTCAAACTTTAAAAATACAGATGCAGGGATTGACACCTCTTTAGGTGGTTTTATTGCCATTACAATGAAAAATGAAACTGCAAATAATAAAATGCAGGCAATCTTGGGTCCACCAAGTGGTACATGTGGATGCTTTGTGAATTTTGAAACGCTTAGTGCTAATGATTCAGATTTTGTAACACATTACATAAATGTAGCTGCAAATTCAATTTGGACTGGAACTCTTAGTGAAATCACTTTTAGGTTTAAAAAAGGTAATGGAATCAATAATGAGACTTTTGCAGGTGATATTTTAATTGACCATATTGAAATTGTAGACGCAATTCCAGCTACTCCAAGATTTGATTATACATTTGATGACACTACTGACAGTGAAGGTTTTTCTGGTGTCAATGGTGTTACAGTTACACAGCCTGTAGCCGGTGAATTAAATTTAGATATTGCTGCTCAGAGCCCTTATCCAAAACTAGAGCAAACAGGATTGTATAGCGTTGATGCTGATGTATATAAATATGTCCTTGTAACATTGGTAAATAACTCACCAAAGAATAAGCTAACTCTTGTTTCACCAAGTGGTGGAAATGAGTATTCAACTGTAGATATGGTTGCAAATGATGGTGTTGTACAAACATATGAGTTAGACTTAACTAATCTAACAAATTGGAATGGCACTCAATCAAATTGGTGGCTTCAGCTAGTTGAAAATCCTGGGGATGGAGTCGTTGCATCAGCGGGGATTGTTGATATTCAACAAATCTTATTTTCTGAAGAAACTACTCAGGAACCTGATGAATGTCCAATCCCAGTTATTACCACATGGTCAATGACAGGCGACGGAGTAAATTTCGATGGCACAAACCAAGATGGTGTCACTGGATATCAAATCGAGTATAGTACTTCAACGTTTACACCAGGAGATGGTACTGCAACTGTTTATGAGTTTGATGCATTTCCTCACACCATGACAGGTTTACAGCCAAGTACTACATATTACTTTACAGTAAGATCTATTTGTGGAGACAATTATTCCGAATGGGAACAAAATCCAGACAACAATGGAGATGGGCCTGATGCGTATACAACCACTACATGCCCAAGTAGCTATTCTCTTCCTTATCTAAATGATTTCAATGACCCTGTTACATGGACTAGCTGTCAAACATTCTATGATAATGATGGAGATGGTAATTTCTGGTTTTATACAACTATTGATAATAGTGATAACTTAACTGCTAGTTCATTTTCGTGGAATGGTTCAGCATTTACACCAGATAACTGGGTAATTATGGGACCAATAGACTTGACTAATGTTTCTGACGCTTTATTAGAGTGGGAGGTTCAAGCACTTGATCCTGCCTATTGTAACGAAAATTATTCGGTTTAT
>CACLCL010000041.1 GCA_902605445.1 uncultured Bacteroidota bacterium | reverse complement strand
TGTTTTTCAATCTCACTATTTGGAGTTTCTTCAAGAGGACCAGTAATTCCTACACCAGCATTGTTAATTAAAACATCAATTTTTCCATGAACTTCAATAATATGATCAATACATTTTTTAATTGAAGCTTCTGAGCTAACTTCTAGCTCAAGTGTATGAAAATTAACATCAGTAAGATTTTTTAGGTTTCTACTTGTACCGTAGACAATAAACCCATTCTTTGAATTTAAATAATTAGCTATAGATTTACCTATCCCTGATGACCCACCCGTTACTAAAACGACTTTTGACATAAAAATTAATAAAAATGGCAAGCTACCTACATCACACTGCTACAACCGAATACCTTTGCTGCGTTCCCGCCCTGGAGGATTGATCAGGAGCTAGTTGTGTAGGACTTGCCATTCCAAATATACAATTAAATAGAATTGGAGAAGAAAAAAATTAAATCTGTTTAAAAAAATATAACTTAAATTTGATATTATTTTAAAATTGCTTCAAGTGAAACAAGAGAATAAAAAAATTAATTTTAAATTTAAAAATATGGGATTGGGATGCCTTGTTTCCCTATCTCTTTTTAGTGCTGGCCTTTTATTTATTTCTCTAATTTCATTCATTATCAAAATTGATTTATTTCAAAAACTTGGCACCACTTTGTTTACTAGTATGTTGTCACTTGCTATTGTTATTGGTATCGTTACATCGATTTCTAAAAAGTATTCTATAATTAATAAAAAAATTAAACTAAAATCACTTTCTCTTTTATTATTACCGATTTTGGTTTTTACTATTCTCTTCTCAAAAGACTTTATTTTTTACGGAAAAGAGGATAAAATCATTATTACAAGCAATCTTGATAATGGAAAAATAAAATTAAATGATACACTAGTGATTAATTTAAATTCAATGGAAAAAAATTTATCATTTGAAGTTAAAACAAATAGCAAAATTGAAAAAATTACACCTTATAATTCGAATAATTTAAAACAATATAAATTTTTAACAAGTGGATTAACTCTTGGTGTTAAGCAATTAATCATAAAATCAAAAAAATATAATGAAAAAATAAATTTTACATTATTAAACAATGAAGCTCCAAAAATTTATGATTTTGAGATAATTAATGAATTTAGTCGAGGTAAATATTCTTACACACAAGGATTAGAATTTCATAATGACACATTATTTGAAAGCCTTGGGAAGTATAATAATTCAAAGCTTTTAAAAGTAGATTTTAGAGATGGAACTGTCTTTAAGGAACATAAACTACCAAATCAATATTTTGCAGAAGGCATAACTATACTTGACGATAAAATTTATCAACTAACATGGCAGGAAAAAATAGGTTTTGTTTACAATATTAATAATTTTGATAAAATTAAAACGTTTGATTACAATAACAGTATAGAAGGATGGGGTTTATGTAATGATGGAGTAAATCTTTACAAAAGTGACGGAACAGAAAAAATTTGGATTTTAGATAAGATTACACAAAATGAATTAAACCACATTGAAGTTTATACCAACAAAAATAAAATTGTTGGGTTGAATGAACTTGAATGGGTAAATGGGAAAATTTATGCTAATCGATACCAATTTGAAGGTATCGCAATTATAAATCCAAAAAATGGTGCAATAGAAGGAGTAATTAATCTAAAAACATTAAAAAATAAGGTTACACAACATAAAGATTTAGATGTTATAAATGGAATTGCATTTAACAAAAAAAGAAATTCAATTTTCGTGACGGGTAAAATGTGGGACAAAATATTTGAGATTAGAATTAAAAAATAATGACAGGTTTAAAATTTATTTTAAAGTTAAGTTCTATACTTTTTATGGTTTTTATTTGGAATAGCTGTGAAAATGATATAGAGTTTACACCTAACCAAAATCCACTGGAATTTTCTAAAGATACAGTCTTTTTAGATACAGTATTTACCAACATTGGATCCAGCACATACAGTTTAAAAGTTTATAATAATTCAAATAATAATATTGTAATTCCTGAAATTAAACTACATAATACTAACGAATCGTTTTTTAGAATTAATATTGATGGAATTTATGAAAATGATGGACAAAACACTTATGAAAATATAGAATTATTAGCCAATGACAGTCTTTATGTATTTATCGAAACTACCATAGATATAAATCAAATTAGCACTGAGCAAAATTCATTTATTTACGAAGATAAATTACAGTTTATAAATGTAAATAACACACAAAATGTACATTTGGTTTCATTAGTAAAAGATGCAGTCTTTATATTTCCTAATAGAGAACTTTCGGGACAAGATTACATATATGAAACTCTTTCATTTGACATTGATGGTGATGGAATAGCTGATGAAACAAATATTAGAGGTAGATTTTTAGATCAGGATGAATTAGTCTTTAACAATGATAAGCCATATGTTATATATGGATATGCAGCTGTGAGCTCTGGAGATGAACTTTTAATTGAAAAAGGATCAAGAATTTATTTTCATTCAAATTCTGGCTTTATTATAACTAGTGGTGCAAGTTTAAAAGCCAATGGGGAATTCAGTGAAAACCAAAATGAGCTTGAAAATGAAATTATATTTGAAGGAGATCGCCTTGAACCATTTTTTGAAAATATCCCTGGACAATGGGGGACAATATGGTTAATGGACGGTAGTGTAGATAATGAACTTAGCTTTTGTACAATAAAAAATTCAACTGTTGGACTCTATTCATCTGGAGGTGATACTAATAGTACTTATAAACTTAAACTAAATAATGTTAAAATATTTAATAGCAGTAACTTTGGTATACTTGGTATTTCTACGTCAATCAAAGCGGAAAATCTAGTAATCAATAATTCTGGTCAATCGTCATTTGCGGGAACATATGGGGGTAAATATAATTTAAACCATAGTACAATTTCAAATTACTGGAACAGCGGAATTAGACAATTCCCATCGCTTCTTGTTAATGATTTTTATGTTGATTCAAACCAAAATGAATACACAAATAATTTATTTGAAGTAAATATCACAAATTCTATCATATATGGAAATCAGAATATTGAGTTTTTAGTTGAAAAAATGGGTTCTGATGAAATGGAATTAAATGTTGCAAATTCATTAATAAAGTTTAATGATTATAATAACTATTTTGAAAATGATATCAATCTTGATTTTTCAAATCAAAATTATTACGAAGAAATTTATCAAAATTTAGATCCAAGTTTTATTAACGAATACCATAATGATTTAAGAATTAATCAATTTTCAGAGGTTATTGGGCTTGGAAAAGAGGAATTTGCACTTGAGACCCCGCTAGACATGTTAAACATTGATAGAACATTAGATCCAGATATTGGTGCTTATCAACATATTACAGTTCAAGACTAGATTTAAATAAAGGTCGATAATCCATAAACTTATTGACTTCAAGTTTTATTTGTTTTAAAACATCCTCATTTTCAGCGTTCATTATTGCTTTGTCAATAAGCTCTACTATTCTAATCATATCATCCTCCATTAACCCTCTAGTTGTTATTGCTGGGGTGCCAACTCTGATACCAGATGTAACAAATGGCGATTTATCATCAAAGGGTACCATGTTTTTATTCACTGTTATATCTGCTAATCCAAGTGCATATTCAGCATCCTTTCCTGTGATATTTTTATTTCTTAAGTCAATTAAAATTATATGATTATCTGTACCATTAGAAATAATGTTATAATTTCTTTTTATGAACTCCTCAGCCATGACCTTAGCATTTTTTTTAACTTGTAAAATATATGCTAAAAAATTATCAGAGAGGGCCTCACTAAATGCAACAGCCTTTGCGGCAATAACATGTTCAAGAGGACCGCCTTGATTTCCTGGAAAAATAGCAGAGTCAAGTAAGGATGACATTTTTCTAAGTGATCCGTTTTTTAATTTGATTCCAAAAGGATTGTCAAAGTCTTTTCCCATTAAAATCAATCCTCCCCTTGGTCCTCTTAAAGTTTTATGGGTTGTAGTTGTTACAATATGGGCATGAGGTAATGGGTCATTTAAAATACCTTTTGCGATTAACCCAGAGGGATGAGATATATCAGCAAGTAACAATGCACCAACAGAGTCGGCGATTTTTCTAAACCTTTGAAAGTCAATATCTCTGGAATATGCAGATGCACCAGCTATAATCATATTTGGCACAACATCCCTTGCTATTCTTTCTATTTCATCGTAATTCAAAACACCAGTTTCTTTATCAACTCCATAGAAATGGGATTTATATAATTTGCCAGAAAAATTAACGCTTGAACCATGAGTTAAGTGACCACCATGTGCTAGATCAAATCCTAGTATCTTGTCTCCAGGTTTTAAACATGCAAAAAATACAGCAGAATTTGCCTGACTTCCAGAGTGAGGCTGAACATTTGCCCATTCGGCACCAAATAATTCTTTTGCCCTGGAAATAGCCAAAAGTTCTA
>CACLCL010000040.1 GCA_902605445.1 uncultured Bacteroidota bacterium | reverse complement strand
TTTTGTCAATTTCATTTAATTAAACATTAAATCACATGCATTTTCAGCATTTGGTAAAAAGCTGTGATATGCACCTTGTACTATATGAATAGACCAATTAAAATTAAGATTATTTTGAATCGAAAGACCTTGTCCAGTTTCATAAAAGTTAACTGCTCTAGTAACACGATTTAAACCTTGAGCATCAGCATATTCGTTATGTCTTAACCCAGGTGAATTTGGATTATTATCAAGTGCGCCAACCTGAACATATAAATTATTTGATAACAACTGATTTAAATTTGTGGATGTTAAAATACTATTATTATATCCATAGGGAAAAGGAATTATAAAATCAGGAACAGTGTACCAGCCTGCAGCTGCAGAAACAACTTTATCAAATCTAGCATTTGGCTTAAAGAGTAAATATCTATGAACAAACTGTGCACCAGCTGAAAAACCAAGCATATGATATTTTTCTTCAGTGATTAAAAGCGAGTTTTTTACTGAGTCGAATATTGGTTCAATAATTGAAAATGCCCAATCTTCTTCATCGTTTAAAGTTTCAGGGCTAGGGTTATCACCGTCATCATATACATTACCCAGATTATATCCATCACCAAGGGGAAAATCATCAGATGAAAATTTTGGAGCAATAACAATGAAATTATATTCAATTGATTTAGATATCATGTTATTTCTTGCGGATTCAGCATCTCTACTTCCGCCATGTAATACAAACACAATTTTCGAGGATGCGTTATAATTTTCAGGAACATAATAAAAAACTTCAAAATCAATATTATTTCTTGAGTAAATAAACATTCCATTGCCAGTACTGATTTGCGCTGGAATTATAGGGTCTGGATTGGGTGAGAATGTAGAGCCAGATGGATTACAAGAGATAAGAGATATAAAAAAAATTAGTGAATAAATTTTAATTTTTTTTTCAATTGATAGCATAACATTGATTAATTTTAATGTAACTAATTTTTATTTAATACTTATCAAATATAATACATTAAAAAATGAAGTCTAAAACATTAATATTACTTTTCATAACTCTTATTATTTCTTGCGATACTGAAGATATAATGCCAGCTTTAAGTATATCATCTGACAACACGGAATTAAGTGAAAGTGATGGAGTAACTACTATAACTGCCTCTTTAAATACTGTAGCTAGTCAAGAAATTACATTGCCGTTAATTTTTGGTGGCACTGCAAGCTTTAACGAAGATTATAATTCAAGTTCGTCAGTAATATTAATTGATGCTGGTTCAAGTTCGGGAAGTATTATAATCTCCTCAGTTCAAGATGATAGCATTGAAGAAATTGAGACTATTATTATTAGTATTGAATCGCAAAGTCAAGTCATTTTATTGGATTCTGATATTACCATATCGATTCTTGACGACGATACAGATTCTGACGGTGATGGAATAAATGATAGTGATGATGACTGTCCAAATGAAGCTGGTTTACCTGAGTATAATGGTTGTCCTCAACCTCTATTAATAATTAATGAGGTGTTATATGATCCTCCCTCTGGGATAGTTGGAGATGCTAACGGCGATGGAACGAGGGAAGCACAAGAGGATGAATTTATTGAATTTGTAAATCTTGGTGGACCCATTGATATTTCTGGATATACCATACATGATAATGCTATGGAAAGACATGTTTTTCCTCAAGGCACCATAATTCCATCTAATGGTGTTTTGGTTCTATTTGGGGGTGGAAATCCATCAGGAACTTTTGGTAATGCAATAGTTCAAACGGCAACAGGTGGAATTTTAAATATGAATAATGCTGGAGATTTTGTTACAATGTATAATAACAATGGAGATATCATATTGACTTTTGATATTGAGCCATTATCAAATAATCCTGACGAATCATATACAAGATATCCCGATTTAAATACTGAACCAGACTCTAATGGTGATCTTTTTTATCAGCACGCAGGAATTTCTGAAGCAGGTGGTAGTTTTTTCTCACCTGGGACAAGAATTGATGGAACCAACTTTTAATTGATTTAATATGAAGAAATATTATTTTTTTCTGATTACACTCTTGTTTTTTGAGGGATATTCACAAAATTTTGAAATGCAGTCTTATAAGTTTGGTGATGGGCTTCGATTCGAGAGTGAAACTGGTCAAAGCATAAGGTTGACAGGATATGCCCAACCAATGATTGAATTTAAAGAAACTGAAAATCAAGACCAAAGTTCCTCTAGGTACAGGATGAGAAGATTGCGTCTTAGAGTTGACGGACAAACTAAAAATCCAAAATTTAAATATAGACTGCAAGTAGATCTCAGTGGTGTTTCAGAAATAGGTGAGGTAAATGAAGATCCTTTGATGGATGCTTATGTTGATTATTCACCTAACAATTCATTCTCGGTTAAATTTGGGCAAAGAACAACTTACGCGGATAATAGAGAACTTTGGATGAGCTCAAATTCTCTCCAGCTTGCTGAAAGGAGTAGATTAACATCTGCTTTCGCGTCAATTCGTGAGTTTGGTGTATTTGTAACAGGCCGTTTTAAAACTGGCAGAGGTTCTTTTCTTAGACCCTATATTGTATTATCCAATGGTGATGGAAAAAATGTAATGGGTAATGATAAAGGTGGATTAAAAATTGGTGGAAGAATTGATTATTTACCTTTTGGTTTATTTACTAATATCGGCCAATTCAGACAAATTGATGTTATGAGAGAGCAAGTTCCAAAACTTGTTGTTGGAGTTCACTACAGTCATAATTCAGGAATTAGTAGTAGAAGAGGTAGATACAGTGGAAGACTTATATACTTAAATAATAATGATGAAGAATCATTACCAGATTATTTCAAAACAGGAATTGATTTTCTATTCAAATATAAAGGGTTATCGGCTCTTGGTGAATATGTCAAATCTTCAGCAACTGTTCCGTCAGACATAACGCAAAGAGTTAGAAATGATGGCTCAATTTCGACATCATTTCTTGTCAATGATGTGCAAAATGTTGATGCTTATGTAAAAGGAAGAATGATGCTAGGTGAAGCTTATAATTTTCAATTAGGTTATTTATTTAAGAATAATATCTCGCTTGATGCTCGTTACACCCATCTTAAAGCAGATAATAACTCATTTATGAATAATGCTACATTTTATAATAGACCGAATTATTATACAATAGGTTTAACCAAGCTTGCAGGCAGAAACTATGGTTTTAAAGTTCAAGGCTCTTTAACTTTTATCGATGGCAGTTTAGGTATTAATCATGACAATGATTTAAGTACTGATGTGGTATATGAAAATGAAATTATATTTAGATTAATAACAACAATATCATTTTAATTTTTTTATGATAATTAAAAGAATATTACTTTATTTTTTGCTAATAACTTTTTTTCAAAGTTACCCTCAACTTAACCAGCAGTCTAAAAAAATTACAAAAAAGTTTTTCAGTGATCTTAATGAACTGGAAGATGTTACCCCTGCTTTAATGAAGAAAAAAGGTTTTACCAATTATTCAGAACTTATTGAATTTATTGAAGAAAAGACAAATACGTATCCTGATTTTATTTCATATAAATATATAGGAAGTTCACAAAAAGGAAAAAAAATACCAATCATCTATGTAAATAAAAAAAACAACCTTAATAACAATAAAGTACGGGTTTGGATGCAAGGGGGATTACATGGTAATGAACCTGCAAGTACAGAGTCCCTTTTGTATATGCTACATATGCTTATGGAGAACGATGATTTTAAATATTTACTTGACAAAATAGAGTTAGCAATTCTTCCAATGGCAAATATTGATGGCTTTTTGAAAAATGATAGATATGCAGCTAACGGACTAGATTTAAATAGAGATCATACAAAATTAATGGCTCCCGAAACAAAAGCTTCAAAAAAAGAATTTGCAAATTTTGACCCTCATGTCGCGCTTGATTTTCATGAGTACAGGCCATTTCGAAAGGATTTTGCTCAGCTAAGTACATTTGGAATATCAAATCCTTATGATGTGATGTTTTTACATACCGGAAATTTAAACGTTCCAGAAAATATTAGAAATATTATTGATACACTGTTTGTAAAAAATGCAAGCAAAGAACTAGATAAATTGGGTCTGATGAACAGACATTACATGAAATCTGAAAAATATAAAGGCGAAATTCATTTTAGTACCGGTTCTAATACCGCTAGGTCTAGCTCTAATTTTATAACTCCCGCTATATATTAGCGTATCGTTTTCAATTTTCGTATAATCAATTCCAATATTTTCTAATTTTTCTATGAAACCAAATGAGTTGCTTTTGATAATATAAGCCTGAGGCCTAGATCTTTTTAGTCCAGCAATAGAATTTTTGGAACTGTGCATCGTAACCTCTAAATCTATCATTTCGTTTTTTTCAATATCAATTGCTTTTATTACCTCATTATTAATTGATCTTTTATGTTCTAAAATAATTTCACCTTTGTAATTATTCGCAATCTCAATTTGT
>CACLCL010000039.1 GCA_902605445.1 uncultured Bacteroidota bacterium | reverse complement strand
TATTGGTTCTCAATCTATATTAATTCCTTTGTTTCTGAATTTGATCCAAATTCCTCATACCTTGACCCTGAGTCTAGAGAAAGATTTGATGTTGATATGTCTGGAAATTATGCTGGAATAGGCGCCAGGCTTCAAAAAAAAGTTGATAAAATAGAGATAACTGAGGTTATCTCAGGTGGTCCTGCTTGGAGAGAAAATAAACTTACAAGTGGAGATATTATTCTGAAAGTTAGGCAGGAAAACGAGATTGAACCTGTGAGTATTTTAGGCATGAGATTAGCTGATGCTGTTAAATTAATTAAAGGTGAAAAAGGAACTAAAGTTTTTTTAACAATTAAGAAAGTTGATGGAACTGTTAACGAGGTTTCGATTAAAAGGGATATTGTCCTTTTAGAAGAGACATATATTAAGTCGTCACTAATTCAAAACAATGGAAGAAATTATGGTTTAATTAATATCCCTAAATTTTATATTGACTTTGATAATCAAAATAACAAAGATGCTGCTAAAGATTTACGTGAAGAGATTAAAAGATTGAAGAATATGAATATTAAAGGTCTTTTAGTTGATTTAAGAAATAATGGTGGAGGATCTTTAAAAACTGTTGTTGATATGGTTGGAATGTTCATTAAAAATGGACCTGTTGTTCAGGTGAAATATCCAGACAACGATAAGCAAATTTTATATGACAGAGATCGTTCTATTGAATGGGAGGGTCCACTTGTAATACTTGTAAATGAAAACTCAGCATCTGCTTCAGAAATCATGGCCGCGGCCCTTCAAGATTATAATAGAGCTATTGTAATTGGTGGAGATCAAACCTGGGGAAAGGGCACTGTTCAAAATGTTTATCCTTTAAATAGAATGGTAAGAGGAAATACAAATGGAGATTTGGGTGCTCTTAGGTATACAACTCAAAAATACTACAGGATTAATGGTGGTTCAGTTCAGCTTGAAGGAGTTAAAAGTGATATTGTTGTTCCTTATAAATTTAGATATTTGGATTTTGGAGAAAAGGATTATGACAACCCCTTAAAGTGGGATGAAATTCAAAGTGCAGATTTTCAGTTGTGGGAAAGTAATTTTAGTTTTAAATCTGCAATAGATAGTAGTAAATCAAGAATTGAGTCTAATAAATATTTAACTATAGTTGACAAAAATGCAAAATGGATCAAGAAAATAAGAGATGATAAATCAGTAAATTTAAATTATAAAACGTATAAAAATGATCTGAAAATTAATAATGAAAAATTAGAACAACTAATAGCTATTGACTCATTTTCATCTGAATATCAATTTGCATCACTGCCATATGAGTTAAATCTTATTAAAAATGATTCTGTTTTAGGTCAAAAAAGAAATAGATGGCATAAGATTTTAAGCAAGGACATATATATAGACGAAGCATTACATGTTTTAAACGATTTGCTGGATTCTAATGTACAATAATGCTTTTTCAAAATTTTTTGATTTTAAAAAGAATTTATTTGGAATATTAAGTCTTCTTTACATCAGTTTTATATTTTTTATTTCAATTTTTACCTATTTGATTGCCCCTGACAGTTCTTCAAATTCTAATAATATGAATGTTTCAATTCATTCAAAAGAACCAGGATTTAAAATTGATATTTTGGAAATAGATGAAGATACTACAAGTCAGAGTTTTTTTGACTTATTTCTCTTTGGTTCAAAAAAAAAAATAAATCAAATTCCAGTTTCCTACTATAAAATTGAAAAAAACCGTATAGTTTATAGAGAATTTAATTCAAATCAGGATAAATTAAAGCAAATTCCATTTAATAATACAAAGGTTTACTCTAAAACATTTCTATTAGGTACTGATAAATTTGGAAGAGATGTATTAAGTAGAATAATTGTTGGTTCTAGGATTTCATTTTACATTGGTTTTATTTCAGTTTTTATCTCATTAGTTATTGGTGTTTTTCTTGGATCTTTGGCTGGTTATTACTCTGGTATTATCGATAAAATAATAATGTGGATTATTAATATAGTTTGGTCAATACCAACTTTATTATTGGTCATTGCTATATCTCTTGCACTAGGGAAGGGAGTATGGCAGGTATTTTTAGCTGTAGGTTTAACAATGTGGGTTGAAGTTGCTAGACTAGTAAGAGGACAAGTAAAGCAATACAAGGAAAGAAAATTTGTTGTAGCAGCTAAGGTAATTGGTTTGAGTGATATGAAAATTATTTTTAGACACATCATCCCTAATTTGACCTCATCACTTATTGTAATTTCTGCTACTAATTTTGCAGCTTCTATACTTATAGAAAGTGGTTTAAGTTTCCTGGGAATTGGTGTTCAGCCTCCAATGTCAAGCTGGGGACTGATGATTAAGGACCATTATAATTATATAATATTAGGTAAGCCATATCTAGCAATTATTCCAGGGTTATGTATAATGCTTTTAGTCTCATCATTTATGATTTTAGGAAATTCCATAGAAAGATTGTACAACAAAAAATATGCTTAGTCAGCAGGTGGGAATTGTAATAAAATTTTTGAAACCATTGATTTAATTATTTCAATTTTCTTTGAAATATTATCACTATTTAAATACCCTTTTCCAATTCCTTGCCAAATAAGTTCATTATTTTTAAAATCAATAAAATCAATAAATAGTACACCCTCGTTGTAAGAGAATGAATTTAGGTACCAACTACTAGAGTAATGTCCCATCCCACCAAAACCAACTCCATATCCATAATAATTATTTGTTGGGTAATAGTCAATTTTTTTATTTGTTTTATTGTAAAAATTAACAATTATATCAGGCTCGATAGAGCTTTTCCTTAGGCCTTTATTGTAAAGTTCAACATCAATAGCTTTAAGAATTCTTTTTTTATCAATATCATTTAACTCAGCCTTATCAATTCCACTTTTTGAAAAGGCATATGTTTTTATATTTTTGAAATCAAAGTTAGTGTTGTAATCAGTTGCCACTCTGATTGAGCTACAAGAATAAATCACAACAACACAGATTAGTAATATTAATTTTTTCATTGTATATCTTTTAAAAGTTTTTCATCAACAAAATTAGGTAAAGTTACTTTAAGAAGCTTATTCCTTTTCATAGCTCTCTTAATTTGATTTATTGCACCCTTATTTCTTGCCCAATTTCTTCTTGCTACTCCATTATTAACATCCCAAAACAACATTGAGTCAATATTTCTTTCACTTTGCTCTGATCCATCAATATACATGCCAAATCCACCGTTTATTACCTCACCCCATCCAACACCACCACCATTATGAATACTGACCCAAGTAGCTCCTCTAAAGCTATCACCAATTACATTTTGAATGGCCATATCAGCTGTAAATTCTGAGCCATCGTAGATATTTGATGTTTCTCTGAAGGGAGAATCTGTTCCAGAGACATCGTGATGATCCCTTCCTAGTACAATTGGACCTATTTTTTTTTCCCTAATTGCTTTATTAAATGCTTTTGCAATTTGAATTCTTCCATTGGAGTTTGCATATAGTATTCTTGCTTTAGATCCTACAACCATCTGATTATCTTTAGCTGCCTTTATCCAACTTATATTATCTTCCATTTGTTGTTTTACTTCTTTGTCAGCATCAATTAATAATCCCTCTAATACATTGCAAGCAATTTTATCGGAGATTTCTAAATCTCTGCTTTTTCCACTTGTACAAATCCATCTGAAAGGACCAAAACCAAAGTCAAAACACATTGGACCCATTATATCTTGAACATAACTTGGATATTTAAAATTACCATTATCATCAGTTATATCAGCATCTGCTTTTGATGATTCAAGTAAAAAAGCATTTCCATAGTCAAAGAAATAGGTACCCTTTTCCGCATGTTTATTAATAATATTTACATGTCTAACCAATGATTTTTTAACTTCTTCTTTAAACTTTTCTTGGTTATTTTTTATAAGTTTATTGGATTCTTTAAAAGATAGACCTATAGGATAATATCCACCAGAGTAGGGATTATGAAGTGATGTTTGATCACTTCCTATATCAACACAAATTTCATTATCATAAAATGCCTCCCAAACTTCAATAATATTTCCTTTATAAGCAATTGAAACAACTTCATCATTTAATTTTGCAATTTTTACTCTTTTTATTAGTAGATTAATATCATCAATAACCTCATCGACCCAATTTTGTGAGTATCTAGTACTTATTGCTTTTTCATTTATTTCTGCACAAACAGTAATACAACCACAAATATTACCTGCTTTTGGTTGGGCGCCACTCATTCCTCCTAACCCCGATGTTAAAAAAACTTTTCCTTTGGGATTTTTTTTAATTTTTCGAAATGCATTTAAAATGGTGATGGTAGTACCGTGAACAATTCCCTGTGGACCAATATACATGTAGCTGCCGGCAGTCATTTGTCCATATTGAGTAACACCAAGCGCATTAAATTTTTCTAAGTCAATTTTTTTTGAATAATTAGGTATCATCATACCATTGGTAACCACAACTCTGGGGGCATTTTTATTTGAAGGGAATAAGCCAAGGGGGTGACCAGAGTATATTGCTAAAGTCTGCTCATTATTCATTTCAGAAAGATACTTCATACACAATAGGTATTGAGCCCAGTTTTGAAATACAGATCCGTTACCACCATATGTAATCAATTCATGAGGATGTTGAGCAACATTTTTGTCTAAATTATTTTGAATCATCATCATTATACTTGCTGCTTCTTTTGTATTACAAGGATACTCGTCGATTGGTCTAGCAAACATTTCATAGTCAGGTCTGTATCTATACATATAGATTCTACCATAATTATTCAATTCATTGTAAAAATCTTGAATGAGATCTTTATGCTGATATTTTTCAAAGTATCTTAATGCATTTTTTATGGCAAGCTTTTTTTCACTTTCAGATAAGACATCTTCACGAGTAGGAGCATGATTCACTGAAAAATCAAAAGGTTTTTTTTCTGGAATTTGTTTTGGAATACCAGCTTTAATAGCTTCTTTAAAATTCATTTTAGTCAATAATGTCACTTAGCTTGCAATTACAAATATAAAACATACAAATACAATAACATGTTATCAAAGTCAGTACCAAAACTATTTATATTAAAAAG
>CACLCL010000038.1 GCA_902605445.1 uncultured Bacteroidota bacterium | reverse complement strand
TTCTGACGAGCAAAAACTGGTTCGAAATTCTGTGAGAGATTGGGTTAAAAAATCAGTCTCACCAATTATTGAGGAATATGCTCAAAATGCAAAATTTCCCAAACATTTATTAAAAGAACTTGCAGAAATAGGAGCTTTTGGTCCCACAATTCCAGTAAAGTATGGAGGTTCAGGTCTTGATGAAATTGCATCTGGATTGATAATGCAAGAAATTGAAAGAGGTGACTCTGGAATTAGATCTACTGCATCAGTTCAATCCTCATTGGTAATGGGTGCTATTATAAAGTATGGGGTTGATGAACAAAAGAGTAGATTCTTGCCAAGGCTAGCTTCAGGAGAACTTATGGGTTGTTTTGGATTAACTGAACCTGATCATGGTTCTAACCCAGGCGATATGACTACAAACTACAAAGACTGTGGTGATCACTTTCTTTTGAATGGTGCAAAGCTTTGGATATCAAATTCTCCTTTTGCAGATATTGCGATTGTTTGGGCTAAAAATGAGGAAGGAAGAATTCATGGTTTAATTGTTGAAAAAGGTATGGATGGGTTCACAGCACCTGAAACACACAATAAATGGTCTTTGAGAGCAAGCTCGACGGGTGAGCTTGTTTTCAATGACGTTAAGGTTCCCAAAAAAAATCTCCTACCAAATAAAACTGGATTAGGCGCACCACTACAATTACTTGATTCAGCAAGATACGGTATTGCATGGGGTGCAATTGGTGCTGCAATGGATTGTTATGATACAGCCCTCAGATACAGTAAAGAAAGATTTCAATTTGGTAGACCTATAGGCGGATTTCAATTACAGCAAAAAAAACTTGCTGAAATGATAACAGAAATAACTAAAGCTCAACTTTTGGCTTGGAGACTTGGGGTACTTAAGAACGAGGGTAAAGCAACAACTGCACAAATTTCAATGGCTAAGAGAAATAATGTTGAAATGGCAATAAATGTTGCGAGAGAATCAAGACAAATTTTAGGAGGAATGGGTATTACTGGCGACTATTCGATAATGAGGCATATGATGAATCTTGAAAGCGTAATCACATACGAAGGAACTCATGATATTCACTTATTAATAACTGGCCTTGATATTACAGGACTAAACGCATTTAAGTAAAAATAAATTGGAAATAAATTATATACAAGACAAAATTGCAAAGCAAAGAAATAATCTATTAAACCACAGATTATACTCTAAAATCAAGAATATTTCTGATTTACAATCATTTACTGAAAATCATGTTTTTGCGGTTTGGGATTTTATGTCATTATTAAAAGCACTGCAAATTAAACTTACTTGTACAAAAACTCCTTGGATTCCAAACCAAAATTCTCAAACAGCATATCTAATTAACGAAATTGTAATTGCTGAAGAAACAGATATAAATCAATTAGGAGAAAGAAAAAGTCACTATGAACTTTACATTGATGCAATGACTGATATTGGTGCGAATATTAAGATTCCAAATGAAATTGTTCACAAACTAGCCTCTTCCGATGATATTTTTAAATCAATCGATAATCTTAAAATACATAAAAACATAAAAGAATTCTTAAATTTTACATTTAAGGTCATTGCTGAGGGAAAACCTCATAAAATTGCTGCAATTTTCACATTTGGAAGAGAAAATTTAATTCCCAATATGTTCACCGAAATATTAAGAGAATTTCAAAAAAATATAAATGATATTGATATTTCTAAGTTAATATATTATTTTGAAAGACATATTGAATTAGATGAAGATGAACATGGTCCAATGGCGCTGCAAATGGTTTCTGAACTTGCCGGAAATGATTTAAAAAAATGGGATGAAATTGAGTCTATTTCAACTGAAGCACTGCAAAAAAGAATTCTTTTGTGGGATGCAATCGAAGAAATTTTAGACAGAAAAAATAATTCTTAAAAGTAGTTTATAAAAATCTTATAATATTTTTGTCACTGTTTTAAACCAAAAAATATGATTTATATTATTTTATGGATTTAACAACTGGAGCCTGAGCTTTTTTTACAGATCCATCAAAGCCTTTAATCCCAGAAACTGTTGTATACTTCAATACATATTTTTTATTGGGATTAATAATTTTAAATGCAGCCTGACACATAAGTGCAGCCTCATGAAAACCACATAAAATTAAATTCAACTTTCCTGCATAAGTATTAATATCACCAATAGCAAATACACCAGGAATATTTGTTTGATAGTCGAGGGAATTATTTACAACTATTGAATTTTTTTCTATTTCAAGACCCCATTCAGAAATTGATCCGAGTCTTGGGGTGAGACCAAATAACGGGATGAAATAGTCAGCCTCTACTTTAATTTGATCTTCACCATTTTTCACATGAACATGTTGCAATTTTTTATTTCCAGAAAGATTGAAAACTTCGGCAGGCGTAATTATATTAATTTTATTTTTATTTTTTAATTCCTGTACCTTTTCAACCGAATCTAATGCACCTCTGAACTCATTTCTTCTATGTACTAAAGTTACTTTTTTTGCTATTTTGGATAACTCAATTGTCCAATCCAAAGCAGAATCTCCACCACCTGAAATAACAATATTTTTATTTTTAAATTTTTTTGGTTCTTTAACAAAATAACATACACCCTTATTCTCATAATTACTTAATCCTTCAAAATTGGGCTTCCGGGGTTGAAAACCACCCAAACCTCCAGCTATTGCAACAACCGGAGCACAATGTCTTGTACCTTTGTCAGTGGTAATCAAAAAATTACCATCTTTCAGTTTTTCAAACTTCTCAGCCCGTTCACCTAATGTAAAGCCAGGCTCAAATTGGCTACACTGTTTTAATAAATTTTTGATTAAATCTCCTGCTAAAATTTCCGGATAAGCTGGAATATCATAAATAGGTTTTTTCGGATAAAGCTCAATGCATTGGCCACCAGGCTTTGGCAAAACATCTATTAAATGACACTTCATATTCAGAAGACCTGCTTCAAAAACTGCAAATAAGCCCACAGGACCTGCACCTATAATAATGATATCTGTTTTTATCATTTTAGATATCATCTACACTAATTACACTTTTAATATGAGGAACATGTTTCTTTATTATCATTTCAACACCAGATTTGAGTGTCATTTGATTAACAGTACATGTTGAGCATGCCCCTTCGAATTTAATTTTTACGGTCTCATCTTCAATTGCAACCAAAGAAATATCACCACCATCATTTTTTAAAAACGGTCTTATTTCTTCAAGGGCATTTTCTATATTATTTTTTATTAATTTGTTCATTTATTTTTTATTTCGGAGCACCCAGCCATTGTTGTAATCTTTAAAATTTCTGATGGTGGAAGTTCTTTATTTCTTTTTAGTAATTCAGTGATAAAATTTCTTGTTATTTTCTCGAAAGTTAATGAAATTTTTGAATTTTGTTGTAATGACGCAGGATGTCCAAAGTCTGATGATTCTCGGATACTTTGTACAATCGGAACCTCTCCTAAAAAATTAACATTCATATCATGAGATAAGTTTTTTGCACCATCCTTACCAAAAATATAATATTTATTTTCTGGGAGTTCATCAGGAATAAAAAAAGACATATTTTCAATCAGACCTAATACAGGGACATTAATGCTCTTTTGATTAAACATTGCAATACCTTTTCTTGCATCAGCAAGTGCAATATTTTGAGGTGTGCTCACTATAATACTTCCCGTTACGGGAAGGGCCTGCAATATACTCAAGTGAATATCTCCAGTTCCAGGGGGTAAGTCAACTAATAAAAAATCCAATTCACCCCAACTTGCATCAAAAATCATTTGATTTAATGCTTTAGAAGCCATAGGCCCTCTCCAAATCACCGCTTGATCAGGTTTGGTGAAAAATCCAATAGATAAAATCTTAACTCCGTAACTTTCAACAGGCTTCATTTTATTTTTATCAAGTTCTTTTACACTTAATGGTCTTGCATTTTCAACATCAAACATAATTGGGATTGAGGGGCCATAAATATCTGCATCTAATATACCAACCTTAAAGCCCATTTTAATGAGTGAAATAGCAATATTTGATGTTACAGTTGATTTTCCAACACCTCCTTTTCCTGAAGCGATAGCAATAACATTTTTAATTCCTTCAATTGGTTTTCCTTTTATTTGATTAGGACTGATTTCTTGTTTTGGAACGGTAAATTTGAATTTGAATTCGAGTTTTTTTTCAAAATTTTCCTTGATTATATTTGAAATGAAATTTTCAATATTTTTTTTTGATTGTAGTGTTGGATTATTAGTTGACAAATCAAATAGTATCTCATTTCCAAAAATATTAATGTTAAGAATCTCAAAATTTTTATTTTGAGATTTCTTTAGAATATTGATAATATTTTTTTTCGATAAATCCACCTGATTTTTTTTACAAATATACTACGAATAATTAAAAAAAATGAAGAGTTTTATTTCAATTCTTTAGAAGGGTTCCATAGTAATTTATCAAAATCCATAACAATATCATTTTTAATCCTAACCCCCTCACTTTCTAGTAATTCTTTCATTAAGTTTGTTCCTGCAAAATGATGTTTTCCACTTAAAAGACCAATTCGGTTAACTACTCGATGGGCTGGTACATCAATAAGTCTATGAGAAGAATTCATTGCATAACCTACCACCCTTGCACTATTACTTGACCCTAAATAATTTGCGATAAGTCCATATGTGGTAATTCTACCATGGGGAATAGCTCTAACAACATCATAAACCTTACTAAAAAATGATTTATCGAGACTCATTTTATTTGTGAATTTTAAATATTATAAATGTAATAGCTTTCTTAACTTTTAAAAATTTAAATTCATAAAAAGTTTGTATTTCGGTAGAATCTTTAGGAGAGCCACCTGAATTATATATATCGTGATTTGAATAAATTAATTCCAAAAAAGTTGAATTTTTTATTAATCCTAAGGTATACCCATGTAAAAACTCACTATCAGTTTTTAAATTGACAAGCCCTCCATTTTTTAAAATCTTTTTATAAAGCTCAATAAAATGCAAATTAATAAGTCTATGTTTTTCTCTTTTTAATTTAATTTGAGGATCTGGAAATGTAATCCAGATCTCACTAATCTCGTTGCAATCGAATA
>CACLCL010000037.1 GCA_902605445.1 uncultured Bacteroidota bacterium | reverse complement strand
CTAACAAACGTTTGACAATAAGCTACTACCTCTTCAAGAAGTAGCATGGAAATATCTTTCTCAGATTTATTTTTTGAATCCAGAAACTTCTCTAGCCTTTCAATATCACTATATGAATAATATGTTAGACAATGGCCCTCACCACCATCACGACCTGCTCTTCCAGTTTCTTGATAATATCCTTCAAGACTCTTTGGGACATCATAATGAACAACATATCTAATATCAGGTTTATCAATACCCATTCCAAATGCAATTGTTGCAACAACAACATTAACATTTTGCATTAAAAATTGGTCTTGATTTTTACTTCTAACTTTAGCCTCAAGCCCAGCATGATAAGGAACAGATTTTATGTCATTTAATACAAGTAACTCATTTATTTCCTCAACTTTTTTTCTGCTTAAGCAATATATTATTCCAGATTTATCAATTCTGTTCTTGATAAATTTAACCAGATCATTATTAACAGATTCAGTTTTAGATCTTACTTCGTAAAATAGGTTTGGACGATTAAAAGAAGATTTAAATATTGATGCGTTTTCAATTTGAAGATTTTTTAAAATATCATTTTCGACTTTAGGAGTAGCAGTAGCAGTTAATGCTATTATGGGTAATTTATTGTTAATTTCATTAACAACATTTCTGATATTTCTGTAGTCTGGTCGAAAATCATGACCCCACTCACTGATACAATGAGCTTCATCAATTGCGATAAAATTAATTTTGATTTTTTTCAAAAAATCAAGATTAGATTTTTTTGAAAAAGATTCTGGAGCTAAAAAAAGAAGCTTTGTCTTATCTTCTAGGATATCCTTTTTAACTTTATCAATATCGCTAGAAGATAATGAGGAATTCAAAAAATGAGCAATGCTATCTTTTGTGAATAAACCCCTAATAAAATCAACCTGGTTTTTCATTAAAGCGATTAAAGGAGAAATGACAATTGATGTACCATTTAAAATTAGTGCCGGCAATTGATAACAAATAGACTTGCCGCCACCAGTTGGCATCAAAACAAAATTATTTTTTTTTTCTAATACACTTTTAATTATCTTTTCTTGATTGTGTCGGAAGTCATCGTAACCAAATATATTTTTTAAATGATAGTGAATGTCATCAATTTCTGACATAAATAAATTAATTTTGTCCTATTAAATAAGTTATGATTTTATTTACATATATAATTAATTATTTATCTTTTTTTTTAACTTAAATTGAACTTAAAAATCTTTTTTAATGAAAAATCCAAATAATATGTCTTTTTTAGAACATCTAGAAGAGCTAAGATGGCATATTATTAGATCACTAGTTTCTGTTGTTTTATGCGCTTTCATATGTTTTATATTTAAGGACTTTATTTTTGACACTATAATTTTTGGCCCAAAAAAAATGAGTTTTCCTACATATAAATTTCTGTGCAAAGCATCTAATCTAATTGGCGTGGAAACCACTTTTTGTCTTAGTGAATTTCCGTTCATTATCCAAAATAGAACAATGACTGGACAATTTTCTGCCCATGTAATGACATCTTTTATTTCTGGATTCATAATCTCTTTTCCTTATGTACTATTTGAGTTTTGGAAATTTATTAGCCCAGGTTTACTTAAAAACGAAAAAGTAAAATCAAAGGTTTTTATTTTTATTTCTTCATTATTATTTTTTGTTGGTGTATTATTTGGTTATTACATTGTAACCCCTCTTTCAATTAATTTTTTAGCTACATATCAAGTTTCAGAATTAGTATTAAATGAAATTGACCTTGCATCTTATATTTCTTTGGTTCGATCGTCTGCTGTTGCTTCGGGAATTATTTTTGAGTTGCCTATTATAATTTATTTTTTATCTAAAATTGGACTGGTTACACCGGAAGGATTAATAAAATATAGGAAATTTGCATTAGTTGGTGTATTAGTTCTTGCCGCATTAATTACCCCACCTGATATTGCCAGCCAAATAATTGTTGCAATTCCAATTGTTATTTTATACCAAGTGAGTATATTTATTTCAAAAATTGTTGTGAAAAGAAACCATAATGAAATTAGAAGCTAGAAATCTTACTAAAATATATTCAGGGAAAAAAGTTGTCAAAGATGTTTCCCTAAATCTGAAGAAAGGAGAGATTGTTGGATTACTTGGACCCAACGGAGCTGGTAAAACTACATCTTTCTATATGATTGTTGGATTAATTAAAGCAAATTCAGGCTCTATTTTTCTGGATGACTCAGATATTACAAACTTCCCCATGTACAAAAGAGCACAATACGGACTTGGCTATTTAGCTCAAGAGTCATCTGTTTTTAGAAAAATGAGTGTAGAAGATAATATCCACTCTGTTTTACAGATGACTAAACTTTCAAAAAAAGAGCAAAGAATGAGAGCTGATTCTTTATTGGATGAATTTGGGTTATATGAGATAAGAAAAAACAGAGGAGATTTACTATCAGGTGGCGAAAGAAGACGAACAGAAATTGCAAGAGCCCTAGCAACAAATCCTAGTTTTATTTTACTTGATGAACCCTTTGCAGGTGTTGACCCTCTAGCTGTTGAAGATATTCAAAAAATTGTTGTTGATTTAACAAAGAAAAATATTGGGATTTTCATAACTGACCACAATGTTCAAGAGACCCTAGCAATCACTGATAGAACATATTTAATGTTTGAGGGTAGCATTTTAAAGCAGGGAAATCCGGAAGAACTAGCTTCAGATGAAGTAGTAAGAAAAGTGTATTTAGGACAAAATTTTCAGCTTAGAAAGAAGTCTTTTTAAAAATCTAAATTCTATTATAAACTAGTGATGACAATATGTATAATATCATTGCTAAAGGAATCGCATTAATTTTTAAAAATAATAACAACACAATAAAAAGTATTATGAGCAGATATCTGATCTTATTTAACCTACTTAAACTGAAATCAAGAAACTTAAAATTTATTAGTTTGATTCTTGAAACTAGTAATAAGGATATTATTATTGATAATAAAATCAGAAAATTATAATTCATAATCATTTTTGAAAAAAAATTATCAGATGAGCCGATAATTGCAATTGAATAAATCATAATGGTATTTGCTGGTGTTGGTAAGCCTCTAAAAAAACCATCATTTTTATTTTCAGTACTAAATCTAGCTAGCCTAAATGCAGAGCTTAGTGTAATTATAAACCCAAGAAAGGGAATTAGTGATGAAAGAATTGAACCAATTGAATCAGAGTGTGTTTCTTTGAGCATATTGTAAATAATAATACCTGGAACAAAACCAAAACTTATAATATCTGCTAATGAATCTAGATTTGACCCAAACTTTGATTGAACTTTTAAGAGTCTTGCAATAAATCCATCTAAATAATCTAAAAAAATACATATTAGAGTCAATATAAAGATGTCTGAAACATCTAATGAGTTCTCTATTAACAGTATAACTGCAATAATACCAACAAATAAATTAAGAAAGGTTATTGAATTGGGAATTACACTAAGGTTCATTAGAAAATTTTATTAAAACTAATAAATAATAAATTTTATCTCAAATTAAACAATATGTATCTTTAATAAATGTTATATAAAATATGAGAGGTTGTATATTTTTATTTTTTTTATTTTGCAATTTTTGTATCGCTCAAAACTCTTCTAGATACTCAAATGAATTTTTAAATATAGGAGTTGATGCTAGATCTATTTCAATGAGTAATGCAGTTGTTTCATCAACTAATGATGTAAACTCAACTTATTGGAATCCTTCTGGATTAATTAATTTGGAGAACGATGAAATATCTCTAATGCATGCAAATTATTTTGCAAATATTGCTAGCTTTAATTTTATTTCATATGCAAAAAAAATTGATGATGATTCAGCTTTTGGAGTCTCATTGATTAGATTTGGTGTTGACGATATATTGGATACAACTCAATTAATCGATAACCAAGGAAACATAAATTATGACAGGATCGAGTTATTTTCAGCTGCAGATTATGCATTTTTATTAAGTTACGCTAGAAAAAATAAATTATTGAACATTAATTATGGAATTAATGCAAAAGTAATCAGAAGAATAATTGGTGATTTTGCAAATTCATGGGGATTTGGATTTGATTTTGGAATTCAATACAAAACTGACAATGGTTTTATGTTTGGACTAATGGTTAGGGATATAACAACCACATATAATTCTTGGTCGTTTGATGAAAATAGATTAACTGACATTCAAAATGCAATAAGTAATCAAAATCAAAGTATCCCTGAAAAGTCAGAAATTACTATTCCAAAAATGCAACTAGGTCTTTCAAAACTGTTTTTAGTTAATAGGGATTACACATTATTAGCTGGATTAGACTTGTTTATATTATTTGAAGAAACAAATGATATTTTGTCAACTAAAAATGCTAGCATAAATCCTTCAATCGGGCTTGAATTTGGATATATTGATTTGGTTTATCTTCGATTAGGGATTGGCAACTTTCAAAATGAAACTGAATTCGACAGCTCACAAAATCTTACATTTCAACCAAATTTTGGGATTGGATTTAACATGAGAAATTTGAAGGTAAGTTATGCGCTAACAGATATTGGAAACCAATCAACTGCTTTATATTCAAATATTTTTTCTTTAAAATTTAATCTTGATGTCTTAAAATGAAATTAAAAAAAAATATTTTTAAACTGGTCCTAATCGTTGGACTTATTTCACAATTAGAATTATTAGCAAAAAATCAAACCAATTTAGATATTTATGAAATAAGTATTTTAACAATTGGCGAAGGGGAAAGTCTGGTAGATGCTTTTGGACACACAGCAATAAGAGTTAAGGATTCAAAGTTAAAAAATGATATAGTGTTTAATTTTGGTGTTTATGACTTTAATTCGCCAAACTTTTATTCAAATTTTGTTAAGGGTAGACCTGAGTACAAACTGGCCGCGCAGAATTACAACAATTTTATTCATAATTATATTAAACAAAAAAGGTTTATAGTTGAACATGAGCTAAATCTTGACCCAAATTCAACCAAAACAATTATTGATTTCTTAGTTGAAAAATTAAATGATCCATATTATACATATGATTATTTAAGGGACAATTGCACAACGAGAGGAGCTGATATTGTTATTGATAAAACTAATAAATTCAAAGACAACAAATTAGATTCAGAAAGTAGTCATAGTTACAGAGATTTAATTCACGGTAAAATAAATGAAAATTCATGGGCAGCACTTGGAATTGATTT
>CACLCL010000036.1 GCA_902605445.1 uncultured Bacteroidota bacterium | reverse complement strand
AGTGTGAAATGCCACCATTCTTTTGAATAATTTTTGAAACCATTTTTAATCATGATATCATAAAGAAGGTATCTATTATTTTTTTGCATTTCAGAAATATCAGAAAAAAAAGTGGATGATTCTACACCAAAAAAATCGTAAATAGTCCCCATATCAATTTCAAGTTTTGTTGAGATATTTACCAAAGATACATCAACTGTACTTCCTCGAGAGTGACCTGATTTTTTTGCAATATATCCAAGTTTAAATAAATCAGATTTATTTATGTTAGGGTAATATACGTGTTTATTAAGGGTATCCTCTTGTTTTTTTGACCAGCTGACAAAAAAATCAACTGATGATTGAGGTCTGTAAGCATCATATACAATTAGAGAATAGCCAAGTTTCATAAATTGACTTTGTGCACGAGATAATGCAATGGCAGTCTCTTCTGTTAGAATTGCATTATTTGAGTAATAATAATCAACTTTCTGAGCTGTAAAATTTGAATTAGTGAAGTACTTTAGATCTACAATAATAGAGTCATCAATATCCTTAAGATAAACGAAACCGTCTGGGAGAAATAAAAGCTTAAAAAGAAAAGAAAAAAATAAAATTAGCTTCATAACTAAAATTCGATTTAAAAAGATATGATTAAATTATTATATATTTTTGTAAAAATTTATATAATTGAACAAGAAATTCCTAGGCTTAGTATTTATATTTTCAAGTTTTTTAGTAAGTCAGAATCAAAAAAAACAAATGTTTGTGAAATACACAGACGAGAAAATAATAATAGACGGACTTTTAAATGAATCAGATTGGGAAAAAACTATTCCTGCTAGTGGTTTTTTTGAACATTTTCCAAATCATGGAAATGATAAAAAGAATAAAGCTACAATAAGAGTTATGAATAATGATGAGTTTTTATATATTGGAATTAAAATTTTTGTAAACCCATCAAGATTAAAAAACGATTCTTTTAGAAGGGATTTTCAAGCAGGTAACTCTGATAATGTTACTCTCATTTTTGACACTTTTAATGACGGAAATAATGCCTTTGTTATTGGCAGTAATCATCTTGGTATTCAAAGAGATATGTTATTATCAAATGGTGGAGGTGGATTAAGAGATTTTGATATGACCTGGGATATAAATTGGGAGTCTGAATCTAAAATATATGAAGACTACTACATAACGGAGTGGAAAATACCACTTTCAAGTTTAAAATACAAAGAGGGAGAAATTAAATGGGGATTCAACTCTTATATAAGAAATACCGAAAATAACTCATGGATTGTCTGGAATTTAGCACCAGAAAATGAAATGTTTTTTAATCTAGCCTTTACAGGTGATATGTACTTTGAAAAACCTTTGGTAAAATCAAAGTCAAAAAAATCAATAATACCATATATTAATACTATTTCTTATAAAGACTTTGATGATAAATCTTCGGGAAATAATTTTGAATTTGGAAGTGATGCGAAACTAATATTTGATAATTCGTTAACACTAGATATGACTGTAAATCCTGATTTTTCACAAGTTGAGGTTGATGAACAAATAACTAATCTAACCAGGTTTGAAATTTCATTGCCTGAAAAAAGACAATTCTTTATTGAAAATAGTGATATTTTTTCAAAGCTTGGCAACGGAAGAGAAGCAAGACCTTTTTTTTCTAGGCGAATTGGAATTGCTAAAGACATTAACGGAAATAATATTCAAAATAAAATAATTGCTGGCCTAAGGCTTACAGGAAAGATAAATAACAATTTAAGGATTGGTGTTTTAAATATGCAAACGAGTAGTGATTCAAATAATGAAATTTCAGCATATAATAACAGTATGATTTCAATTCAACAAAAGTTTTTTGCTAGATCCAATTTTAGTGTTTTTTTCATAAATAGAGATGCTACAGGAAATAGTGATTTTTTAAATGAAAATGACAAATTTAATAGAGTAATTGGTCTTGATTATGACTTGAGATCTAATGATAGTAAATGGGATGGAAAATATTATTTTCATAAATCATTTTCACCTGAGAACAATGAAGATAACGATTCATATGGATTCAGCACAACTTATGAGTCAAGAAATATAAGTTTTAGATTAGCTGGATTGTATATTGGTGAGGACTTCCGATCTGATTTAGGTTACATTAAGAGAAATGATATATCAAAATTTTATCCTGAAATTAGATATACTTTTTGGCCTAAAGAGTCAAATTTAATCAACCACAGTTTCGAATTGACCCCTGTTTATATTTTTAAACCAAATTCTAATTATAAGGTTTCTGATTATTATATAATTTCTAAGTGGGATGCAGAGTTTAGAAATAGTAGTAGAATAAATTTAAGCATGTGGAATAGGTATACTTACCTTTTTGACAATTTTAATCCAACTGGTACAAGTGACGGTATACCTTTACCTGCTAATAGTGAATATTATTACACAAGTTTTGATTTATCTTACAGTTCAAATTATTCTAAAGATTTTACCTTCAAAATAAATCCATCATATGGAAAATTTTATAATGGATTTAAAAAATCTTTAGATATAGAATTGAGTTTGAGAATTAGGCCACAGTTCACAAGCTCAATTGAGATTGAATACGATAATGTAAGTTTACCTGAGCCTTTTTCATCAGCAAAATTATTTTTATTTTCACCAAGAATGGAATTTACATTTTCAAAGAAACTTTACCTGGCATCACTAATTCAATACAGTAACCAAAGTAGAAATTTAAGTCTAAATGCAAGACTACAATGGAGGTTTGCACCATTATCCGATTTATTTTTGGTATATAATGATAATTATTTCACTGAAGAAAGGTACCATAGTATATTTATACCAAGGGTAAAAAATCGCTCAATTAATTTCAAAATAACTTATTGGTTAGACTACTAATGAAAAAGCTTATATTTTTATTCATTTTTTTATTCTCTTGTAATGCAAAAAACGATCTTATAATTAAAGGTAATATTTATGGTCTTAAAAAATCGAAATTATATTTATATGATATAGAAAAAAATACATTCGTTGATTCAACTTTTGTCAAAAATGAGGCATTTGAATTAAAATCAAACATTGATGAACCATTTGAATTAAAAATAATTCTTGATTCAGAAAATAGTTATACTTTCTTTACCGAACCTACCGAAGTATTATTCAGCTCATCAAAAGATAAATTTGAATTTAATGGTAAAATTGAAAACTCCGTATTAGCAAAAGAACAAGAGATGATAGACGTACAACTAAGAAAATTTGAAGAAATAAAACTTAACTTGTTAAGTCAACAAATTAAATTCTCAGCTAATAACGAAAAAGCTAAATATGATTCAATCAACAAAGAAAGAGAGAGAATAGAAATTAAAAAAACTCTGTTTATTGTTAACTATTGTTTAAATCATCCAGAAAAACATACATCAGCATTTGTTGCATATAAATATAGAGAAATAATTAATAAGCAATACTTGAAGAAAATATACAATAATTTTTCAGAAAAAATCAAATCAAGTTATTATTCAAAAAAACTAGAATCTAATTTCTAGAATAATCATCTTGAAGTCTTATTATGTCGTCTTCATCTGAGGGGTTATTTAAATCGATATGAATCCATATTTCAGCTATGATACTATGATTATTAAGGCCAACAATTCTGTGCCTTTCTTTTAATTTTATATCAATTATTTCCCCGGTATGAAAGGATACTATTTTATTTTCAACATTATTTTTAGATTTTACAACACCCACAGGCCCTTCAATTACACTCCAAATCTCCTTTCTTCTATTATGATATTGCCAAGATAATCTTGATTTTGAATTTACGAATAATATTTTTGGGCTAATTTTACCTTCAATATTTATATATTCATTAGAAATATAATGGGAAATAAATTTTTTTGATTGATTATCATCTATTTTGAGAAATCCTCCCCATGGCTTGGTAAAATCCTCCCCCACAATGGAAAGTCCAAGATTATTAATTTGTTCCTTAATTTTTTTTATTTTTTTAATCATTAAGATTATCCAGAATAAACAACGAAATTTCTTGGTGTTTCATAAAGTGTCACTGAAATTGACAAGTTTTTGTCTATTTTGTTTCTAAGTATATTATAAATAAAAACCGAAATATTTTCAGCTGAAGGAATAACTTTTTTGAAATAGTCAATATCAAGATTTAAATTTTTATGGTCAAGCCTATCCTCAATTTCACTTTTTATTATCTCTTTTAATTTACCCATATCCATTACATAACCAGTATCTTGATTAATTTCACCTTTCACACTGACAATTAACTCATAATTATGTCCATGGTAATTTGGGTAATTACACTTACCGAATATTTCTTTATTTTTTGTAATAGACCATTTATCATTATTTAGCCTATGTGCAGCATTAAAATGTGCTTTTCTACTTACTGTAACTTCCATTTTTTTAAACTTTCAAAATATTTATCAATAATTATTATAAACCATTTGGTGTATTTTTCTGGGTAAATCTGAATATCATTACATAACCAATCCATATTTACCCACTTCCACTCATCAACCTCACTGAGGTTTATTTTAGGATTATTATTATATAAACCAATTAAAATATGATCGTATTCGTGCTCGATCAATCCGTTAGAAAAGAATGCTTTATAAATAAATGAATCAAACTTGTACAAATCTACATCAAAGCCCATTTCTTCCTTTAATCTTCTCCTTCCTGCTGAAATGTTATTCTCTCCATCACGTTGATGGCTACAGCAAGTATTAGACCAAAGGTTTGGGGTGTGATATTTTGTTGATGCTCTTTTTTGCAAAAGCATTTCATGTTTATCATTAAAAATAATTATTGAAAAAGCACGATGCAGTAGGCCTTTTTGATGAGCCTCCATCTTATTCATTAAACCTATTTTGTTATCGGTTTTATCTACAAGTATAACTTTCTCTTCACACATAAGTCAAAAGTAGGAATGGAAAACTAATAAACCTAATAAATTTAAGCTTTGCCTGTTGGTCCAAAATTTAAATTGTACTTTGGATTGTCATAATTTTTTATTGAACCAAAACTTTCTTCAAACTTTCTAATATTTGCATCTAATGCATTAGATAATTTTTTTGCGTGTTGAGGGGTAATGATAATTCTAGATTTTACCTTGTTTTTCTTTTGACCTGGCATTATTGAAATAAAATCTATCACAAATTCAGAAACTGAATGGTTAATTATAGCAAGGTTTGAGTATGTTCCATGTGCAGTATTTTCGTCAA
>CACLCL010000035.1 GCA_902605445.1 uncultured Bacteroidota bacterium | reverse complement strand
GTTAGGAAAACTTAACTTTTCATCATCGGAATCGATTAGGGTAATCTCTTTAGAATCGTACGATAATAATTTTGCTAGATGTGATCCGACTTCTCCGGAACCTGCAATTATTATTTTCATTATCTGCTGTAAATATTATGACAAATATAAATTATTTTTTCATTAAGATATTATAATTTTTAATCTGAAATACAATAAACATACTCATAAAATGTTATTAAATATTTAATGGGAAATATAATCTGAATTCAGATATTTGTAGTTGAATGAAAAAAATAACTTTACACTTAATCATCTTATTATTCAGTATTAATTGTTTTAGTCAATTATTTACCAAGAAAAAAATAATGAATAATGAGAATTTTGATAAACCAAAATTATCATGGGGATATTATCTCGGATCAAATAGCTTTGACTACAATTTTGATTATAAATCAGACCTTTACGATGTTCAAACCGAGAAAAATACTGGTTTTAATGTTGGATTAATCGGAAATTTTAGAATTTCTGATTTTTTTGATTTAAGATTTGAACCAGGACTTGTAATGTCAAATAGAAATTTGATATATAATCCTTTGGGGTTTGGTATGACAGAGTTTCAGCCTAATCTTCACGTGAGAGAAGTAAAATCAACTTATATATACTTTCCATTACTTCTAAAAGTTTCTGCTTTGAGATTTAATAACTTTAAGCCTTACCTCTTAGGTGGGATTTCAACCGCCCTGAATTTGTCAAGTAAACAAGACAATGTCAATGACAATAGTCTAGGTGAATTTAGAACGAAAAAAAATGTCTTATTCTATGAAATTGGATTTGGAATTGATTTATATCTTGAATGGTTTAAATTCAGCCCTAGTATTAGGGGTGTTTTTGCTATTTCCGATGAGCTTGTAGCTGATGATGACCCAAATAGCCCATGGACGGGTAATATTGATTTCATGAAAACAAGCGGAATTATGATAAATTTTACATTTCAGTAATTTTCTTTTTAATTTCTGAAAGAACTATAGATACTGAACTTGCGAGATTTAAACTTTCTATTTTTTCTGTATATCTTGGAATTGTTATTTTATTTCTAACTTCAGATAAAACTTTTGGACTAAGACCATTTGACTCATTACCAAAAAAAATTACCTGATTTTTATTGAATTTATACTCATTTATATTTGTTCCTTTTATGTCAGATGCTACCAAATTTAAATTTTTTGAGAAAACATCATCAAAGCTCATGTATGAAATATTAACTCTTGATATTGAGCCCATTGATGACTGGATAACTTTTGGATTATAACAATCAACACTATTTTCACTACAGATAATATCTTTTATTCCAAACCAATCACAAAGCCTAATTATAGTGCCAAAATTACCAGGATCTTTAATTTCATCAAGTGCAATTATGTTAGATTTGAAATCGATTTTCTTAGCATTTGGAATTTCAAACAGGGCAAGTACGTTGTTAGGTGATTTGAAATTACTGATTTTTTTTAGCTCCATACTATTAATCAAAACACTTCTATTAATGGAGGTGTAATTTTCAGATGTAGAATAAAGGGTTTTTAAAGTTATTTCTGATTTTAATAATTCATCAACAATTTTAGGGCCCTCAGCAATGAATAAATTGTGTTTATCTCTATTTTTTTTTAATGATAGTGATTTGATTAATTTTATCTGATTTTTTGTAATCATATTGTTTGTTATTACTAACTTTACAGCACTAAAATTAACCTAAACTAACCTAATAACATAAATAATTTTTATGAATCACAATATTAAGCCAGGAGTTGCTACAGGTGACCAGGTTCAAGCAATACTAAAACTTGCTAAAGAAAAAAAATTTGCTTTACCAGCTGTTAATGTTGTTGGTTCAAGTAGTATTAATGGAGTTTTAGAAACCGCTAAAAAACTTAATTCCCCTGTAATTATACAGTTCTCTAATGGTGGTGCTTGCTTCAATGCTGGTAAAGGACTTTCAAATGAATCACAAGAAAGTGCTATTGCAGGTGCTGTAGCCGGCGCAAAGCATATTCATATTATGGCAAAAGCTTATGGTGTTCCAGTTATTTTACACACTGATCACTGCGCAAAAAAATTACTCCCATGGATTGATGGATTAATGCTGGAAAATGAAAAGTGTTTCAAAGAAAACGGTCACTCTTTGTTTAGTTCTCACATGCTTGACTTATCTGAAGAGCCAATCGAAGAAAATGTTGAAATATGTAAAGAATATTTCAAAAGAATGTCAAAAATAGGAATGACACTAGAAATGGAATTAGGTATTACTGGTGGAGAGGAAGATGGAGTTGACAACACGGATGTAGATGAATCTAAACTTTACACTCAGCCGGAAGAGGTTGCGTATGCTTATGAGGAACTTATTCAGGTTAGTGATAAATTTATGGTTGCTGCAGCTTTTGGAAATGTTCATGGGGTGTACAAACCAGGAAATGTAAAACTAACACCAAAGATTTTGAAGAATTCACAGGAGTATATTTCAAAAAAATTTAATGTTCCTCATAATACAATTGATTTTGTTTTTCATGGGGGCTCTGGCTCCAGTTTTGAGGAAATCAGAGAAGCAATCGGTTATGGTGTAATTAAAATGAATATTGATACGGACATGCAATATGCATATATGAGTGGAGTTAGAGATTATTTTTCAAAAAATAACGATTATTTACAATCCCAAATTGGCAATCCTAACGGAAGCGATGTGCCAAATAAAAAGTATTATGATCCAAGAAAATGGGTTAGAAGCGCCGAGGAAAGCTTTGTTGAAAGACTAAAAAAAGCATTTGAGGACTTAAATAATGTAAATACATTATAAAATTTTAGATTTTTTTTATCTTTAATTTATGAGAATATTTCTATCTATTTTGATTCTTTCACCCCTATTAAGTTATAATCAAGAGAAGCTTGACCTAAGAGATTTAAAATCCATAAGCTCAAAATCAACTTTCCAAAAGGTTGTATTAGAAAATAAATTCTCACTAGCCTATTATCCTGAATTCCCTGATCAATATAATGATAAGGGACCGGTATACGGATATAATTTAGATAACGATTATCAAAACCCCATAGATTATACAGCTTCTACTTGGGCATTTTTTTATAATTATACTGAAACTTTTAGGTTTAATTTTTATAAATTAAACACAGAGTCAGAAATGTCCTATAAGAGGATAGTACGTCAAATTCAGTCCTCATGCAACTTTCATTCAATTGATGAAAACTCTGATTATGACATAATTTACTACGGATGTCCCGGTGCTAAGTTCAAAGGGGTTATAGGTTATTATGATGATGGAGACGATGCTTTGATCATACAAACTAAACTACCAACAAGAAATTAAAAAAATTTTATGGCTTGGTTTAAAAGAAATAATAAGGGAATACAAACACCAACAGAAGAGAAAAAAGATATACCAAAGGGTCTTTGGTATAAGTCCCCTACTGGTAAAATTGTCGATACAGAGGAGCTTCAAAAAAACTTTTATGTAAGTCCTGAGGACGATTACCATGTTCGAATTGGAAGTGCAGAATATTTTTCCATATTATTTGATAATAAGTTTACTGAGCTTGATGCTAATCTAAGCTCAAAAGATCCTTTAAAGTTTGTCGATAAGAAAAAATATACCGACAGATTAAAGGATGCTAAAAATAAAACAAAATTAAATGATGCCATAAGAACAGCTGTTGGAAAATCTTTAGGTAAGAAATTAGTGGTGGCATGTATGGATTTTTCCTTTATCGGAGGTTCGATGGGAAGTGTTGTTGGAGAAAAAATAGCTAGAGCTATTGATTATTCTTTGAAGAATAAAATTCCCCTTGTAATAATTTCGAAATCTGGTGGTGCAAGAATGATGGAAGCAGCAATTTCTCTTATGCAATTAGCAAAAACATCAGCAAAATTAGCCCTACTTGCTGAGGCTAATATCCCTTATATTTCTTTGTGTACTGATCCAACTACTGGTGGAACAACTGCATCATTTGCTATGCTGGGTGACATAAATATCAGTGAACCTGGTGCTTTAATTGGGTTTGCTGGTCCAAGAGTAGTAAAAGATACAACAGGTAAAGACCTGCCAGAAGGTTTTCAAACCTCTGAATTTGTTTTAGAACATGGTTTTCTAGATTTTATTACTCACAGAAAAGATTTAAAAACAAAGATAAATCTATACCTAGACTTAATTCTCAATAATCCAATCAGGGAATAAATTAAACATTTACAACCTAGTATATCTTTTTTCACTATATTTGCGCGGCTGAAAGAAGCGTACATAATAATCATTAAAATAATATTTGCATGTATTTAACTAAAAAAATAAAGGAAGATTTATTCAAAAAGCATGGTAAAAACGCTAAAAATACGGGTAGTGCTGAAGGCCAAATTGCTCTATTCACATTCAGAATAAATCATTTGACAGATCACCTTAAGAAAAATAAAAAAGATTACAATACAGAAAGAGCTCTTGTTAAACTTGTTGGTAAGAGAAGAGCACTTCTTGATTATCTTACTAAAAAAGACATCCTAAGATATCGTGCTATTGTTAAAGAACTAGGCTTAAGAAAATAAGAGTCTAGTCTTATAATTGTTCATTGGTTATAAACTTCATCAACACACAATTTAAACCAAAATAATTATGAAATTAAATGTATTTAAGGAAACTATAGATTTAAAAGATGGAAGAAAAATAACACTTGAAACCGGTAAGCTTGCAAAACAAGCACATGGATCAGTTGTTGTTCAAATGGGAAATTGTATGCTACTATGCACTGTAGTTTCCAACTATAAAAGTGCTAATGTTGACTTTTTACCGTTAACTGTTGATTACAGGGAAAAATTTGCTGCAGCTGGTAAATACCCTGGTGGATTTTTTAAAAGAGAAGCTAGGCCAAGCAGCGATGAAATTTTAACAATGAGATTGGTAGATAGAGTTCTAAGGCCATTATTCCCCAAAGATTATCATAACGAAACACAGGTGATGATTCAATTGATGTCTCACGATGAAAATGTTATGCCAGACGCATTGGCTGGATTAGCTGCATCTACTGCTATTCAGCTTAGTGATCTTCCTTTTGAATGCGCTATTTCTGAAGCTAGAGTTGCAAGAATAAACGGGGAATTTGTGATTAATCCAAGTAGAGCTCAACTTGAAGAAGCAGATATAGATATTATGGTTGGTGCTTCTAAAGACTCTGTAATGATGGTTGAAGGGGAAATGGAAGAATGCTCA
>CACLCL010000034.1 GCA_902605445.1 uncultured Bacteroidota bacterium | reverse complement strand
TTTTTAGTATTATTTTCATCTAAAAGTTCCAGGGCTCTAGTAAAAAGATAGGTTTTTTTATTTTCAATAATATCACCTCCAATAATTTTTCCAAATTTTTCTTCATCCCCAAAAGTGTCTAAATAATCATCTTGTATTTGAAAGGCTAAGCCTAAATTCCTACCAAAATCATAAATATGTTTTTGATTTGAAACACTTGTCTTTGCAACAATAGCACCCATTTTCATAGCTGCCCCAATTAAAACAGCTGTTTTGTACTCAATCATTTTCAAATACTGAGAAACGGAGACAATATTTTGCTTTGTAAAATCAATATCCATTTGCTGTCCTTCACATACTTCTATGGCTGTTTTACTAAATAGCTGTGCTAAAGAAACAAAAGTGTCACCTGAATAATTTTCAAACAATTGATATGCTAATATTAACATTACATCCCCAGACAAAATTGCTGTATTTAAATCCCACTTTATGTGAACAGTATCTCTACCTCTTCTTAATGGGGCTTCATCCATGATATCATCGTGGACCAAAGAAAAATTGTGAAATACTTCTACAGCTAGTGCAGCATTTAATGCGCTTTTGTATTCTTTTTTAAATAAATCACAAGTTAATAAAGTTAATATTGGTCTTATTCTTTTTCCATTGAGACTCAAAATATATTTTACGGGGTCGTAAAGATTATTTGGGTAACTAGGTGGTATAAAGTTTTTAAGGAAATTATTAAACTCATCTTGATATTTTTCTACAGAAAGCATTTTGCAAATTTAATAGTTATGTTATAACAGAGCTAAAATTTTTAAATATTATTAAAATATTTAAAATCAAATATCATTGTAATAATATCTTATTAAATTTGTTTTAATTATTCAAAAATGTACAGAACACATAATTGTGGCGAGCTAAATATAAAAAACCTAACGGCTAAAGTTCAACTTTCAGGTTGGGTTCACAAAATTAGAAATAAGGGATTCATAATTTGGGTTGATTTAAGAGATCGTTATGGATCTACACAATTGATTTTTGATCAAGATAGGACTAGTGAATCTTTAATAAACAAAGCCAAAACAATTGGTAGAGAATTCGTTATTAGTATCAAGGGGTCAGTTATTGAACGAAAATCAAAAAATCCAAATATTAGCACAGGTGAAATAGAGATTTTAGTTTCAGAATTAAATATTCTAAACAAATCCCTCACTCCTCCTTTTACAATTGAAGACGAATCTGATGGTGGAGAAGAGCTAAGAATGAAGTACAGGTACCTTGATATCAGAAGAAAACCCATTAAAGAAAATCTAATTTTTCGTCACAAAGTAACTCAAGAAGTGAGAAATTATTTAACAAATATAAATTTTGTCGAAGTTGAAACACCATATCTCATAAAATCAACTCCAGAAGGTGCAAGAGATTTTATTGTACCCTCAAGAATGAATAATGGTGAATTTTATGCACTTCCTCAATCACCTCAAACTTTTAAACAGCTTCTAATGGTAGCTGGTATGGACAAGTATTTTCAAATTGTAAAATGTTTTCGTGATGAGGACTTAAGAGCAGACAGGCAACCAGAATTTACACAAATTGATTGTGAAATGTCCTTTGTAACTCAGCAAGACGTATTAAATACTTTTGAGGGACTTGTGCGACATTTATTTCTAAAAATTAAAAATATTAAACTCAATAAGTTTGATGTCATTTCATATGACGATGCTATAAAAAAATATGGTACAGATAAACCAGACTTGAGATATGCTATGAACTTTATTGAGCTAAATGAAATTGCAAAAAACAGAGACTTTAATGTTTTTAATAACGCAGAATTAATTGTTGGATTTTTAATCAAAGGGGGTAATGAATTTACAAGAAAGGATATTGACAATTACATTGATTGGGTAAAACAACCTCAAATAGGAGCTGGAGGCCTAATTTATTTAAGAATTCAAGATGACGGTGTCCTCAAGTCATCAGTTGATAAGTTTTATAATCAAAATGATCTTGAAAAATGGGTAAAAGCATTTGACGGAAATAAAGGCGACTTGATATTTATTCTCAGTGGTGAATCGGAAAAGGTTAGAACTCAACTTGGCGCCTTAAGAGTACATGTTGCTGATAATTTAAAATTGGCAAAAGCTGATACTTTTTACCCGTTATGGGTTGTTGATTTCCCATTACTAGAATGGGACGAAGAATCAGAATCCTTTCATGCTATGCATCACCCTTTTACTTCTCCTAAAAAAGAACAAATTGATTTAATTTCTACAAATCCAGAATCAGTTAAAGCACAAGCATATGACCTTGTATTAAATGGGAATGAAATTGGTGGTGGTTCGATTAGAATACATGATAAAAATATTCAGAAACAAATGTTTGATTGCCTTGGGTTTACTAAGGAAGAGGCCGAAAAACAGTTTGGGTTTTTAATGAATGCTTTTGAATACGGCGCGCCTCCGCATGGTGGTATTGCATTTGGATTAGATAGGCTTGTGGCGGTAATGCAAGGCAATGAAATTATTCGAGATTTTATTGCATTTCCGAAGAATAATTCAGGAAGAGATATCATGATTGATTCACCTTCTACTGTCTCTGACGAGCAACTCAAGGAGTTGAATCTTAAAAACATTAAATAATATTTTGAAAAGAGTTAGTCTAATTTGCTTTATAATTTCAATTTCAATGATATTTTATGGACTAATTGATGTGTCCATTCATTCAAAAAAAATTTTAGGATTTGGGGTTCTAATTCTCTTTTTTATAGTCTTTCCACTTTTCTCATATTACAGATGGAAAGACAAAAAAATTGAAGATTATTACCTTAATAGTGAAAATCTAAAAAAATTTAAAGAAAATAATGACCTTTAATTTAGGCTTCTTCTAGAAATAAAAAATTTGTCAAGAAGTTCCTTGCATTCATGTTTTAAAATTCCTGCCGAAACCTTTGTTTTAGGATGAAGTACTGTGCCTAGTACTTGATAACCTCTTTTTGGGTCGCTCGCTCCAAAATAAAGGTTTGATATTCTAGCCCAATATAATGCACCAGCACACATTTGACATGGCTCTAATGTTACATACATAGAACAATTTTTTAGATATTTACCCCCAATGTGATTTGAGGCAGAAGTGATTGCTAATATCTCCGCATGTGCCGTAACGTCGTTCAAAGATTCAACCATGTTATGAGCCCTTGCTATAATTTTATTGTCAGCAACAATTACAGCACCAACTGGAACCTCACCCTTTGAAAGTGCAATTTTGGCTTCATCAATTGCCTTTTTCATAAAATAATTATCATCAAATTGAATTTTCATAATTTTTATTGGTATTCTACTCCAGTAATTTTATTGTAAACATTTAATGCCTTTCTATCAGAAAGGGATGCAACAAAGTGACAAACCTCAAGTAATCGGGAATATAAACTGTTTTGATTTAAATTAATAGTGGATGGTAAAAGTTTCAAAATTAAATCGTCATAACTTGTATTAGTACCCGCAAAACTACTATTCACTGAGCAAATAAATGTATCAAGTAATTTATTAATAATATTGTATCCTGCAACCTCTTTTTCAATAACCTCTTTAGATTGATAAATTTTTTCAATGCTAATCTTTAAGATATCTGAAATTTGAGCGGAATATTCACTTCTTTTTAGAAGTGATGTTTGAAAGCTACCTTTTAAAATTTCATCTTCATTATCTAAGAAAATTTTTACAGCATCGTTTATTAGTGTATTAATTGAAAGTGCTCTAAGGTAACTTACTCTGTCAGGTGTATTATTTAACGAATTATATTTTTTTGTGTTTATTGTATTTCTTACCAAATTTATCAAATATTCTAAAGCATAATCTTCTTCAATTAATCCGAGATTAATCCCATCTTCGAAGTCTATAATTGTATAACAAATATCATCAGCAGCCTCAACTAAAAATGTAAGTGGATGTCTTAGGTAAATTCCATTACCATTTTTCAAATCAAGCTCTGTTGCAATTTCATCGTATATATTTTTTTCATTTTGAAAAAACCCATATTTTTTATCTGCAACTCTGCTTGTCGGTTTTACAGGCAGAGATCCCTTAGGATATTTTACAAATGCTCCTAATGTCGCATAACTTAGTCTCAATCCTCCTTCCCTCCCAGGACGTGACTGGGTTAAAATTTTGAATCCATTTGCATTTCCCTCAAAATCGCATAAGTCTTGAAATTCTATTTTGCTCAATTGATTTTTAAATATATTCCCTGGCCCTGTTAAAAAATATTGACCAATAGACTTTTCCCCCAAATGACCAAAAGGTGGATTACCAATATCATGGGCTAATGAAGCCGAGGCTACAATTGCTCCAAAGTCATTGTGATGGTATCCATCTTTGTCTTTTAAGTAGGGGTGTTTTTTTAATATTTCTAAACCTACTTTTCTTCCAAGAGATCTACCTACAACACTTGTTTCAAGACTATGGGTCAGTCTTGTATGAACAAAATCTCCCTGAGAAAATGGAACAACTTGTGTTTTGTCTTGAAGGCTTCTAAATTCAGAGGAAAAAATTACTCTATCATAATCAACATCAAAACCAAGCCTAGTTTCATCTTGGTCTACCCCAAGCCCTGTCGGATAATGATGTGCCCATAGCTACCATAAAGGTTACATATGTAGTTGACAATGGAAGTTTATATGATGTTGCAATTGAAATAAGTATGGATGCAACAATTAAATTAACCGAAGCTCTAACCATATCAAAAGCTGGTTTTTCAATAATTGTATTTGATAGTAGTAGTTGATTTGCAGGAATAAATCTATTTTCAATCTTTTCCTTAAAATTTTCTGATGACAAGTTTTGGACTAAATTATTAACCTTTTCAAAAAATTGGACAAGTATTTTTGCTAGAAAATTTGCTTTAAATCTTTCTTGGATTTCGCTTTGATCAGAAAGGTCAATTGAAGTTTTTAGTACGTTTTTGGCTCTTGCTGAAAACCATAATGTTATAACCATAATGGTACCAGCAAAGAGTAAAATTAAATTGGGTGATTCAACTTTTTTTGATAAAATATCCATGGTCATTTTATCTGCAGGAATTCCAGATTGTATCCACGCTTCATAGGATTGCCAGCCTGCAATTGGAACGCCAATAAAATTCACTAAATCATTACCAGCAAAGGCAAGTGCTAAAGCAAACGTACCTATTAAAATAATTACTTTATAAATATTAACGTTAAAAAGTTTTATGGCCATGATGGATATTAGGGACCACAAAATAGTTGAATACAAAACTATTTGGGTGACATTCTCTTCAATGATATATTTAATGGTATTCCCGTTAAAAAAATCGATTTCTAAATTTGAATATGATGTGCCCTTAATTCCTTTGATTAGTATGAAGTATGTAATTGAAGTAATTGCAATTCCTCCAAAAATCGATGAAAGGATAAATGACTTTTTTTCAAATTTAAATGTCAAAATTAATCTGGAAATCCATTGAACAATTGCCCCTATTGAAAAAGCTATAAAAACTGATAAGACAATCCCTAAAACTATTTGAGTTGCCTTAGTATAATTAATATAGTTTATTAATTCAACTATTGACTGACTATTCTCCCAAACCTTATAGGCTCCAATTGAAACAGCAGCCCCTAACAGTTCGAAAACTATTGAAACAGTAGTAGATGTTGGTAAACCAAGAGTGTTAAAAAAATCTAGTAAAATAATATCAGTTATCATTACGGCCAGGAAGATGATCATAATTTCATCAAAGTAATATTCACTTGGATTAAAAATTCCTTTTCTTGCAACCTCCATCATACCACTGGAAAAAATTGCACCAATTGCAATTCCTATACTCGCAATAATCATGATTTTTTTAAAGGAAACCGCCTTTGAACCAATTGCTGAACTTAAAAAGTTGACAGCATCATTAC
>CACLCL010000033.1 GCA_902605445.1 uncultured Bacteroidota bacterium | reverse complement strand
GCAGGGATAAGCTCCTCCTCTGCTCTGGTTTGTGGATTAATTAAAGGCTTAAGTATTCTAAATGATATAAAAATAACCAATTCACAAATTATTGATTTAAGCAGTACCATTGAACACAAATACATTGGTGTAAAAGGAGGAATTATGGATCAATTTACAATTTTAAATGCGAAAAAAAATATGGCAATTTTACTTAATTGCTCAAATTTAAATGCAAACTATATCAATCTCAATATTGAAGACTACAAAATACTTTTATTAAATACCAACGTCAAGCATAATCTTGCAAATAGCGAGTATAATCAAAGAGTTGAAGAATGTAAAAGTGCGTTAAAGATCATAGAAAAAAAATGTGATCATAAGTTTTCAAATTTATCAGATATTAAATTTGAGGATTTGGAAATATCGAAGAGTCATTTAAGTAATAAACAATATCGAAGAGTATCATATGTTCTTAAAGAAAATCAAAGAACTATTGAATCTGCCAACCTAATAAAAAACAATAAATTACAAGAATTGGGTAGGCTAATGTATGAATCTCATTATGGACTAAAAAATGATTACGAAGTTAGCTGTGCAGAATTAGATTATTTAGTTGACTATTCGATGAATTACGAAGAAATTTTAGGTTCAAGAATGATGGGTGGTGGTTTTGGTGGGTGTACAATTAACATAATTAAAGAAAATTTTATTACCGATTATATAAATATTATAAAAGATGAATATTTTTCTAAATTTGCAACTGAATTAAATCATATAATTGCATACCCAGACTCAGGTATTGAGGTAAAAATTATTTAAAACAATATTATGGCAAAAACTGTTAGTGAAGCTATTGAATACAGAAGGTCTGTTCGAAAATATAAACAAAACTGCATTGATGAAGAAAAGGTAAAAAAATGTATTGAAAATGCTACTCTTGCACCTAATAGTAGTAATATGCAGCTTTGGGAATTTATTCATGTTACAGATAAAAACACCTTAAAAAAAATTGCTCACTCATGTTTTAATCAAAATGCAGCAACTACATCTGAAAATATGGTGGTATTTGTTGCAAGGAGAGATAAATGGAAATCAAGAGCAAAACAAAATCTAAATTTTCTAGAAGACTTATTTGAAAAACAAAGTAAACAAGGAATTGATGTAACAAAACGCAGAAACCTTTCAAGAAGATATTATAAAAAAATTATGCCAACCATTTACTCTGATTTTTTTGGAATTGTTGGGGTATACAAAAAAATACTTTCTATGGTAATTGGACTATTCCGCCCAATTTACAGAGAAGTTTTATACTCAGATCTAAAAGTAGTTACCCACAAAAGTGTTGCATTGGCTGCACAAAACTTCATGCTGAGTATGGCAGAAATTGGATACGATACTTGTCCTATGGAAGGAAGTGATACAAAAAGGGTTAAAAAAATATTGAATCTTCCACGAAAAGCTGAAATTACCATGATTATTGCATGTGGGGTAAGGAATGATAATGGAATATATTCTCCTCGATTCAGAGTTCCTTTTGACGAAGTCTATAAGAAGATTTAAAATTTTTACTCCTCTTTCATCTCATACTCAACAACTTGCCCTTTGACACCCATGGACCAGTGAATTTGAATAATTTTCCATTCGCCATCAACCTTCTTTATAACTCCACTATTTCTTACATCTTTAATTTCACCAGGTTCACCAGCAACTGAAAATGTAAAATCAAGCTTTTGTGTGTAAGAAGCCATATCTCCACCAGCACTCATAAATATATTTAAATCTCTTGGGCTAAACTTTGGGTTTTCTATAGAAAGTTGACCAACAATTGATGGTTTTATCTCATCCCAACCAGTGTAATATTCAGCCTCATCTGTTCCAATTAAAACAGCATCATCAGAAAATGTATTTTTTGCCTCATCGAGACTACTATTTACAAAAAAATCAAATTGGCTTTCAATATATTTTCTAGCATCTTCTTTTGCTGTATCAATGTCGTTGCTACCAGATTTATTTGAGTCACAACTAAAAAGTAAACTCAAAACAAAAAGAAAAGGGTATATTCTCATCATAATATCATATTTTTGTTTTTCTAAATTAAAAATATATCTGTTACCATGAAAATTAAAAATGCAATTTTTTCAGTTTTAATATTATTTACAATTTCAGTATCATGTCAGCAAAGTAATGAAATTTTACTTGATTCTGACTCAAGTATAAAAGCTGAAGAACTAAGGGAGAAATTATATATTTACTCATCTGATGAGTTTGGTGGCAGGGGTACCCCTAGTGTTGGTCAAGATCTAGCCGTGGAGTATTTAATAAATCATTATAAAGGACTAGGTATTGAGTCTCTACAAGAAAATACATACAAACAGGGAGTTGAACTTCAATTCAATAATAAACCTGACTCATATTTAAAAATTAATGATAAAGAGTTTGACTATTATTATGACTACATCTCATATAATAGTGGACCAAAAGTAAATATCAATTCAAAGGATTTTGTCTATGTTGGATATGGGATTGATGATCCAAATTATAGTGATTATAAAGATTTAGATGTTAAAGGTAAAATTGTAATTGCCATTGAAGGCGAACCAAAAGACGGAAATGGTAAATATGTTACTAATAATTCTCAATCAAAATCCAAATGGTCTAATACAAGATTGGAATTAAATAGCAAAAAAGTTGCAGCAGCAAAAAACGGTGCAACTTCATTAATATTAATACACGATTATTTCTACAGAAGATATGCATCTGAGCAATATGAAAGTGATAATGGAAGTGGTGAAAAAAGAATGTCCCTAAGTAATTTTGAGGAAAATAATATTCACGTTTTATTATTTAACCCCAAACACAAAAAATTCTTGACAGATAATCAAAATGAAATAGTATTTAATTATGAAAAAAATGTTGAAAAATTTATAGCAAATAATGTGGCTGCTGTAATTAAAGGAAGTGAATTTCCAGATGAGTATATTATAATAACAGCTCATTTAGACCATGAAGGTATCAAAGACGGTATAATTTATCCTGGTGCAGATGATGATGGTTCAGGCTCAGTTGGTATGTTGGAAATTGCTGAAGCATTTGCATATGCAAAGAAAATGGGCTTTGAACCTAAAAGATCCATAATATTTTTACATGTTACTGCTGAAGAAAGAGGTTTGTTGGGTTCGAAATACTATGCAGATTATGACCCACTGGTCCCACTTGAAAACACTGTAGCTAACTTAAATATTGATATGATTGGAAGAACTGATCCAAACAGGGGTATAAGGAATGTAAATTATATTTATATAATCGGTTCAGATTTTTTATCAGACGACTTACATAATATAAATTTAAATTCAAATAGTAAATATGTAAACTTAGAGCTAGATAACAGATATAACTCAATTGATGATCCAAATCAATTTTATTATCGATCTGATCATTTCCATTTTGTCAAAAATAATGTACCTGCAATATTTTATTTCAGTGGTGTTCATGAAGATTACCACAAACCTACTGATACTGCAGACAAAATTTTATATGATGTTTTAGAAAAAAGAATTAAGCTGATTTTCCATACAGCATGGGAATTAGCAAATAGAGATGAAAGAATAAAATTAAATTAGTCTCTTAAATAATACGTTTTTTCAACATTAAAAATTACATTCTTTAGGTCTTCATCTCTTGATGAATTACCTATAAGTATATCAAAATCACCAGCCTCGACAATATAATTCATGTCTGAATCATAAAAAGCAAATGCTGATTTATTTAATTCAAATACAATTTCCTTTGATTCACCTGGTTTTAAACTAACCCTCTGGTAAGCTTTTAATTCTTTTACGGGTCTGGTTATACTACTGTATTTATCTGAAATATAAAGTTGAACAATCTCATCACCGGATATTTCACCAATATTTTTTACATCAACAGAAACACTCAAGATACCTTTTTTAAATTTTGAGCTATTTAATTTTGGTTCACTAATATGAAATTTTGTGTAGCTGAGACCAAACCCAAATGAATAGAGTGGTTTATTAGTTTGCATGGCATAGTCTCTAAAATACATTGAATGCTTGTGATTATAAAACATTTTTAATTGACCAACTGTTCTTGCAACAGTCAGGGGCAACTTTCCACTTGGATTAATTTTACCAAATATAATTTCAGCAACAGCTAAACCACCAAAACTTCCTGGCTCCCATGCTTCAATTATTGCATTTATATTTTCGGAAATCCATGGCTCTGAAATTGGTCTTCCATTTACATAAACAACAATTACATTCTTTCCAGACTTCTTTAATCTCATTGCCAACTCTAATTGCTTTCCTGCTAAATTAAGTTCAGCTCTAGCTGTGTTTTCACCTGCTGTTTTTTGATTCCACTTATACCTCATTGAATTATCTCCAACTACAAGTACAATAATATCATATTCATTGGCAACTTCTATAGTTTTATTTATATCTTTTTCTGAGATCCGCTTAATATTTTCATTAGAATCGTGGTAATCAACTAGATAGCCCATTTCCGTACCAATTTTCTTTATTCCTTCGAAGACTGTATATACATTTTCATCTGGTTGAGTACTGTGCCAATCTCCTAATATTGATTGGTTATTTGCATTTGGCCCTGTTACTAATATTTTATTTTTGGAATTTTTAGGGCCTCTTAGCGGTAATACATCATTATTTTTTAACAAAACTATACCCTGTCTTGCTAGTTTTAAAGCTGTTTCTACATGGGACTGATTAAATATTTTTTCTGAAATATTTTCTTCATCTACAAATCTATTTTCAAATAGACCCAACTTAAATTTTGCCTCTAATATTTTTGAACATGCATAATTAACTCTTTCCTCAGATAATAAACCTTCATTTACTAATTCAACGACTAATTCAGGAAAATTTGGACCATGCATATGCATATCAATTCCAGCATCAACAGCAAGATAAACAGCTTCTTTGAAATTTCTTGCAACTTTGTGTAAAGTTTCCAATCTTTCAATATCTAACCAATCACTAACATAAAAACCATCAAATCCCCATTCATTTCTAATAATATTAGACATCAGTTTTTTATTTGAGTGAGATGGTACTCCATTTACTTCATTATGAGCTGCCATAATCGAAAACACACCTGCATCAACAGCACTTTTGTAAGGGGGAAGATAAATCTCATTTAAGGTTCTTTCTGAAATATCCATGGGTGATAAATTTAAACCATTGATAGGTTCACTTCCAGCTATGAGATGTTTTGCACAAGCAATAACTTTATTTGTTCCAGTGAAATCTTGCTGTTGAAGTCCATTTATCATTGCAATACCCATTTGAGTCACTAAGTAAGGATCCTCTCCAAATGTTTCACCAACTCTACCCCATCTTGCATCTCTCATAACATCAACATTAGGTGTGAATGCCCAATGAGACCCTGTAGACCTCATTTCAAAAGCGGTCTGGACACCAACATCATATGAGTTATTTTCATCCCAAGTAGAAGCTATAGTTATCGGAGATGGATAAACAGTAGCACCTCTGTACAGGGCATTTCCATGAATTGCATCAATACCAATAAGTAATGGTATTTTTAATTTAGACTTATTAGCCAACAGCTGCAAATAGTTAGCTTCCTCGGCGGTAATTACATGTAAAAAAGAACCTATTTGTCCATTAATTATCATTTGCTTAACATCATCAGAAAATACACCTTTATAAAAACCTTGGGCATCACTTTTTTTCATATCCTCTGGCGATAAATCTTTTTCAGCTTTTTTCATATGCTCAAGCCCTACAAATTGGTTCATTTGGCATGCTTTTTCATACAAGGTCATTCTGTTCATTAAATCCTCTATCCTTTTTTCAACAGAATAAGTACTATCGAGGTAAACCGGTGTTTTTTGTGCATATGATGTAATAAAAAATAAATAGAAAAAAATATAGATGAACTTCATTTTGAGGGATGTATAATTTAGTAAAACATTAAAGAATTGATAACTAATTTATGAATTTATTTAAATAAAAAAAACCCTCATTTTAAGAGGGTTTTTAAACTAAATTTTAAGATTTAATTATTTAATAATTAATTTTGAGCTAAATGTCTGATTATTGAAATTGATTTTTACAATGTAAGTTCCAGATGACATTGAAGAAATATCAATATTATTCTCATTTGTTATTAAATCAAATACCAACCTACCCATCAAATCATAAATCTTAATTGATTTGGACTGATTATCGTCAAAATTTAAACTTAACAACTGACTATTTTTATCAATAGGGTTTGGATAGAGATAAATTTCTGAAAACACTTCTTCATCAATTGATAGCTCATTGTTAGAACCAATAACAAGATTCATTAAAACTGTATTATCTGGGATATAATTATAATATTCACAGGTTGAATCAATAAATGAACCCGTCTGAACAGCGGGGAATACATAATTTGTTGCATCATCATTGAGAACTGTAAAATCAGATAAATTTCCTCCGATAAATTTTCTGAATCCGCCAGGGAATCCTGTTGATGCTTCATCACCCGGTCCCATCCACACCTGAACAACTATATCATCATTTGCAGAAACCTCAACACCATTACCATTTAACTCACCAAATCCTGGTAAAAATTCTAGTGGAACGGTAATGATAGTTTGATGATCATCTGGTGTAATTTCAAAATTTAATGTAAATGCAATTAACTCCCAGAATTGTTGTTGTTGACCAACAGGATCAGTTCCTACTCCCCCATTGGTTTGTCTGTAAAGATAAATATTTTGATATGATGTACCTGCGTAATCTTGAGTTGGAAGATCTGCATTATAATTTCCATCAGAATCAGAATACCATATTCCCAATTCAACAGCGCCAATTGTAATATTGCCCTCATAACCAAAATCTGCAGGAATATAGCTTCGAGAATAAAGTTGTGCCCCAACAGAAACTTCCCCTAAGTCAAGTGCACTTTGTGAAATGATTGAATATCCAACTTCATAAAACCATGTACCTTGATTTACCCACAAAGTTGAAATCTCATCGCCTATTGATGCCTCAAATGTGTATTCTTCAGAAGAACCTGAAGCTAATGTAATATCATCTAAAACAACGACCCCATTTACCAAGACGTCTAAAACTGTTTCATTTCCAGGAACATTACCTCCCCAACCATCTCCATATGCGTCGGTAATTGTAACTATATATGTACCATCGTATTGTGCGCTAAATGTAGTCTCTGGACATGGTGGACCAGCTGACGCATTTCCGGTGAAACTAAAATCAAATACTGCATCTATTGACTCGCAAATCTGAGATGGCTCATGCGTTATTTCTTGTGATACATTATGTGTAAGAATATTTTCTGAAACGAATTCCCCACTCTCCATATTAGTGTACCATAAATCTGGTCCATTCATTCCATTGTCATTCCAAGCACTGACTGTGCCATCGTTACATACTGAACGATTGGTGAAATAATATGGCGTACCAGGTATAAGACCTGTTATAGTATGAGGGAACTCAGAAAACGTATAGGTTTGAGCTGTACCATCGCCTGGTGTAAAGGTTTCGTAAGCTTTATACTCTATTTCATAATAATCTATAGCACTGTTATTAATTCCGTCAATTAAAACAGAATATTCAAAGGTTTGAAACCAAGTAATTACTGGATCAACACATTGAGAAAAAGAATTTAAGTAAGTTAAACTAAAAATAAAGAGGTAGATGTTTTTCATAATATGGTAATTTTTATTAAAGATATGTATTAATCTATTAATAAATCATAAGAAATAATTTAAAATTATTAACAAATGTATCAGTTTTTTAAATAAATTTTTAAAGTGAAAAAAGATGAAATAATTGCTGGAATAGCAAAAATTTTAAAATTTTCAGAAATACCTAATCCGAGACTTAAAAGAAACCCAGCTGCCAATGGCCCAATTACAGCCCCTAACCTGCCTGCCCCAATTGACCAACCAATGCCTGTATTTCTAAATTCTGTGGGATATATTCTTGCAGCCAAGGAATATAGACCTACAAAACCACCCTGAACAAAGAATCCCAAAACTCCAAAAACAATTAGTATAATATTTGAGCCTAGAAAAAAATTCATATTTAACATTAACAATGCTGTAAGTAGCAGAAAGGCAAAAATTGTTTTTCTTAATCCAAATAATGAAGAAAAGAACCCTTGAGTTAATATTCCAAAGAAAGCACCTATATTAAACACAACTCCTGAATAAATACCTAGCTCCATACTCAAACCAAAATCACTAACTAATTTCGGAATCCAGCTTATTAAAAAATAAAGACACATGAATGAAAAAAAGAAAGCTGTCCAAAGCTTAATTGTCAAGTGAATAAATTTCTGTGAAAATAAATTTGA
>CACLCL010000032.1 GCA_902605445.1 uncultured Bacteroidota bacterium | reverse complement strand
AGTTATTAAATGCTTGGGCATTTTATGATTGGGCTAATTCTGTTTACCCACTTGTCATCTCAACAGCAATATTTCCCATATACTTTAAAAGTATAACAAAAGGAGAAAATGTAGATTTTTTATTTTTGAAATCCATTGAAAACGATGCTTTTATTGGCTATGTATCATCTTTTACATTTATTGTTTTGGCACTAATTTCGCCAATTCTGTCTGGAATTGCTGATCATACTGGATACAAAAAACTCTTTATGAGACTTTTTTGTTACATAGGATCCATTTCTTGTTTGTTTTTATATTTTTTTGATCTAGAGAACTTTGATTTCGGAATGATATGCTATTTTTTTGCTGTAGTTGGTTTTTGGGGTAGTTTGGTTTTTTACAATTCATATTTGCCAGACATAGCAAATGAAAATCAACAAGATATTACTAGTGCAAAAGGTTATTCCATGGGTTATCTTGGTAGTATTATTCTATTGATAATCTGCCTTTTTTTAACACAATTCCCAAACTTTTTTCTAATTGCTAATAAAACGGAGGCGGTTAAGTTATCCTTTGTATTAGTTGGTATTTGGTGGTTTGTCTTTAGTCATTATACGTTTCACTATCTACCTGGAAAAGAACATTATAATTCAAAAAAAACTAGCCTATTTGCTAGAAAAACACTTTTTAGTGGTATCAGGCAATTAATGGGTGTTATAAATCAATTAAAAGCTAATTATAATTTAAAAGTATTTCTTTTTTCGTTCTTTATTTTTACAATACCAACTCAGACCATAATCCTTTTAGCTAGTTATTTTGGGGCTGATATGAATGAAATAAATTGGGCTAGTCAAGAATCAATGCAGACAGGATTAATTATTGCAATTATAGTTATTCAAATACTAGCAGCCCTTGGTGCGTTTCTAGCTGCAAAACTTTCTATTTATTTTGGAAACGTAAAAACACTAATTTTGATTAATATAATGTGGTGTCTGATTTGTTTATTTGGCTACTTTGTTACTGAACCAATTGAATTTTATATAGCTGCAGCATTTATAGGTGTGGGTATGGGTGCTATCCAATCATTATCCAGATCAACATTTTCAAAGTTAATTGATGTCAAAAATTCGACATCATATTTTAGCTTTTATGATGTATCTCAAAAAATTAGCATAGTTTTGGGTACTGCATTATACGCTACTATGGATGTATTTACAGGAAGTATTAGACTTGCTATACTATTGTTTGCATTATTTTTCATTCCATCTATTTATTTTTTGAGTAGGATGTCATCTAACTAGCCTTATGGCACAGTAGTTGAAATATATATATTGTTATTTCATTATTTTGTATACAATTACAGATATGAAATGATTTTTATTTATTTATTAAATACTATATGTCAAAAAAAAGATTATTTAATATTGACAATTTGTCAGTAAAAGATATAGATGAAAATGCCGAGTTGATTCCTTTGATGACACCTGAGGATGAAATTGAGATAAGTAAGGAAAAATTACCTGAAACTTTACCCATTTTGTCTCTAAGAAATACTGTACTTTTTCCTGGTGTTGTTATTCCAATAACAGCATCACGCGCAAAATCAATTAAATTAATTAAAGATTCTAATAATTTTAACAAATTAATAGGTGTTGTTGCGCAGAAGGATGAAAATATTGAGGACCCCAAAGCAAAGGATATTTTTAAGACTGGTACAGTTGCTAAAATTTTAAAGGTATTACAGATGCCTGATGGTAACACTACTGTAATAATTCAAGGAAAAAAAAGATTTCAGATTGACAGAGTTTTTTCTGAATCCCCTTACATAACAGCAAATATAAAATCAAAACCAGAAGATAATCCTGGAAAAAAAGATAATGAGTTTATAGCCGCAATTGATTCAATTAAGGAACTTGCTCTTGAAATAATCAAAAGAAATCCAAACATACCATCTGAAGCTTCTTTTGCAATTAAAAATATTGAAAGTAACACCTTCCTAATCAATTTTGTATGTTCCAATTTAAATATTACCATCAAAGAAAAACAAAAATTAATTGAAACAAATAGTCTTCAAACAAGAGCACTTGAAACTTTAAAACACATGAATATTGAATTTAAGAAATTAGAAATAAAAAACGATATTCAGTCCAAGGTTCAAAGTGACTTAAGTCAACAGCAAAGAGAGTTTTTTCTACATCAGCAAATGAAAACGATTCAAGAAGAGCTTGGTGGTGTAAATCATGACTCAGAAATTGATGATTTAAAAGGTAGAGCATCAAAAAAGAAGTGGAGTAGTGAGATAAAAAATCACTTCGAAAAAGGTTTATCAAAACTTCAGAGAATGAATCCACAAGTTTCTGAATATTCTGTACAAAGAAACTATTTGGATTTACTTTTAGACTTGCCATGGAACGAGTATTCCAAGGATAAATTTGATTTAGTAAAAGCAAAGAAAATATTAGATCGGGATCACTTTGGTCTTGATGATGTTAAAAAAAGAATTATTGAATATTTAGCTGTATTAAAAATAAGAGATGATATGAAATCTCCAATTTTGTGCTTGACAGGACCTCCGGGTGTTGGAAAAACATCTCTTGGAAAATCAATTGCTGAAGCCATTGGTAGAAAATATGTTAGAATATCACTTGGTGGTTTGAGAGATGAGGCTGAGATAAGAGGTCATAGAAAAACTTATATTGGCGCTATGCCTGGAAGAATTATCCAAAACATAAAAAAGGCTGGTACATCTAATCCAGTTTTTGTTCTAGATGAAATCGATAAGATAACTTCTTCTAATATTGGTGACCCATCATCAGCAATGTTGGAAGTTCTTGATCCGGAACAAAATAATGAGTTTTATGATAATTATCTTGAAAAGGGGTATGATTTATCCAAGGTATTATTTGTTGCTACCTCAAACAATCTTTCCAATATTCAACCTGCACTTTTGGACAGAATGGAAATTATTAAAGTTAGTGGATATACAACGGAAGACAAAATACAAATTGGTAAGAAATTTTTGCTACCCAAACAGATTAAAGAGCATGGTTTAAAACCAGGCGATTTAAAGATTGGTGTAAAAGTAATGGAAAATGTAATCGAGGGCTACACCAGAGAATCAGGAGTAAGAGGTTTGGAAAAAAATATTGCAAAGATTGTTAGAAGTTGTGCTAAAAATATTGCTATTAACGAAAAGTATGACTCTAATATTTCAGAAAACAATTTATCAGAAATTTTAGGTGTAAAAAAAATAAATAAAAATAGCTATGAATCAAATGACGTGGCAGGAGTTGTAACGGGCCTTGCATGGACCAGTGTTGGTGGTGATATTTTATTTATAGAATCAATATTAACTAGAGGTAAAGGTAAGTTATCATTAACAGGTAATTTGGGTAAAGTAATGTCAGAATCAGCTAAGATTGCTCTAGAATATATTAAATCTAATGCTTCCAATTATAGTATTAACCCTGACATATTTGAAAAATACAACATTCACATTCACGTGCCTGAAGGTGCAACTCCAAAAGATGGGCCAAGTGCTGGTATAGCTATGCTAACATCATTAGTTTCATTATTTACACAAAAAAGAGTAAAGTCCAGAATTGCAATGACAGGCGAAATTACATTAAGAGGTAAAGTTTTAGCAGTAGGTGGTATTAAGGAGAAAGTTTTGGCAGCAAAAAGAGCCAAAATAAAAGATATTGTATTATGTTCAATGAATAAGCCAGACATTAATGACATAAATGAAAGATATTTAAAAGGACTTAATTTTCATTTTGTTGATGATATGAGTGATGTAATAGAAATTGCTTTAAGCAAACAAAAAGTAAAAAATTATAAAGAACTATAATATTATAGTCTTAATATAGTTATTTGAATATGACAATTAGACATTTTATTGTTTTAACTCTTGTTTTTTTTTATTCAAATAAATTTTATACACAAATTGCAGGTGAATCTACTTATCAATTTCTTAATATTTCATCATCGCCGAGAAATCTTGCTTTAGGTGGAGGGTTATTAAGTGAACATAATGACGACGTTTCTCAAGGTTTTACTAATCCATCTTTGATAAATCAGGAAATGGATAATAAAATATCTATTAATTATCTTAATTATTTTGCTGATATCTCATATGGTTCTTTGGCCTATGCATATCGATTGAACAACAGAGGCAATACTTTACATATTGGCTTTAATTACATAAACTACGGTGATTTCTCTGGATATGACGAATTTGGAAATTATACAAATGATTTCACAGGTTCAGAGTCTTCACTTGCCGTTGGTTATTCGTCTTCACTTGTAAATTTGCCAGTAAAGGTGGGGGTGAATTTTAAAGTTATTTCTTCATCATTTGAGCAGTACAATTCTATAGCCCTGGCCTCTGATTTCGGATTATTTTATAATGAACCAATAAATAATTTGAATATCTCATTGGTTTTTAGAAATATAGGTTCTCAGATAAAAAAATTTTATGAAACAAGTGAATCATTACCATTTGAGATTAACTTAGGCTTTTCTCAAAAACTTGATAATGCACCGGTCACATGGTATGTAACTTTTCAAAATTTAGAGAAATGGCCTATTGGTTTATCAAATCCTGCTAGAATAACAACTGATTTGGACGGTAACATAGAGGATGAGAAGATAACAATAGTTAATGAGCTCTTAAGGCATACAATTATTGGATTTGAATTCTTTCAAGAATCATTTTTTAATCTTCGATTTGGATATAACTTTAGAAGATCCGAAGAGCTTAGAATTATTGATCAAAGGAATTTTTCTGGAATATCATTTGGTTTTGGATTGAAATTTAATAAACTTACCTTTAATTATTGTCATTCAAGATTTTCAGTAGCTGAAAATGTAAATTTTGTCGGTTTACAAATTGACTTAAACTAATGAAAAAAATAACTATAGCAATTGACGGACATGCCTCAACTGGAAAAAGTTCTTTGGCAAAGAAAATAGCCAAGAAATTTGATTATATACATGTTAATTCTGGTTCTATGTACAGAGCTGTTACATATTTTATTTTAAAGAACGACCTACAAAACCTAGTTGAATCAGATGTAAATGAATTAATAAAAAAACTTCAAAATAATCCAATTGAATTTAAATTTGATAATAATTCAAATATTTATGAAATATATTTAAACAAGGTTAATATTGAAAAAAAACTTAACGATTTAAAAGTTTCGGATTATGTAAGTAAAGTGGCAGCGATTCCTGAGATTCGTAAAGAATTAGTTAAAATACAACGCGAAATTGATAGATCTAATGGAATTGTCATGGATGGAAGAGATATAGGTTCAATTGTATTTCCGGATGCTGAACTTAAACTTTTTTTAACAGCATCTGCTAAAGTTAGAGCAAAAAGAAGATATTCCGAAATGATAAATGCTGGTGTGAATGTTAATTATTCAGATGTTTTAGAAAATTTAAAAAAAAGGGATACACTTGACAGTACACGTAAAGATTCTCCATTGATAATTGTTAAAGACGCAATTTTAATTGATAACAGTAATCTTACAATTGATAACCAGATTCAATATATCTCAAAGCTTATAAGGTCAAAGCAAAATATTTAGTATAATCAATTAGGTGTTTTAAAAGAATATTTATATTTTCGCATGCCATTTGTTACATTAGACTGAAAGCATATGGCTAAATTTTAATAACAGCTTCAAAAATTATTGTTTATTTCAGTCGTAATTTTTGAATACAAATTTTTAATTATGTCTAAAAAGTCTACAAAGGAAAAGACTTCTAAATCATTAGAGGACACCAAAAAAGATGATGGATTAAAAAAACTGCATCATCCAAATCAGAGTCAAGTAATAAAGAGGCTAAAACAACTTCCAAAAAAAAGGGTACTGTTTCAAAAAAAACTTTAAAAAAAGATAAAGTTTCAGATCCTGTTATATCAAAAAAGTCATCTGAAGAAGATACTCCCGCAAAAGCAAAAACTAAAAAGAAAGAAACAAAAAAAATAAAAGTAACTGAGGAGCCTACTGATAATACTTCTGATTCAAAAACTGTTGAAAGTAAAATAGGAAAAAAACAATCAGCAGCTAAATCTATCGATTATCCGTCAGATTTTGATTGGCATAATTTTGAAGAAGGCATTGAGAAAATTGATGATGATAAAATCAAAGAGTTCGAAAAGCTAATTGAGGAAAATTTTGTTGAGACTTTAACAAATAATGTTGTTGAGGGCACGGTTGTTCATATGACTGAACGCGAAGCAATAATTGATATTAATGCTAAATCTGAAGGTGTCATTTCTTTAAACGAATTTAGATATAATCCTGATTTAAAAGTTGGTGATAAGGTTGAGGTTTTAATTGATATCAGAGAAGATGTTACTGGTCAACTCATATTATCACACAGAAAAGCCAGAGTTATAAAAGCATGGGAAAGAGTTAATGATGCTCATGATACTGGAGAAATAGTTAATGGTTTTGTTAAATGTAGAACAAAAGGCGGAATGATTGTAGACGTTTTTGGTATTGAGGCTTTTCTTCCTGGTTCTCAGATTGACGTCAAACCAATACGCGATTATGACCAATTCGTTAATAAATCTATGGAATTTAAGGTTGTTAAAATTAACCACGAATTCAAAAATGTTGTTGTTTCTCACAAAGCACTTATTGAGGCGGATATTGAGTTACAAAAAAAGGAAATTATCAAACAATTAGAAAAAGGACAAATTCTTCAAGGTGTTGTAAAAAATATAACTTCTTATGGTGTTTTTATGGATTTGGGAGGTGTAGACGGTTTAATCCACATCACAGATTTATCATGGTCAAGGATTAATCATCCAAACGAAGTTGTTGAATTAGATCAGGAAATAAAGGTAGTTATTTTAGATTTTGATGAAGATAAATCAAGAATTCAGTTAGGATTAAAACAATTAAATAAGCATCCTTGGGAAGCACTTAGTGATGATGTTAAAGTTGGAGATACTGTTAAAGGTAAAGTTGTAGTTATTGCTGATTATGGAGCTTTTGTCGAGATTTCTGAAGGTGTTGAAGGACTTGTTCATGTTTCAGAAATGTCCTGGTCAACTCATTTAAGATCTGCACAAGATTTTTTCAAAGTAGGTGATGAGATTGAAGCTATAATTTTAACATTTGACAGAAATGACAGAAAAATGTCACTTGGTGTTAAACAACTAACTCCTGACCCATGGACTGATATTACTAAAAAATATCCTGTTGATTCTAAACATTCAGGTACCATTAGAAATTTTACAAATTTTGGTGTATTCGTTGAATTAGAGGAGGGTGTTGATGGCTTAATTCATATTTCAGATTTATCATGGACAAAAAAGATAAAACACCCAAGAGAGTTTTGTAAATCTGGTGAAAAAATTGAAATAATTGTATTAGAGCTTGATGTTGATAACAGAAAATTAAGTCTAGGTCACAAGCAATTGTTTGACAATCCTTGGGATAAATATGAAAACGATTTTGCTGTAGACACTATACATAAAGACAAAATAACTGAAATGGTTCCAAAGGGGGCAACTGTAAAGTTTAATGAGGATGTGATAGGGTTTATTCCCTTTAGGCACATGGTAAAGGAAGACGGATCAAAGCTTGAAAAAGGCGAAGAAGTTAGTTTAAAAGTAATTGAATTTAATAAAGATTCAAAAAGAGTAGTATTATCACATACACAAACATTTAAAGATATTGAGGATTCTAATCTTAAATCTATTAAGAATCAAAATAAATTAAATAACGATAATTTAAAAAATACACTCGGAGATAATAATGAGAAACTCAAGGAACTAAAAGATAAAATGGATTCTAAATAAAAAAAAGCCTTTCAAATGAAAGGCTTTTTTTTTAATTTGTAAACTGATAAACTTTTGATGAGAAGAATAGTTTTAGATACCAATGAACTGGAGTTGTGTTTAGAAAGATTAGCTTGTCAACTTATTGAAAATCATACTGACTTTGAGCATACAATTCTTGTAGGTCTTCAGCCTAGAGGTAAGTATCTCTGTGAAAAGATCATAAAAATTTTAAATAAAAAGTATAGTGTTCAGTCTGTCAATCATAGTCTCCTAGATATCACTTTCTTTAGAGATGATTTTAGAAAAAAAGATAAAATTCTAATTCCTAATGCAACTGAGTTTAAACTGTTTGTTGAGGATAAAAAAGTTGTTTTTATTGATGATGTATTATTTACTGGTCGCACTATTAGAGCAGCATTAACCGCAATTGAAAACTTTGGAAGACCAAAATCAATTGAGTTATTAATTTTAGTAAATAGAAGATTTAGCAGAGAATTACCAATTCAAGCTGATTATATAGGAATTGATGTTGATGTATATTCAGATGAGAAGGTAAATGTAATTTGGGAAGATTCGTTTAATAATAGTTATGTAACTATAGAAAAAATTATTGATGGATAATTTAAGTACTAGTAATTTATTGGGCATAAAAGGTTTAAATCTTGATGATATTGAATTAATTTTTAAAACCGCTGATAATTTTAAAAAAATAATCAATGCGCCAATTAAAAAGGTTCCATCTTTAAGAGATATAACTATTGCTAATCTTTTTTTTGAAAATTCAACAAGGACAAAATTATCATTTGAGTTAGCACAAAAAAGACTCTCTGCAGATGTCATAAACTTCTCTTCTAATCAGTCTTCACTTAAAAAAGGGGAATCTTTATTAGATACAGTAAATAATATATTATCAATGAAAGTTGATATGATTGTAATTCGTCATCCAAACCCTGGCGCCCCTCATTTTCTCTCAAAAAAGGTTAATGCTACAATTATAAATGCTGGTGATGGAACACATGAACATCCTACTCAAGCATTACTAGACTCATATTCCATTAGAAATAAACTTGGTAATTTAAACGGAAAAAATATATTAATAGTTGGGGATATTATGCATTCAAGAGTAGCTTTGTCAAATTTTTTTGCCCTAAAAATGCAAGGTGCAAATGTTAAAGTATGTGCCCCAAAAACACTTATCCCAAGATATATTGAAGACTTAGATGTCAGAATTGAAAATGACTTAGATAGTGGTTTGGAATGGTGCGATGCGGTAAATATGTTAAGGCTACAAAATGAGAGGATGAAAAGTTCATACTTCCCAACAATTAATGAATATAAGAGGTTATATTCACTAAATTCAGAAAGAATTTTAAAATTAAAAAAGAACATATTAATCATGCACCCAGGCCCAATAAATAGAGGAGTTGAGATTACCAGTGAAGTTGCTGACTCTGATAATTCCATTATATTAAATCAGGTAGAAAACGGCGTTGCCATAAGGATGGCGGTTATTTATTTA
>CACLCL010000031.1 GCA_902605445.1 uncultured Bacteroidota bacterium | reverse complement strand
TTCCTGTTACAGCACTTCTTCCTATTGTGCTTTTTCCTTTGACAGGAGGAATGGATCTAGCTACAACAACAGCTTCATATGGCCATAAACTGGTTTATCTTTTTGTAGGTGGGTTCATTATTGCTCTTGCCATTGAAAAATGGAACTTACACAAGAGGCTTGCATTGACAATCATTAAATTTACCGGAACAAATAAATCTAAAGTGATACTTGGGTTTATGCTCGCAACTGCATTTTTGTCAATGTGGATTTCAAATACCGCAACATCTATTATGATACTCCCTGTTGGTCTTGCAATAATTTCTCAGATGAATGAAAAAAATAATGATGAAAAGCAAGTTTTTGGAAAATCATTAATGATTGCTATCGCTTACAGCGCTTCTATTGGTGGCATGGCTACACTAATTGGAACACCTCCCAACATGGTCTTCTCTGGTGTTGTTGAGCAAAGTTATGGTATTAAAATTAACATGTTTGATTGGATGAAGTTTGGTGTACCAATTTCATCACTTTTACTTTTAATTTGCTGGCTTTATCTCACTAAAATTGCATTTAAATTTAAAAATGAGGAGTTCAGCTCTGGACGTGAGGAAATTATAAAACAGGTCAAAAAATTGGGTAGATTTTCCTATGAAGAGATAAGTGTGTTAATTGTTTTCACATTAACTGCTATTTCGTGGATATCAAGAGGCTACTTGGATGATTATATAATACCTTTATTGGAAAGTATTACTAATTTTTCATTAGGCTGGATGAGTAATATTGACGACTCTATAATTGCAGTATTTTTTGCAATAATTCTGTTTATTATTCCAACTAAAAACAAAGAAAAAGATAAAACTGTTCTTGTGTGGAAAGATACAGTAAAGTTACCCTGGGGTATATTGATACTCTTTGGAGGAGGAATGGCCATTGCTAGTGCTTTTGGAAAAAGTGGACTGTCTCTATGGATTGCTGATTTTCTCAAAAATTTAGATGGCATCCCTTTGTTTCTCATCATTTTAATAATAGTTGCCTCTATAAATCTGTTAACCGAACTTACATCTAACATGGCTACTACTGCAATGTTACTTCCTGTACTTGTTACAATTTCACTGGCAATTAGTGTACACCCCTACTTTTTATTAATCGGTGCTACTCTGGCTGCATCATGTGCTTTTATGTTGCCAATTTCAACACCACCGAATGCTGTTGTCTTTGGTTCTGGTTTATTGAAAATTAAAGATATGTTTCAAAAGGGAGTTTGGATGAACTTAATATCAATAATAATAATCTCTTTAGTTGTTTATTTTATTTTGCCATACGTTTTTGAAATGGATAAAATTATAATTCCAATTATATGATGATTTTATTCCCAAACAATTTTTTTAGAATTGTTAAACCAATCCAAATAGTTATCTTGATACAACTTGTCAACATTACCTCGTTTAATTTTCATAGTTGGAGTTAAAATTTCATTTTCAGGTGTCCATAAATTCTTACAAATAATGATTTTTGCCACCTTTTTATAGTTGAATGACTGCTCATTAACTGAGTTTAATTTTTCTGTCAATTTATTCTCTAAATCATTTTTTTCTAGTTTTTTACCAACTTCTGAAATATTTACAAGCATTATTGGTTGTGGAATACCCAAGCCAACAACACATATTTGATCGAAAAAATCTACTTCACCAAACATAGCTTCAATTTTTCCTGGATCTATAAACTCACCCTTACTAGTTTTAAATGTATCCTTAACCCTTCCCGTTATGTATAGATAGCCATCTGAATCAATTCTTCCCTTGTCACCGGTGTGAAGCCACCCATCTTTTATTGTATTATTAGTAATGATTTTATCATTAAAATAGCCTAGCATCATGTAAGGACCTCTCATTAAAACTTCCTCAGTACTATCATCTATTTTAATTTCAACCTGAGGTTGAACTTTTCCGACAGAACCAGGTTTTGTGAAATTACTTCCAGGTAATTGCGTAGTTATTGCGCAATTTTCAGTCATTCCGTAACCTACAGTTATATTTACTCCAATTTTTCGAAACCAGTTTCTCTGTGCAATTTGCATTGCTGCAGCTCCAGAAACAACAACCTTTGCATTATATAACCCTAAGGCCTTTTTTAATTTCTTTTTTATAATATTTGATAACAAGGGTATTGCCAATAAAATGTCTAATTTTTTCTGATTAAATTTTGATAAAATTCCCAACTGAAATTTTGTATAAATCCTTGGTACACCAAAAAATACTGATGGCTGGACTTCAGATAAATTTTTAACAAATGTATCAATAGATTCTGTGAAAGATATAACACCTCCATTTTTGAAAGCTGTAAATTCAATTGCAATTCTTTCTGCAATATGATTTAAAGGTAAATAAGAAAAAAAGGAATTATTACCATCAAAGTCAACACAAAGAGGATTGTAATTTTTAGTGTACATAACGTCAGTACTCTGATTTATTTTAAAACTTAGCACTACCCCTTTTGGATTTCCTGTTGTACCTGAAGTAAAAATAATTGTCCATACATCATCTAGATTTGGATGATAGTTTTCCCTTTGGGGTTCAAATTTTGAAATAAATTCATCCCATTGAAAACCCTCACTGACAATCGAATTATTTTCATAGTGGGGAAATGCAATAATTGGCAAATCTTTATCTACTCCGTTTTTCATCTCTTCCCAATTTTCAAGTTTTCCTACAAACAAAGCACTAACTTCACCAAATTCAATCAAGCTTTTAATTTCGGTTGATTTTAAATTTGGAAAAAAAGGAACGGAAACATATCCTGCCATTATTATTGCTAAATCAGCAATTATCCATTCTCTACAATTTTTGGATATTAATCCAATATGGCTTCCTTTTTTTAATCCCAAACTTTTTAGGCCAGTTGCAAGCCTCCTGGCTAGTTGTCCAGTTTCTCCCCATGTATATTCTTCCCAAGAATCACCAAATGGCTGTCTTAGAAATGGTTTATCTTTAAATTTTTCTTCCCAGTCATAAAATTTAAAATAAAATTTATTATTTGTTGACATATTTTTAGTTTGTATTTAGTTAAGTTAACAAATTCTAGTTTACAATTTTACAGATGCACTATTCTTAGTTATTATTAAGTTTATCAATTTGTTTTTGAATTTCATAATCCTCGATCTTGGAAAATAAGAGTATAGGTTCGTTTAATTTTATATTTTCTGAAATTAAAAAATCTTTTTTAGAAATATTATCCCAGGTCCATGAATTTTTATGTGCTTTATAATTTAACATATCTTTAATTTTTTTAGAAGTTAAAGGTATAAATGGTTCAGAAATTATTGATAAAATAGATGATATCTGGATTGAAATAAATATGATTGTTCTTACTCTATCAGGATTAGTATTTATAATTTTCCAGGGTTCTTCATCAGCTAAATACTTATTACCCAATCTAGCAATATTCATAAATTCGTTACATGCTTCTCTAAACTTAAAATTTTTAATGAGATTCTCAATTTTTTTTGTTCTATTATCAATTTCATTAAGAATTGAATTGTCATTTGGGTTAAGTTTTGAGGGCTTTGGAATTGTCGAATCATAATATTTTTTTGTTAAAATCACTACCCTATTTATAAAATTTCCTAAGATGGCAACTAGCTCACTGTTATTTCTAAGCTGGAAATCCTTCCAGGTAAAATCATTATCCTTGTTTTCAGGGGCATTTACTGTTAAAACATATCTTAATACATCTTGCTTATCCGGAAAATCATTTAGATATTCTGGAAGCCATACAGCCCAATTTTTCGATGTGGATATTTTTGAGCCTTCTAAATTTAAAAACTCATTAGCAGGAACACTTTTGGGGAGTATAAATTTTCCATGTGCTTTCAGCATAGAAGGAAAAATTATACAGTGAAAGACAATATTATCTTTTCCAATGAAATGGACCAATTCAGTTTCATCGTTCATCCAATACTTTTCCCAGCTTTTATTGTTTTTTACAGCCCATTCTTTGGTGGACGAAATATATCCAATTGGAGCATCAAACCAAACGTATAAAACCTTACCTGCAGAATTTTCAATAGGTACTGGAACACCCCAATCCAAATCCCTAGTTACCGCTCTAGATTTTAAACCTTCATCTAACCAAGATTTACATTGACCATAAACATTTGCTCGCCACGTCTCCTTTTTACTTTTTAATATCCAATTTTTTAAAAAATCTTCAAATTCAGGCAATTTTAAATACCAGTGTTTCGTTGATTTTAAAGAAGGAATATTTCCAGAAATTGAAGACCTTGGATTAATTAAATCTTTAGGGTTTAAAGTTGAGCCACATTTTTCACACTGATCTCCATAGGCTTCTGTATGCCCACATTTTGGACATGTTCCAATTATAAATCTATCTGGTAAAAACTGATTTTCATTTTCATCATAATATTGCTCAGATATAATTTCTTCAAAAAAACCATCATTAAATAATTTTAAAAAAAAATCAGAGGCAGTTTTATGGTGAATTTTTTCTGAAGTTCTAGAATAATTATCAAAAGAAATTCCAAACTTTTCAAAGGACTCTTTTATATTCTTGTGGTATCTATCAACAATTTTTTGTGGAGTAGTATTTTCTTTTTTTGCTTTAATAGTTATTGGAACACCATGCTCATCACTTCCACAAATATATAGAACATCATTACCCATAATCCTCAAAAATCTTGCATAAATGTCAGATGGAATGTAAACACCTGATAAATGACCGATATGAATAGGGCCATTGGTGTAAGGAAGTGCTGCAGTGATTGTATATGTTTTGCTCAAGAATAAATTATATTTAGTAAAAGTAATAATTTTATGTATATATTTAAGTAAGGTATTAAGTGATTAAATGATAAAATAAACGTTGAAAAATAAACTCATACTTTCTTATATTATTTCAATTATATTGTCCTTTAATTTATTTTCCGTAAACTCATTCAATTTGTTTAAAGAATTATTAAAACCTAAATATTTAAAGACAGGTGATACTGTTGCGATTGTTGCACCATCAGGTGTACTGGCTAAAAATCAAAATTATATACTAAAGGCAAAAAAGTTACTAAAATCATGGGGGCTAGAAGTAGTTGTAGGTGAAAATGTCTTTAAAAGATTTGGACATTTTGCCGGTAATGATAAAGATAGAGCAAGTGATTTTCAAAAAGCACTAGATGATAAATCAATAAAAGCTATTTGGTGTGCGAGAGGTGGTTACGGAGCAATGAGAATTATTGATGACTTAAATTATAATAAATATATTTTGAATCCTAAGTGGATAATTGGTTATTCAGATATTACTGCAATTCACAACGATCTTCATATAATTGGTAGTGAATCCATTCACGCAATAATGTGTAATAGTCTAAATAATGGTGAAATAGAAAAAAATAAATCTGTATCATTACTAAAAAGTGTTTTGTTTGGAGAAAAAATTGAATACAATATTTCTGGAAATAACTATAACAAAGTTGGAAATTCTGAAGGTCAAATAGTTGGTGGTAATTTAACTTTACTACATTCTTTAATTGGCTCTAAATCATCGATTAGTACTGATAAAAAAATAATTTTTATTGAGGATTTAGGTGAATATCACTATCATATTGACAGAATGCTAAAAACTCTTAAAAGAGCTGGATATTTTAATAATTGTGCTGGAATTATAGTTGGCGATTTTATAAATTTCAGAAAAAATAGTACCCCTTTTGGGCAAAATATTTATGAAATAATACTTGAAACAGTTAACGAATATGATTTTCCAGTTGTTTTTGATTTTCCAGCAGGTCATGGTGAAAAAAACTATCCAATAATTTTAGGAAGAAAAATAAAATTAGATGTTACTAAAAAGCAAGCATCTATTATTTTCTCAAACTGATTTTATCAATTTCATTTAATTTATTTATCGCATTAGCAATCGAATTGATATTGATTATTTTTATAATGAAATTAGTTCCATTTATTGTTTCCTTTTGAGAAAAAGAAATATCAAAATTATTACTATTAGAGTACTCTAAAAATTTAGAAATATTTTCTTGCTGATTTACTAAATTACCTCTTAAAATATTTTTCTTTAGTGTAATTTTAACAAAGCCCAATTTACTTGCCAACCACTTAAGCTCAATTGTCAAAATTAGTTCTTTAAATGTTTCAGGGATAGCTCCAAATCTGTCAACTAGCTCAAGGTTAAAATTTTTGAGAGATTCGGAGTCATTAATTTTATTTAACCTTGAATATAAATTTAATCTCTCATCACTTGAATTTATAAATTCATTCGGAATCATTAACTCTAAGTCTGTTTCAAAGGGTATATTTGTTTTTTTATAAAACTTGTTTTTTTCAATATTTAATTCTTTAAAATCTGAATCTTTTAGCTCAGTAATAGCCTCATCTAAAATTTCTTGGTAGGTTTCAAAACCCATTTCATTTATAAATCCACTCTGTTCTCCCCCAAGTAAGTCACCTGCACCTCTAATTTCTAAATCTTTCATAGCAATATTAAATCCACTTCCTAATTCAGAATAATAGTCTAAAGCAGTAATTCTTTTTTTGGCTTCATCCGTCATTTTTGAAAATTCTGGTGTAATTAAATAGCAAAATGCTTTCTTATTACTCCTTCCGACTCTGCCTCTTAGTTGATGTAAATCACTAAGTCCAAATTTATTTGCATTATTAATAAAAATTGTATTAGCGTTAGGAACATCTAAGCCACTTTCCACAATTGTAGTACTTATTAAAATATCATATTCTTTATTAATGAAATTGAGCATTAATGTTTCTAATTTTTTTCCATTTAATTTTCCATGGGCAACAGCAATTTTTGCTTCAGGAATTAGGTTTTTAAGTACTGTTGCAATTTCCTCAATATTTTGAATTTTATTATTAACAAAAAATACTTGACCATCTCTCTCCATCTCTAGCCTTATTGCTTGAGCTATAAGGTCCAAATTGAATCTGATAACTGTTGTTTCTATAGGATATCTATTTGCTGGCGGAGTGGTAATTAAAGATAAATCCCTTGCAGCCATTAAGCTAAATTGCAAAGTTCTTGGAATTGGAGTTGCAGATAGTGTTAAGACATCAACATTTTCCTTAAGAGATTTAAGCTTATCCTTTACTCCTACTCCAAACTTTTGCTCCTCATCAATAATAAGCAGACCTAAATCCCTAAATTTAACTTTATCATTTACAATTTGATGAGTTCCAATAATTATATCAATCTTTCCTAGATTTATATTGTCTATTATTTCCGTCTTTTCCTTGTTTGTTTTAAACCTATTTAAATAATTAACGTTGACAGGAAGCTCCTTCATTCTTTGACTAAACGTCTTATAATGTTGAAAAGCTAGTATTGTTGTAGGAACTAAAACCGCAACTTGTTTATTATTATCTACTGCTTTAAAAGCAGCTCTAATTGCTAATTCAGTTTTACCAAAACCGACATCACCACAAATTAATCTATCCATTGGCTGTTCGCTTTCCATATCATTTTTAATTTCTTGGGTAACTTTAAACTGGTCTTCTGTATCTTCATAAAGGAAAGATGCTTCTAGCTCATTTTGTAAATAACTATCTTTTTCATATTTAAATCCCTTTTTTTGTTTTCTCTCTGCGTAAACTTTTATCAAATCATAGGCAATTTTCTTAACCTTTTTCTTGGTTTTTTGTTTTAAAAGAGCCCAAGCTTTACTGCCAAGCTTGTATAGCCTGGGGACCTTACCATCTTTCCCAGAATACTTTGATATTTTATATAACGAGTGAATACTTAAATATAAAATATCTCGATCACCATAGATTAGCTTTATTGACTCTTGTATTTTACCATCAACCTCTATCTTTTGAAGACCTAAATACTGTCCGATACCGTGATCAATATGCGTTACATAGTCTCCTTTTTTTAAATCATTAATTCGCTTTAATGCAATTGAGAGGTTGTTCTTATATTTATTTTTGGATTTAAACTTATGATATCTGTCAAAAATCTGATGATCTGTATAAAAAAGTATTTTTTCATCGTGGTCTATAAATCCCTTTGAAATTGGCAGAATTATTGGTTCAAAGTTTTCTAAATAATTCAGGTCAGAAAAAACCTGCTTTAACCTATTCTTTTGTTTCTCGTTGGAGCAACATAAATTAATCTGGTAATTTTGTTTTTTATTCTCTAGAATATTTTCCTTCAAAAAATCAAAACTTTTATTGAATGCTGGTTGTGGCTGAATATTAAAATTGAAGTCAGCTTTTACGTCGAAAGAATTAAACTCAATAATTTTATTTTGCTTAATAATTTCTTTTATGCTGTTAATATTAATGTAAAGCTTGTTAGGGCTTTGTAAAGTATTCTTTTCTTGATGTTGTTCATATTTTGAATTTGCAGTTTCAATTATTTTTTCTAGCTCTGCGTAAAATAATTCAATATTTTGAAAAAAAATTGAAGTATTATTTTCTAACAATTGAAAAAAATCAACTAAGTTTTCAGATTTATTTTTTGAGTAAATATTCGAAATTATTTTTATGGAATGTTGATTTTCCATGGAAATTTGTGTTTCAATATTAAAAGTTCTAATCCTTGAAATTTGATCCCCAAAAAACTCAATTCTGTAAGGTAAATTACTTGAAAAAGGGAATATATCAAGAATTCCTCCTCTTACTGCAAACTCACCAGGCTGAATAACAAAATCTTGCTTAAGAAAACCTAAATCAAATAAGTGCTCATTTAAATTTTCAAATGAAATTTTTTGATCAATTTTAAGCTTAATTGATGCTTTATCCAATTCACGCTTACTAACTTGTTTTTCTGCAATTGCATTTACATATGTCAAAATGATTATATTTTTTTCATTCGAAAAGTTTAGATGGTCTATAAGTTGAGTTCTTTGAAGTAAATTAAAGTTATTTATTTTTTGCTCAGAATATGGTTCTTTTATTATTTCTGGAAATAAAAAAACTTTTTTATTTAACTGAAATAACTCAATGTCATTAAGAAAAGACAAACAATCATGTTTTGAATTGAATATAAATAAGCATGGATTATTCAATTTACTGACTAGTTTCGACAAGTAAAATGACGTTGATGAGCCAATGAGGCCTTTAAGTTTTATATTTTGTTTTTGGGCAATAGATTTCTTGAGCCTTTCAAAATTAGAAGACCCCTCAAGTTTTTTAAAGAAAATTTTATTTGTAATGACCAAACAAATAAATTTTGTCAAATATATTAATACTATTTTTTTTGGAAAAGAATAAAATAATTAATTTAAGACCATGAATTTTAATTGCAGAGAAGCTAATATTAGCGATATGAAAGCTGTTCATGATTTAATAGTTGAACTAGCTATATATGAACAGGAGCCCAATGAGGTTGAAACTACGCCAGAGGAATTAGTCAAATTAGGTTTTGAACTTGACCCGCCGTTTTTTAAATGTTTTGTGGCAGAGTTAAATAATAAAATCATCGGAACTGCAATTGTTTACAATGCATTTTCTACCTGGAAAGGAAAAACTGTTCATTTAGAGGATTTTATCGTAAATAAAAATATAAGAAATAAAGGCGTTGGTGGTAAATTGTTTGATTTAGTATTGAGATATTCCAAAAATATAGGTGCCAAAAGATTATCTTTAAATGCTTTGAATTGGAATGAAAATGCAATTAATTTTTATAAAAAAAGAGGAGCTAAAATAATTAATGGTTGGAGTATAATTCATATTTCAGAAAGAAACATAAATTAAGATTTTAAGCTGTAACCAATGGAATATTTTTATTTAGAATTGAAGAATAAGTTTAGCTACCATAAAATATATTAAAATTCCAAAAATATCATTACATGTGGTAATAAACGGACCAGTAGCAATTGCAGGATCTATACCCCTTTTATTTAAAAAAAGAGGAATGAAGGTGCCTATTATTCCTGCAACAATTACTACTGCAACCAGCGATGCTGACAAAGCCAGTGAAATATTGATTTCCTTC
>CACLCL010000030.1 GCA_902605445.1 uncultured Bacteroidota bacterium | reverse complement strand
AATGGATCAACCAAAGTAAAAGCAATTAGATCTTTTGTTGTTTTTTTATAAATATTTACAGATCCACTTACATTACTGTTAGAAATTGAATAATCAATTCCAAGATTTAGTGTTTCTCCAATCTCCCATCTTAAATCAGGATTTATTGGTTCAGGCCTAAAGGTTTGGTAGAATGAGCTACCAAATTGATAATATGCAGTTGAGGTACTTCCAGTGTACCTTGTCAAGAACTTATAATCTCCTAGTCCATTAACATTACCAACCTGACCATAACCTAATCTTAATTTAAGTGAGTTAAATATATCACCATTGAAAAAATCTTCTTGATCTACATTCCATGCCATCGCAAACGATGGAAAAACACCCCATCGATCATTAGGATTTAATTTAGATGATGCATCAGCTCTAAGAGTTGCTGTAAATAAATATTTACCTTTTAGATCATAATTAACTCTTCCAAAATATGATAATAATACATTTTTAGATTTATCTATAAATTCATAATCATTACCATCTTCTTCCGCTTCACTATCGTATGAAAAATTATCAAATTCGAAAGCTTGGTATGAATAGCCAATCACTGCATTTAAAGATGAATCGTCAAAATTAGTTTCATATGTAAGATAGGCATCGAATAGCGTATTTGTAGCAATTTGATTATAGGTTGACAAAGAGCCATTCCATGTAGGATCAGACGTAGGAATCAATTCTGAGGTCACCCTGCTTCCGTTACTACTCGACTCATCATAAGCTAAATTTACAGTTGCTGTTAGACCATCAATGTTTAGATCGTAATCAACTTTAAAATTTGTAATTATTCTCTCTACCTCAGATTGATCATCAATAAGATTTAACAATGCCAAAGGATTTGTAGGTGCACCAATAGCAAATTGATTACCAGATGCAGGATCAATCCAAGCGTAATACCCGTCATATTGAGAACCATTATAAACAGGTTTAGTTGGGTCGAATCTTAAAGCACTTCCGATTGCACCTCTATCAGCAAAATGATTATCTGTGTCCATATATCTCAAGTTAAAATCAACATTAATTTTATTGTCGAGAGCTGAAGGACTCATATTTATTGAAATTGTATTTCTTTTAAATTTATCACCAATCAAAACACCGTTATGTTCAGCAGTACCAATTGAAAATCTTGATGGAATACCTAGTAGATTGCCATTAGCACTAAATACATAATCCTTACCAAGTGCTTTTTGATAAATCACATCTTGCCAATCTGTTTGATAATTACCAAGTTGATCAATGTATGCTTGGTCACCAGAGCTAGTTATAACATTTGTAAACTCGGCGGCAGTTAATACATCAACTTTATCAATTGGTGAATAGGTAGAAAATTTTGATGTTAGATTAAAGCTAAATTCCTTGTCTTTACCTTTAAATGTGGTTATTAAAATAACCCCATTTGAACCTCTAGACCCATAAATTGCTGTTGCACTTGCATCTTTGAGAACAGTCATACTTTCAATATCAGCTGGATTAATCGAGTTCAAGGCATTTCTAGATCCTCCCACACCGCCATCATTAAGTGGGACACCATCTACAACAATTAAAGGTGAGTTTGTTAGAGATAATGAACCAAGACCTCTAATTCTTATAGCTTGACCATCTCCAGGTGCTCCACTTCCAGAGGTTACTGAAACACCCGCAAGTTTTCCAGAAATTAGCTGTTCTGGTGATAAAACCGCACCTTGATTAAAATCATCGGATGTAATTAAATCTGCGGCACCTGTCAAATCATCTTTTGTGGTTGAGCCATAGCCAATCAATAAAATTTCATCAAGCTGAGAGCTATCTTCAGACATTGAAATATCTAGCTTTAACTCACCGTTGTAAGTTAACTCTAGAGTTGAATAACCAATGTAAGAAAATACTAATATATCACCTTTGTCAACATTAATACTAAAAGATCCGTCAAAATCAGTAGCAGCTCCTGTTGAGGAACCTTTAATTAAAACATTAACACCGGCAATAGGTTGATTATTATCCGAGTCAGTGACCATCCCTTTTACAGAAACTTGCGCGTGCAAATTAAATGCAAAGAATAGGGTACAAAAAAGCAATAGTAAATTTGTTTTTTTCTTCATTTTTAGTTTTGTTTTTTTAAATTTACCTAATTAAGTAATGGTTAGTTTACATTAGGTTTACACAAATTTAATAAATCATTTAAAATAACAAATTCAAGGGATGAAAAAATTATTCACAATTTTCTTTCTTATTTTAATTAATCTCCATTCTACATCTCAAATTGATAAGGTACATCCACCTAACTGGTGGATTGGACACAAAAATCCAAATTTGCAACTACTCATCAAAGCAGAAAAAATCAATGATTATGAGGTTAATATAAATTATCCTGGAGTGAAAATTACTAATATACACAATGCTGATTCTCCAAATTATATTTTCTTAGATTTAGAAATAAGCGATAAAGCAAAAGAGGGAAGTTTTATAATCACCTTCACTAAGGAAAATAAAACCCTAACTTACAGTTATAAGTTACGAAAAAAAAGAAGTTTAGAAGACCAATCTAATGGTTTTGATAGCTCTGATGCAATTTACTTAATAACCCCTGATAGATTTGCAAATGGTAACTATGAGAACGATATCATTGATTTTTTAAAAGAAAGAAAAATTGACAGAGCTAACAATTATGCCCGACATGGTGGTGATTTGAAAGGAATTTTTGAAAATATTTCTTACATAAAAAATATGGGTTTCACATCTTTATGGCTAAACCCAGTTTTGATTAATGATATGAAAGAAGGGTCGTACCATGGATATGCAACAACGGACTATTACTCTGTTGATCCAAGGTTTGGGTCAATGAAAGAATATATAGAGCTCTCTTTAGAGCTTAAAAAAAATAATATAAAACTAATCAAAGATATTATTGTAAATCATTGTGGACTTTATCATTGGTGGATGGATGATTTACCTTTTAAGGATTGGTTAAATTTTCAAGAAAACTATTTAAAGTCTAATGATAAAACAATCGAAAAAAATACTGTTTATTCAAATCACAGAAGAACAACTATTCAAGACATATATGCCTCAAAAAGTGATTATAGAGGTATGCTGGACGGATGGTTTGTTCCAACAATGCCTGATTTGAATCAAAAAAATAAGTTTCTTGCAAATTATCTAATACAAAACTCACTTTGGTGGATAGAAACACTAAATCTAAGTGGCATACGTCAAGATACATACCCATATGCAGAAAAAGAATTTATGAGTAAATGGGCAGGAAGGATTATGTCAGAATACCCGAAATTTAATATAGTTGGCGAAGAATGGAGCTACAATCCAATAAGAATAGCATATTGGCAGGACGGAAATAATAACAAAGATGGTTACAAATCGAACTTAAAAAGTACGATGGATTTTGCTATGCAAAAAGCTATTCAAGAAGGTATTTTAGAAGAAGAGGCATGGAATACCGGACTAATTAAGATATATGAAAATCTTGCTAATGATTTTTATTATTCCAACCCTGAATCATTATTAATTTTTAATGATAATCACGATATGAGTAGAATACATACTCAGATGAAGAAAGATATAACAAAGACCAAAATGGCGATTGGTTTAATGTTGGTACTTCCAAGAATCCCTCAATTGTTGTATGGAACCGAAATTTTAATGGAAGATTCGTCTAATCCTGGCGATCATGGCCTAATAAGATCTGATTTTCCAGGAGGTTGGGATAATGATAAAATTAATGCTTTCTCCAAACAAAATTTAACAGATGATCAAATTGAAATGCAAGAATATCTTAAAGTATTATTAAACTTTAGAAAAAAATCAAAGGCAATTCACATTGGAAATACCATTCATTTTGCACCAAAAAATGGTGTTTATTTACTACAACGAAGATTTAATGATGAAATAGTAATTTTTATTATCAATAAAAATAAAAATGACGTAAGATTAAGCAATGACAGATTCAGTGAATTAAATTTGAATAATATTGTTTTTAGTGACATCCATTCAGGTAAAAAATTTAGTTTCTCCAAAACTTTAAAACTAAAATCAAATAGCTCCTATATCCTCAAAAGCAACTAGTTTTTATTGAATCTAAATAAAAATTTTTGTAAAACCTTTATTTAAATTGTTTCTAAACACTAATGATAATATTTTTATCAAAAAATTTAAGAAATGGAAAAGTTAAAAATCAGTAACAGTTGCATTAACTGCGAAAATATTTCTGTAAACTCAATATGTAGTTTTCATAAACTTGAGGTAAATGAAAGATACACGTGCGAGGACTTCGAGGAAAAATAAATCATTCGAAAGAATTATAAATAATATTTATAAGTTTTACCCATGAATTTTCATTGGTATTTTGAGTTTGTTTAAATATCAATCCAACTATATTTTTTTTTGGATCAACAAAAAAATTTGTGTTCCAATACCCTCCCCAGTGTAAAACTCCAGTGCTATTACCTTCGTTAAACCAGGTATCATTTTCTTGTGTAATACCAAACACTAATCCAATTCCTTTATTAAACTTTTTACCGAGTTGATTCTTATATATCAAATCTAAAGTGGTTTTTTTGATGATTTGGTTTTCTTTATATTTTCCATCATTGAGAAAAATAGACAGGAAATTATAATAATCACTAATTGTGGATGATAGCCCACAACCGCCTGCAAAAAACTTCCTTTCTCCTTCAACTGGATAATTAACATTAAACCTGTTGTCTTGAAAAACACTCCATGATTGCAGGTAATTTTGGTTATTCGGATTATATGAAACCCCACTGTCAAAAACCTGAACTGGCACTAGCTTATCAAATTTTGTTTCCGGTAGGTAAAAATACGTGTCATTCATTTCAAGAGGTACAAATATTTCTTTTCTAAAAAATTCGTCGAGTGTGTTATCTGAAACTATTTCAATTAAATACCCCAAAATATCCAAACCAATTCCATATGTGTAATCTTCTCCGGGTTCATGATGTAAGGGGATCTTTGATAGTTTTTTTACTGATTCACCAATACTAACATCTTCATCGCAAAAACACATTACACTATTGGACATAAATGTTTTTTTCTTTTTATGAAAAATAGATTTAATAGCTGGATTAACATCAATAAAATCATATCCAATTCCAGATGTATGTGTTAGTAGATGCCTAATTGTAATATCATTCTTGGCTGGAAAAGTTGTATATGTGGTATCAGTTGGGTTATAAGTTTTTAATATTCCAGGTTTGTCAAATTCCGGAATATATTTTTTGATAGGATCATCTAAATCAATAAGACCTTTTTCCCATAATTTAATAACCGCTAATGCTGTGATGGCTTTTGTCATAGATGCAATTCTAAAAATATCATTAATATTGAATGCTTTATTAAATTGAACATTACTTAGACCATATGCTTTATGAAAAATTATTTCTCTGTTGTCTCCAACTAGGACCACAGCACCAGGAATTTTATTTTCTAAAATTTCATTGTTAATCATACTGTCGATTAGCAATAAATTCTTTTTTTCAATTTTATTTGTTTGTGAATTTGAAAAATTAAAAGATATTAAAGCAAGAATAACTATAAGCTTAAGCATCAATATTTTGATTTTTTTGTTGAATTGATTCTCTTTGGCTCAAAATTAGGTTTTGCATTTTTAATCTGCCTTCCAATTCCATCAGGTCTAATCCTGGCCTCTTTAATTCTTGAATTTAATATAGTAATTAGCGAATCTGCAATAGTACTGTAGTCATCATTATTAAATACATTCTTAATTTCATCGCTATCATGTTTATGATCATATAGCTCATAATAGTTGTTTTGTTTGTAATACCATCTTATAAGCCTATACCTTTTTGTTTTAATTGCATAACCTTGTGCCAAATTTCCCTTCACATACAACCTTAGCTCAGAAAGTGCACTTTCCCTTTGGACATTTTGATCCCCTATCAATGCGCCTTTCAAGCTTGTACCTTGTACAAAGCTTGGAACTGAAATTCCAGTTAAATCCATGATTGTTTTATATAAATCAACCAGCTCTACAGGTTGATCATTAACTGTTTTACCTTTTAATATTCCAGGACCTGAAAATATTAAAGGAACCTTCGTAGCTCTATCATATAAGGTTTGTTTTTGCCAGTGCCCTTTTTCACCTAAGTGATAACCATGATCTGATGTGAAAATAATTATAGTGTTTTTGTCAAGACCTGTCTCTTTTAACTTTTTCAGAACTCTGCCTATTTGTGCATCTACAAACGAAGTTGTAGCATAATATGCCTCCTTTACTGTTTTTATTGTCTCATTGTCTAAACCAATTTGTTCATATCTTGCCCTTAGAGATTTGACTGCTGGAGGAGATAATCCTTCAATAAAATCTTCACCATTTGATGGTAAACTCATATTTTCAGTCTCATACATGTCAAAATACTTTTTAGGGGCAACAAACGGTATGTGTGGTCTATAAAGACCGAATGCCAAAAAGAAGTTTTCACCATTTTTAGAGTATTTTTCCAAAAATTTTATGGTTTCATCTGCGCCAATACCATCCGTTTGCTCATTGTCTTGACCATCAGCTTCCAACCAGCTGAGGGTAGCTCCATCAAATTGATCTTTCACTTTATGTAACATATATTCTTCAACCTTATCCCTTCCATAAGGATTTACAGTTTGATCCCATGTAAAATGATCATCATGACCAGATGTTCCAATATCTCTCGGGTTGTGATAATGATAAATTTTACCTACTCTGACCGAATTATAGCTTTCCTGAATAAATCTTTGACCGATAGTAACAACATCTGGAACAGTCTGTCTAAGAAATAATCTTAGTTCTTTGGAATTAGTTTGATCGGGATATAACCCTGTCATCAAAGAAGCTCTTGATGGACCACATAAAGGATATTGAACATGAGCATTTCCAAAGACAACACCGTTTCTTGCAAGTTTATCAAGATTGGGGGTGTAAACATCATCATTGCCATATGGGCCAATGTCACAATTTAAATCATCTGCAATGATAAATAGAACATTTAATTTTTTATTGCCATCTATTTTTATTTTGTCAGAGCTGACAAAAAAAATTAGCAAAAAAGGAAGAAGAATTTTATTTCTAATTAACATGTCTTAAATTTAATTAATATAATTCATCACACAAATTATGAATAAATATTTCGTTTTTATATTATTCTTAAGTTTCCAAATGATTTTGCCTCAACAATACTTTTGGTCAGGAAACGGCACAGAAAATGATTTTTTTGATGAAGAAAACTGGGTTAATTATAGTACAAACCAGGAGCCTAATAATGATATTTTTAGCCCAAACTCACCAATAGAATATGAACTTTATCTGACTTGTGAGATTAACATAAACCAAGAAGTTATTTTAGGAGTTAACGGAAAAATAGTTGTAATTCAAGGTGAATTCAATGCAGATAAGATATCAGGTGAAGGAGAAATAGTTTTACATGAATCATCTTACATAAATCTTACTGATGATTATCCAATTTCAGAGGGTATTTCCATAAAGTTTAATTCTTTTGACGCGATGGTTGTTTTGACAAATACAGAAACAAGTGAAGCTTTCTACTACTATGATGACAATACATTTTATGAAAACCAACCAATATTCTACCCACAATCTTTGAGAATTGATAATTATTATGAAAATGGAAGTGTTTTAAGGCCTAATAGCTCAGCTTCTCAATTAACAGTTTACTCAGAGTTTAATCTGTTGGGAAATACTTTAAATATTGATACTGGTTCTACATATAATGATGAAATAATTCCATCACAATTTGTAAATAATATTTCTTCCTTTACTTTAAACAGGGGCTATATGGTAACTTTTGCTCAAAATAGCGATGGTACTGGAAAAAGTAAAGTGTACATTGCATCAGAAGAAAGGATTGAAATTAATCAGCTACCTAGTTTTCTTAACAATGATATTTCATTCATTAGAGTAGTTCCTTGGAATTGGGTATCAAAAAAAGGTACCGCAGGAGATATCGATTATTTAAATAATAGCTGGTTCTACAGATGGAGTAATACCGGTGAGGCAGACCTAGAAAGAGAATATGCTCCAATGGCTTGGGGTAAAGGTGCAGCAGATGACGAAAATGATATTGATATTATAAAAAACAAATATAAATCTACACATGTATTAGCGTTTAATGAGCCTGATGATTGCAATGGACAATCTGGGCAATATGGAGATATGTGTGTGGTTGATACAGCTGTGACTTATTATAGGAACCTCTTGAAAACAGGTTTGAGAATGGTTTCACCAGCATGTAGACAAGGAGCTGTTTTTGATTGGCTAGTTGACTTTAATAATAGTGCAATTCAACAAGACATTAGAATTGATGTTATTGCAGTCCATTGGTATGATTGGGCTGTTAATCCACAAAGCTCACCAAATGCCAATCCACAAGATGTTTTTAATAGATTTGCCAACTATTTAAATCAAGTTCATAATTTATATGGATTGCCTATATGGATAACCGAATTCAACGCAAATAGGTATCGAAATGAATGGGTTCACAGACAATTTCTTGAATTGGCACTGCCCTATCTCGATAATCTTGATTATGTTGAAAGATATTCATATTTCCCCCCAAATAATGGAGTTGCAAATCTATTTGATGAAAATGGTAATTTAACTTTAATAGGAAATATATATAATGATTTTGAGTCAGAAAAATCGATTTCTAATGACTACTTAATTCAAAATAACAACCTTGACTACACACAATATGAAAATGATTATGAGTACGAATGTTATTCCGATGATGTGTTTTTGTCAGAGGGAAATCTTATTGATAATATAGATATAAAAATATATCCCAATCCATCTTCAAATATTTTACATATTTCATCTGAGGTAGATGTAGTTGAATTAAAAATTTTAGATCTCAATGGAAAAATAATTTTAAATCCATTACCATCCAATAAAGTTGATATTTCTAGCTTGAAAAATGGTATTTATCTGTTGAAAGTGAACAATTCCTTTATAAAAGTTTTAAAAAACTAACTAAGATTTGAGACATTATATTATATCTTTATATAAATTGTTATATCGTAATTATTTTTGAAATTAACTCCAACAAGATATGCTTAGATTAATTTTAATTTTTTTTATTTTTTCAACTTTTAATACACTTTCATCAAAAAATAAAAAAAAACCAAATTTCTTGTTTGTATTGGTTGACGATCAACCACATGATGCTGTTGGTTTTTCAAATAGATATCCATTTTTAAAAACACCAAATATTGATAAGTTAGCTAAAGAAGGTGTAAATTTTAAAAATTTTTTTGTCACTCAATCAATATGCTCCCCTTCACGTGCAAGTTTTTTAACAGGAACATACCCACATATTCATGGAGTTAATCAGAACAACAAACATGTTGATCCTAATTGGCTTGAGAATATTCCTTACCCAAAATATCTTCAAAAATCAGGTTATCAGACAGCTCACATCGGAAAAATTCATATGGCACATAGAAAAGGCAAAAAACATATCAGACCAGGGTTTGACTACTGGTACAGTTTTAATGGACAGGGTGATTATTTTAATCCAAAAATAAATGATAATGGAAATGAAATAAAAGTTGAAGGATATATAACAGATATTTTAACAGATAAAACAATCGAATGGTTAAATGACATCAGAGATCCCAACAAACCATTTAGTATTAACCTTTGGCACAAAGCGGTTCATGAAAAACATTTACCTGCACCAAGACATAAAAATTTATACAAAAATGAACCTCTTCCAGAACCACCACATGGAACTCATAGAGAAACATTTGAAGGAAAGCCAGAGTGGCAAAGAAGAAAAACATATGGTTTTAAATGGGATGACTCAAAAGAAATTCCGAAAATATTGAATGAAAAAAAATGGCCAATTAATAAATTTAAAAACATGCAACTTCTACGAAGTTTGATCGCTGTTGATGAGTCACTTGGAAAAGTAATTGAAGTACTTGATGAACTTGGTGAGCTTGAAAACACTGTTATTATATACAGTAGTGATAATGGATACTTCATGGGAGAGCATACGTATAGGGACAAAAGATTAGCCTATGAAAGTTCAATGCGTGTTCCAATGATAATACGTTATCCAAAAATGATTGAAGAAAATTCCGAGATTTTTGAACAATGTTTAAATATTGACTTA
>CACLCL010000029.1 GCA_902605445.1 uncultured Bacteroidota bacterium | reverse complement strand
AATTAAAAATATTTTTTGGGATTTAGATCATACATTATGGGATTTTGATAAAAATTCAGATTTGACCATCAAAAAAATTTTGAAATTAAATCAAATAAATATTGATTACAAGGTGTTTTTAAAAGAATATCATCCGATTAATAGAAAATATTGGGATATGTATAGACAAAATAAAGTCAGTAAACCTGATTTAAGGTTTTACAGATTATATGATACTTTTAAGAAAATCAACTATGATATTACAGATAACCTAATTAATAAAATGGCAGAAGATTATATTATTCACCTTTCTGATTACAATTATCTAATTCCAAATGCAGCATTAGTATTGGAAAAATTTTCTATGAAATATGACATGCATATAATTACAAATGGCTTTAAAAATGTTCAACTTAAAAAATTAAAAAAATCAGGTCTCAATAAATATTTTAAAACTCTGACAATTTCAGAAGACATAGGAGTACAAAAACCTAATGAAAAAATTTTCCTCCACGCTTTATCAAATGCTAGTGCTGAAATAAAAAATTCAATAATGATTGGAGATAATTATAATGCAGATATTCTTGGTGCTAAAAATATTGGGATGAAATCTATCTATTTCAATTTTCATAAAAAAAATAGTTTAAACTCTAAAGAAATAATTGTTATCGACGATTTAATTGAATTAATGAAATTCCTATAAATTCATTCTTTGTCTTACAACTTCATATAGAAAAATCCCACATGCAACAGAAACATTAAGAGATTCTATTTTACCATACATTGGTAGTTTTACAACGTGGTCAGAAATATTTATAACAGATTTGTTTATCCCTTTTTGTTCAGATCCCATAACCAAAGCAACCCCTTTTTTCAAATTAATAGAGTATATATTTTGTGAGGCCTTTTCCGAAGCTGAAACTATTAAAACGTTATGAGATTGCAAAGAGAAAATAGCATCCTTTATATGATTCACTTTGAAAATGGGTATATTAAAAATAGCACCAGCACTTGTTTTTATTGTATCTGCATTAATAGGTGCAGTAGAATTATTAGAAACTATTATTCCATCAACTCCAGAAATTTCTGCAGTTCTAATAATTGCACCAAAGTTTCGCACATCACTAATTTGGTCTAAAATTAAAAAGAATGGATTATCAGAATTATTTAAAAAATTATCAATTTCTTTTAAATTATAAAACTTTACAGGCGAAATTCTTGCAATTACACCTTGATGATTTTTTTTTGAAAGCCGATTCAGTTTTTCTACTGGAACGTAAGAAAAATTAATTTTATTTTTTCTAATTAATGATTCAAGTTGTCCAATAAGATTGCCCTTAAGTCCCTTTTGAATGAATACTTTATCAATATCATTTGATGATTTAATTGCTTCTATTACGCTTCTTATACCATAGATTTCAGATTTTTTTGTCATTATTTCCTCATTTCAAATATCTCTAAGGACGAATTATTATTACCTACTAGTATTTTGATATTTTTATTATCAATCACTTTAATTGACTTGGTATTACCTGACAGATATAAACCACTTTTTTCTGGACCAATTACATTATAACCATTATCTTTATTTGAGACTAAAATTAATGCAAACTGATTGTCAAGCCTTGGGGTTTCAACTTCTGTATTATAAATATTTCCTGCAATAATTATGTCCTCATATCCATCGTTATTAATGTCTATTATATCACTTGTTAAAATTGGTAATGATTGTGCAATTTGGGGTAATTTTTCTATGTCAAATTGATTATTACCTTTATTTATTAAAATAATAGATTCAAAAGATGTAACTTTTCTTTCATAGGCATCTAATATTTCTGACCCATAAATATCTTCAATTGAGGCATTTGCAAATTCTTCAAATGATGGGATTTTTTCTGAAATAAATGGCATCTGCTGTGTCGAACATTCTTTTCCTCTTAATGGTACATATTGTCCATCATACTTATAACTCAATACAATATCATGGGTTCCGTTACCATCAAAATCACTTCCAAATATCTTTAAGGGTTTTTCAAATGAGGTTTTGTATTTTGAATTATTTCCAATGTTTCCAATCACATAATCTTTTAACCCGTCATTGTTAATATCAGTTTCCTGAATATGAAACCATAATCCATATAATTCGTTTAAATTATTTTCGTTGCTAATATTTCTAAACTTCCCATTTTCATTTAAAAATAAACCGATATTAGTCCACTCGCCAACAGCGATAAAATCCTTCCAGCCGTCATTATTAAAATCTGTAGTTATTATTTTGTTTATTATTCCAAAATTCTCAAAATCGGGAGAAATATTATAGGTATTATTAAATAATTTCCCATTTATATTTTCATAAATTATTGATGGTTCATGTATAGGGTATTTTTTTGTTTGAATCCTATTTCCTACAATTATATCCATATCACCGTCTTTATCATAGTCAATTGGCGTAACTGTTTTACCACTAATTGTGTAATTTTCCAAATCTTCTTGTGTGTCTCTAACAAAATTTCCATCTCCAGAATTTAAATAAACCCTGTCAGCTAATTCTCCAGATCTGGAATTAAATTCATTACCGCCACTTACAATAAATAAATCTAAATCTTTATCATTGTCAATGTCAACAAAAATTGACTCCATATCTTCATATTTACTATCATTTTTAAATGAGCTATTTGTTTTTTGGAAATATCCGTCTTTGGAGCTCAAATAAAGCTTTCCTTCTTGATTAAATGCACCACCGATATAAAAATCATCAATCTTGTCACCATTTAGATCAGCCTTTGATATGTGTGGACCTAAGGTGGATTGTTTATATGGTAAAAGAATTTCTTGTTCAAAATCATTGTACTGGTTTTCGTTGTGAGAAAATAAAATTTGATCATTTATTTTTTCAAAAATAAAATTTGATTTTTCTTTTTTAATTTCATTTATTTTAGAATTAGATTGCTTAACAATTATATTTTGATTAGCATCAATGTCATATAAAACTTCTTTTTCACGAGAATTCCACTTGATTAAAACTGAATCAATTTTAGTTACTTTTCCAAGTCCAAAATGGACACTATTGTCAACAGCAGATAAATAACCCCTAACTCTTTTTGACTCCTTTTTTCTAGATTTATCTTTGAAGTAAATAGTAACCTTAGCAAATGTTTCTGATAATTTTCCTTCTAATTTTATTTTAAGAAAATTTCCAATCTTATTTTCAACTGAGAGGTTTTGATATAAAAAAGCATTTTCATCAATATTATTTACAACTATATCTAAATCTCCGTCATTGTCTAAATCAGCATATGATGCCCCATTTGAAAAGCTAGGTTCAAGTAAATTTGAATCACTACTAATTTCTTTGAAATTTAAATTTCCCTCATTTTTATACATAATATTAGATAATTTTTCAGATGGTAGCTCATTATATAATTTTTTCTTAATTTCTATTGGAACCTTATTATTATAATCTTTTTTAGTTTTATCAATTCTAATTCTTGAGTCATTATCTAAAGCATATTTTCTGTATCCATTTGTTACAAAAATGTCTTCGTTACCGTCATTATCAAAGTCAAAAATAAGCCCTGCCCAGCTCCAATCAGTTTTTGCAATATTTAATTGATGGGCGATGTTGTGGTATTTGTTATTTCCAATATTTAGCTGCAGAGAATTAAACATGTATTGGTAGTGCTGATCTAATTTATTTGTGATTAAATCAAAGTTCTCTGTATCCATTGAAGCCATTAGTGTTTTAGAACGTACGTGATCACTAGAAGCCATATCAAGAACTAAAATATCACTTAAGTTGTCATGATTTATATCCTCAATATCAACACCCATCCCATAAAATGAAATTTGTTTTGTAGCTTCTTTTATATTATTTGAAAATGTCCCATTTTTATTGTTAATATACATTGCATCCCTTAGATAGTAATCATTTGCAATATATATGTCTGGCCAATTATCATCATTTAAGTCAGTTATGCATAAGCCTAAACCAAATGTTGGGCCCAAAATCCCTGCTTTTTCAGTTACATTTATAAACTTACCATTGATTTGCTCATACAAATGAGATGAATTTTCCATTAATACTTTTTTGTCTTCAAATTTTTTAAAAAAGGAGATTGGATCAAATCCAAAAAATTGATTCTCATTCATAACGATGCAATCCAAATCGCCATCGTTATCATAATCAAAGAAGGCAGATTGTGTACTAATACCCCCATCATTCAGCCCATATTCTTTACTTCTTTCAGTGAATGTTAAATCTTGATTATTAATTAGTAGGACATTTTCTCTACTTGATGGTTTATAAGGGCCGCCTTGTGATATATAGATATCTAACCATCCATCAGCATTTATATCAACAAAAGTAATTCCGCTTGCCCATCCTTTATTTTCATTGATACCACTATTTGAAGTAATATCCTCAAATTTTAAATTTCCTTTGTTTAGATAGAGTTTATTATTTTTTTGATTTGCTGTGAATAAAATATCTTGTAACCCATCATTATTAATATCTGCAATACCTACTCCAGATCCATTGTAGAAATAGTCATAATCAAATAGATTTTCATAGTTTTCTAGGTTAGGTGTGATTGTATTTGAAAATTCAATGCCTGAGTATGACGATGAAATTTTTTTGAATGGCATATCTTGATTTTTGATATCTGAAATATCTTTACATCCAAAAAATCCAACTAAAGATAAAGTTATTAAGTAAACTAGAGTTATATCTCTCATTTTACAAATTTAATGAAATCCAAAAAAAAAGAGCTTTACTTAGGAAAAGTAAAGCTCTTTTTTTTGTTTTGGTTTTCTTACTCAGCGCATACGGCAACTGGTAATAATCCTACACCGACAGCACCATAACCATCAGCAGCTAAAAATCCATCACCATAAGGTCCTGAACCATCAGCTAAGAAAGTTCCCGATGAATAGGCAATTTCGCCTCCAGGACCTACAATAATAAGTCCTATCTCACCATACTGGTCGCCTGGCCAATTCCAAGTTGCAGATTGTGTGCCTTCAGGAATTTCAACTGTATCAACAGCAAAATAGCCATCATTAGTAGGTGTACAAGGGAAAACATATGTTCCCCATTGAGAACACATAGCAACCTGAACTATTGTACCATCAATGTCTACAGAAAGACCTTGATTATAGTCTCCAGTCTGCCATCCGTCACCATAGTTGTCATACATGTGAACTGTATAAGTACCAGCTGCAGGAGAGCATGTTAATAATGCATTATACTGAAATGGTGAAGAAAAGTATCCACCAGTAATTATACCAGCAGCGGAATCAGGTCCATACACTCTTCCATCAGTTAATACTACTTCAAGCTGAACAACTACTACATCACCAGGATTATAATCACCAGGATTTAGTCCCAGAGCAGCAGCAGCAGCTCCAAAAGTCAAATTTATATCAGCTCTTGGTAGTCCAACATCACCTACGTAAGTTTCACTTGCAGGAATTGAATAAACAAATGCTGAAGCTTCAACAGTTCCATCTTCTGGAGATAGATCTCTAAATAAAGCATTAACTCTAATTTCAGATAATAAAGCTCCATCAGCCTCGTCTTGCTCCTCAACAGTTGCGATAAACGCACTGTTCGGATCACTTGAGTTTAATACTGCATTATCAACAGAAATTGTTCTTAGTATTGCTCCTTGTTCAGCATCTAATACCTCGTTGATAGTTAAATCACTATCAGAACATGAGACAGAAAAAACTAATAAAGAAGCAAATAATAATTTAAATATATTTTTCATAGTTTCTATTTTTTTTAGTTAGCAGGGTTTGTTGCACCATTATCCCAAAATACCTGTGTAGTATTATCTTGTCTCTGCAAGATATTTGGGTTTGCACTTATTTCCCCAGTAGGATACGTTCCTGTTCTTGGGAAAGGTCCAGATTCAACATTGTCCATTATACCTCTCGAAAGAGTTCTTGGATAGCCGGTTCTTCTCATGAAGTTCCATGCATCGTTAGCACCACCAAACATTGCAACAAAGTATTGCTCACCTAGGATGTCTAATTTATCTTTCTCTACAGGCCATCCTAATCCGTCTAAGGCAGACGTCAGAGGAGCAGCATTAAATTCAGCCATTTTTAAGGCAACGAAATCAGAGACTTCAGTTGCTGTAGCAAAATAATTTGAATCAGCATTAGGATCTAAACTACTGAAACCTAAAACTTTTTGGAAAGATAGATTCATACCAGCTTCCATTAATGTTGCAGCAGTTGCTGCATCACCAAGCCACATTGCAGCTTCAGCTTTCATAAAGTGAGAGTAGGAAGCTAAATGGATAGGCCATATACCAGCACCTTGTCCACCATTACCTAAACCAACTGCACCTTTAATACCATCGTTCATAGCTCCTAGGCCTCCAAAATTATCCCAGTTTGGAATGTCAGGTTGGTTATCAAAACTACCTCCTGCTGGATATACACCAAATGCAGTTCTCGAAAACTGATCTGGAGGTGTTCCTTCGTCATTTCCATGATGTCTTCCCCAGTAACCTAAGAAGTTAGCACACCATCTACCTTTCATTCCTGCACTTGCACCTGTTGGGTCACCATCAGGAGTAAATTCTAAATGAAATGGTTGAGCTTGTAAAGAACATTGTAGTCTTACACCGTCTTCAGTGTCAGCAGAGTTTCCTCCCCATGATAATGGCCATACCCATGGACCAGCATCAAATGCAAATAACATTGCAGATTGACCAGGAGTTACCCACTGTTGTCTGTAGAAGTAATATCTTCTTCTTGGGTCATCAGTTGTTACCGCTCTTTGAGCAGCACCATCTTCTTCATTACCAAGACCAGGATATGTAATACCTCCACCACCATACCACTCAGCTTCATCACCATCCATTAAATCCATTAACCATGATGATTGGTAGTAAGCAGCACCACCAGATGTATAATCGCTGTTATAGAAAGGGTGACGTGTATTAGGCTGTAATTCTTGTGTCCCGTAGTTGAACTGTAAATCATCAGCTTCTGTAGCAATGATATTATCCATAGCTAGTGCTTCAGCGTAATTACCCACTGTTAAGTGATAACGCATTCTGAGCGTATTAACTAATTTTATCCATTTACCAGCATCACCACCGTAGAATAAGTCACTACCACCTCCAGATGATTGAAGATATGACTCAGCCTCGTCTAGCATTGCAAAAGCAGCAGCATAAACATCAGCATCATCGTCTACCATTGGACTAGGATATTCAGATGGGTTATTAGCTTGAGACCAAGGAATATCACCAACTGAATCAACTAAAAGCATCATAATATGTGCAGCCATAGTTTTTGAAATTCCTAAATGGTAAGCTAATAAATTATCATCTCCATTTTGTAATTCAATAGCCTCAATATCAGGTAACATACCAGAATAGAGATTAGACCACATTGAACTTGCAGTACCACTACTATAATTCTCATAGTAATTTCTTCCAAACATAGCAGTTAATCTTGCCAAATCAGATGAAGTACCTTGCATGTTTATCATTGAACCCAAGTAATTTAATTGTACTTGATTCAGAAGCAAATCAGCATCAGCTAGATCTGCAGACAGTGCATTAGGGCTTGCTAGATCTTCTAACTCAGTTGTTTCACATGAGTGGAAGAAAAGGGCAGCCGGGAGGACTGTCATCATTAAATATTTAAATATTCTTTTCATAATTAATTATTTATTTTTTTGTTATTAAAATGATGCTTTAACACTAACTCCATACCTCTTAGAAGAAGGACCATTTAATAAGTCCCAACCTCTACCGTTACCAACACCGATTCCAGCAACATTTGGATCGAAGTTAGCATCTTCAGGTGTATTGTATGCGTCATACCATAAGTTGTACCCAGTAGCAGTTATTGATAACGCTCCAAAAGGAGTCTTATCTAAATACTTTTGTGGGAAATCATAAGTAAATGAAAGCTCTTGTAATCTAACAACAGAACCATCATAAACAGATAACTCAAGTGGACCAAACAATACATTGTTAAAGTAATAAGATGAATTATTAATTTGTAATTGATTTGGAGTACCATCAGCTAATACACCTGGCAAGATAAACGTGTGTTTTCTTTCTTCACCTGGGATACCACCACGACCTAGTAGGGTAGCTACAGTTTTAGAAATCATATCACCACCAGCTGTATGACTTAACTGGAAGCCTAAGCTAAAGTTCTTGTACTTGATTGTGTTAATGAAATTCATAACATAATCAGGCTCAGGATTACCAATTATAGGAGTAATAGATCTAGAACCTTCAGTTCCTAATGGAACTTCATTACCATTGGCATCGATTGCCATAACTGATTCTTCAACGTAATTACCTGAAGCATTTACAACATAGTCACCATTTTCATTTCTTTGAATTCTAGTTCCTACCAATACTCCTAATGGTTCGCCTTCAATAGCAGCATTACCACCAAACCAACTTGCAGTTGTTCCAGCAAATATAATTTGATCATCTGCTTGCTCAGTTACAATGTTTTCACTTTTAGTAAAGTTAACACGAGCATTCCATGTTAAACCATCAACATTAACTGGTAAAATTTCAAACATCTCTAAATCTAAATCAACTTCAATACCCTTACCTTCAATTTTTCCGATATTATCTTGCGTTGAAGTATACCCAGTTGAAATTGGTAAAGGTTTGAAAACAATTAAGTCTTTACTTGTTCTTTCAAAGTAAGATGCGTTTATACCAACTCTTCCTTTCCAAACAGTAGCATCAAAACCTAATTCAAATTCTCCTAATAATTCAGGTTTTAAATCAGGGTTTGCCTGGAAGTTACTAACAGCATTAGTTATAATTCCACCTGCAGCACCACCGTTTTGATTAGTTGCTTGTCCTACAGTATTTACTGTTGGATAACCTGTTGGGAAACCAGCAGATGTACCATAACCAGCTCTTAACTTTAAGTATGATAAGTTTTCAGATTTAAAGTCAGCATCCATGGACGTTGGTAAAAATGCAACACTTGCACTAGGGTAAAACATACTGTTGTTTGCTTTAGGCAAGTTTGAAACCCAATCATTTCTAGCTTGAAGAGTTAAGAATAAATAGTCTTTATAATCTAAGTCAGCACTACCAAACACTCCAAGTGTGTTTCTTGATGACTCACCAGAAATTGGAAGTTGGTTCTCATAGTTGAAGTGCTGAACTACACCAAATACGATTTGACCTGTACTTGCTACACCTTCAACATCAAAAGATTCCGAAACAGAGTTTGCACCAAGATTAAAGGTAAGACCTAGATCATCAGATAAATCATAACTACCGTTTAAACTTAAGTAATGATTGTTAATCTTTACATTATTATCATATGTGTTCAAGAAACCAAAAATTGCTTCGGTGAAATATACACCATTTTTGTTTGCATACTCTTTATTTCTCTCATTGTAAAAATCAATACCTGCTCTATATGTAAATGATAGATTGTCATTCAGCTCATAAGCTAAACTAGCATTTGCATTGATTCTGTGAACATTCTGACCACCTTGGGCATTTTCAACAGACCAATTTGGGTTCATAATTTCATTACTAGGATAATAATAGATACTTCCACCTGTTTCAGGAATTGTGTATGGAAGTCCCATCAAGTCTACATTTCTAGGGGTAAAGAATACATTACCAAATGTTGACCATCCTTGTGTTCCATTACCTCTTGATGCAGCAACTGGAGGAGAAACAAAGGTTGTGTTACTGTAATTAATAGAGGCTTGAGCAGTGAACTTGTTAGAAAGTTGAGCTCTACCACCAACAGATAAATTGTTTCTTCTCAAATTATTTCCAGGAGTAAAACCTTCCTCATCAAGATGACCATAGTTTACATTATATGATAACTTTCCGTCTTCTGAAGCACCTCTAATACTTATAGATGTATTGGATACAGCACCAGATCTGAAGAAGTTTTCAACACTTTTATAAGGTTTCCACTCATATCTTGCTCCAGTGTAAGTCTGGTTTAATATGTTATTTCCACCTAATAAGTTATTAAGAAAATCAGAACTTCCATATGGATGTTCAACAGTTGGAACACCGTCAGTGTCTACTATGATTCCCGCAGGATCATTAGCCCATCCGTCAACACCGTCTCTATTAAATGAAGGTCCCCAGTTACTGAAGTACCAACCAAAGGATTGATCGAAACCTCCACCATATCTATTCTGATAATTTG
>CACLCL010000028.1 GCA_902605445.1 uncultured Bacteroidota bacterium | reverse complement strand
TTTAAACGATTTTAACCAAATTGTTCCACCTGATTACATAATAATAGCCAGAAGTGATATGATTTTTCAAGCTGAAAGGTTAGCCGAAATAAATCGTTTAAACAATGGCCTAAATGTAAAAGTAATTGATGTAGAAAAAATCTACAATGAGTTTAATAATGGCAATCAAGACATTTCAGCAATAAGAAATTTCATAAGATACGTTTATGATAATCAACTTAACAATGATAATTTGAAATATATATGTCTTTTCGGAGATGCATCATTTGATTATAAAGACAGAGTAAATAACAATACTAATATTATCCCGTCATGGCATTCCTTAAATAGTTTTAGTTTATCAAGTTCTTACATTTCTGATGATTTTTTCGGAATGATGGATATTAATGAGGGTATGATGACTAATTCAAATAAATTAGATTTAGCTGTTGGTAGGATATTAGCTGATTCCTACTCCAGGGCAGTTACTTTAGTTGATAAAGTTGAATCTTATTACTCAAACGAATCTTATGATAATTGGAGAAATAGTTTGGTGGTTATTGCTGATGATGTTGATGAATCATGGGAAAATATTATTCAAACCACTTCAAACAGCATAGCTGATCTAATCTCAAATAATAAGCCATTTTTTAATATCAAAAAAATTCTCTCTGATGCCTATATTCAGGAAACGTCATCAGGTGGAGAGCGTTATCCTGATGTTAAAAATGAAATCATTAATAGTATGAGAAAAGGTGCGTTAGTAATAAATTATTTTGGACATGGTGGTGAGGATGGAATTGCGAGAGAAAGGATTTTCAATAAGATTGATGCAGCATCTGTAAATAACAAAAACAAACTTAATTGTTTTGTTTCTGTTACATGTGAATTTACCAAATTTGATAATCCATTTAGAGAAACTGCAGGTGAATTTTTATATTGGAATCCAAACGGTGGTTCGATTGCATTAATAACTACTACTAGACAGATATTTGTTTCTGTTGGAGTTGATTTCAATTTGACATTTGAGGAGTATTTATTTTCACTCAATTCAAGTTCTTATACATCAATGGCTGAAGCCCTAAGACTTACAAAAATTGACCCATCAATTTCGAACTTAAGTCAAAGAAGGTTAGTCTTTTTCATTGGTGACCCTGCAATGAAGCTTTCAATCCCAAAACCAGATTTAATCATAACAGAAATTAATGGTATTCCCATCAATCAATTTGATTCAAATTTGAGAGGACTTGATTTGATTAAAATTAAAGGTGCTGTTCTTAATAATGAGGGAACAATAAATTCAAGCTACAATGGTGAACTAACAGCTACGGTTTATGATAAAAATATTCAAAGATCAACCTTGGGAAATGATCAAACAACAGATAACAACGGAAATATTATAATTTTAGATTATCAAACACAAGGTGAAGTATTATTTAGGGGTAATGCCAGTATTACAAATGGAAATTATGAATTCGAATTTATAATGCCCAAAGATCTAAGAAATAATATTGGACCAGGGAAATTTAGTTTTTACAGTAAAGATCAAAATTTTGAACTTGATAATAATGGATATAATCTTGGTATACTTATGGGAGGAATTAATGAAAATGCTGAAATTGATAGTACTGGGCCTGAGATTGATTTATACATGAATGATGAATCATTTACAAATGGTGGTATAACAAACGAAAATCCTAATTTAATTGTAAAGTTATTTGATTTAAATGGAATCAATACGTCTGGTGGTATTGGTCATGACATTGTTGCTACAATTGATGATGATGATGCTAATTCTTTTGTGTTAAACGATTATTATACAGCAGAAACTGATGATTATAAAAATGGAACAGTAAACTTTCCTTTAAATAATTTAACACCAGGACCACACACCTTAAAATTAAAAGCGTGGGATGTTTATAACAATTCGTCTGAAAATGAAATAGATTTTGTTGTGTTTGACGAAAACCAAGAATTGGTTATTGAAAATTTATTAAATTACCCCAATCCTTTTATTGATTACACCGAATTTTGGTTTAATCACAATAGTTCAGGGCCTTTGAGCGTTAGTATAAAAATATTTACAATTTCAGGAAAATTGGTAAAAACGATCAACGGAAATATAGAAAATCCATCAAGTGCCTCCCTGTCTAGAGATTTTTTCTGGGATGGAAAAGATGATTTTGGTGAAAAACTTGCAAAAGGTGTGTATATTTACAACCTTACTATCAAATCTGAATTTACACAAAATAAAGCTACAAAAACTGAAAAATTAGTTATCCTATGAAAAATCTATGTAAAGAATTAAAAACAATATTTTTTTGTTTTTTTATTTTATTCACTTTTAATACAATTTCACAAACACATACTGATATAATAGTAAATCCAAATGATAGCAGGGTAATCACTACTGGGGTCCCTTTTTTGCTTATAGCATCTGATGCTCGAGCAGCAAGCCTAGGAGATATGGGAGTTGCTACGTCAGTTGATAATTTTTCTCAATATTGGAATCCATCAAAATATGTTTTTTCCGAGTTCAAATCAGGATTTGGCTTAAGTTACACACCATACCTTAGTAAACTAGTTAATGATATTTCACTAGGAAATATTACATATTTTAACAGAATTAATGAAAGAAGTGCCTTCGCAGCAAGTCTTAGATACTTTTCGCTTGGTGAAATTGAAATAATTCAAGACGAGTTTTCACAGGCATTAATTGAAAAACCCAATGAAATGACTTTAGATATTTCATATTCCCTTCGACTTGCTGATCAATTTTCTATGGGCATAGCTTTGAGATATCTGAGATCAGACTTAAGGATTCAGGCTGTAGATGAATCTGCAAAAGCTGCGAGTTCATATGCTGTTGATATTTCTGCTTTTTATCAAGGGGAAGAACAAAATTATGGCGATGTAGATGGAAGATGGAGAGGCGGTATTATTATACAAAATTTAGGGCCAAAAATTAAATATGATGATTCTGGTACAGAGACATTTCTTCCTACTAACTTGAGACTTGGTGGGGGATTTGATTTTATTTTGGATCAGTTTAATAAGGTTGCAGTTACAGCTGAAATAACGAAATTATTGGTGCCAACTCCACCCATTTATGGAACTTTTACAGATTACAATGATCTTAATGAAAATGGAGTTTTTGATGACGGTGATGAACAAATTGGCACATCATATGTTGGTATTGTTGAGGGTCAGTCATCAGATGTTGGTTTCATTGATGGTGTTTTCCAGTCATTTTCTGATGCACCTGGAGGTTTCAGTGAAGAACTTAAAGAATTTACTTGGGCTCTAGGAGCTGAATATGTTTATGATGACTCATTTGCACTTAGGGCAGGTTATTTCAATGAGAGTGAGGAAAAGGGTGCTCGAAAGTTTATTTCTCTTGGTGCTGGCTTTAAGTTTTCTGGTACAAAAGTGGATTTATCTTACCTATTTTCTGCATCGAAAGTTCCAAGTCCTTTAGAAAACACATTGAGATTTTCATTAACTTTCGACTTTGGAGCAAATTCATACATTGAATACTAAAATATTTAACAAAATATTTTAGTAAGTCTTTTTTGCTTTAGACAATCTATATCTTATTTTTGTAAAACTAAGAAAAGCTTCATGAAGAAAATAACTAAAGATGTTTATTTGTCCTGGTACGAGGACATGTTGTTTTGGAGAAAATTTGAAGATAAGCTTGCTGCTGTGTACATACAGCAGAAAGTAAGAGGTTTTCTTCATCTTTATAATGGTCAAGAAGCGGTTTTAGCGGGCTCTTTGCATGCAATGGATCTTTCAAAAGATAAGATGATAACTGCATATAGAAACCATGTTCAACCAATTGGAATGGGTGTAGACCCTAAAAGAGTTATGGCTGAGCTTTATGGAAAATCAACAGGTACATCAAATGGTCTTGGTGGATCAATGCATATTTTTTCAAAAGAGCATAGATTTTATGGTGGTCATGGAATAGTTGGTGGTCAAATACCTCTGGGTGCAGGAATTGCCTTTGGAGACAAGTATCATGGAAGTGATGCTGTAACATTATGCTATTTTGGTGATGGTGCTGCAAGACAAGGATCTTTACATGAAACTTTTAATTTGGCCATGCTCTGGAAACTTCCAGTTGTATTTATCTGTGAAAACAATGGCTATGCAATGGGAACCTCCGTTGAAAGAACTTCAACCACAACTGAAATTTGGAAGTTAGGCTTAGGATATGAAATGCCTTCAGGACCTGTTGATGGTATGGATCCAGAGAAAGTTGCTAAATCTGTCGATGATGCTATAAATAGAGCGAGAAGTGGTGGTGGACCAACTTTTTTAGAAATGAAAACATATAGATATAGAGGTCATTCAATGAGTGATGCTCAGCATTACAGAACCAAAGATGAGGTTCAAGAATACAAAGACATAGACCCTATTAATAAAGTAAAAGATGTAATTCTAAAAAAGAAGTATGCAAGTAAAAAACAAATTGAGGAAATCGATTTAAGAGTTAAAGAGAGGGTAAAAGAGTGTGAAAAATTTGCTGAGGAATCACCATTTCCAGAAAAAAATATTATGTATGATTCTGTGTATGAGCAACAAAACTATCCGTTTTTAAAACATAAAATCTGATTATGGCAGAGTTGATTAAAATGCCTCGTTTGAGCGACACTATGGAGGAGGGAACATTAGCAACTTGGTTTAAAAAAGTTGGTGATGAAGTTAAGGAGGGTGATATTTTAGCTGAAATAGAAACCGATAAAGCTACTATGGAGTTTGAATCTTTTTACGAAGGAACTTTACTTTATATTGGAATTCAAGAAAATGAAACAGCTAAGGTAGACGCTCCCCTAGCTGTGATTGGAAGTCCAGGAGAGGATATAAAATCACTTATAGGTGATAATTTGCCTGATATTGAACCTGATGAAAAGTTGTCTAATGAAAAAGACGAAAGGCAATCTCAAAACGTCAAGGAAAAAATACAAGAAAACCCTCAAAATGATGATGTTCATGTTGTATCAATGCCAAGACTAAGTGATACAATGGAGGAAGGAACAGTTGCAAACTGGTTTAAAAAAGTGGGAGATAGTATTGACGAAGGTGAAATACTTGCTGAAATTGAAACCGATAAAGCTACAATGGAATTTGAATCATTCTACTCAGGAACACTATTACACATTGGACTTTCTGAAGGTGATTCAGCAAAAGTAGATTCGTTGCTAGCAATAATTGGACCATCTGGAACTGATATTACTCCTTACTTAAGTAAATCAAATACCCCTGATAAAAAAAGTCGAGACTACAATAAATAATGAAAAATCAAATTTAATTGAAGAAAAAGTAATATTAAAGACAGATTCAAAATCAGATGTCATTTCAAATAAAAATGAATCCAATCGAATATTTATATCTCCACTTGCCAAAAAATTAGCTAAAGACAGAAATATAGACATTAAGTCAATTTCAGGTTCGGGTGAGAATGGTAGAATAGTAAAATTTGATATTGAGAATTATAAGGAAACTACAAAACAAGAAACTATTGATTCATCAGCTAGTAAAACAAGTAGCGATAATTTTACAGAGGTAAATCATTCTCAAATGAGAAAGATTATTGCTAAAAGGTTGTCTGAGTCCAAATTTTCCGCTCCGCACTACTATTTAAATATAGAGTTAGACATGTCTGAAACAATTGCATTTAGAAAACAATGCAACTCAATACCAGAAACCAAAATTTCCTTTAACGACATCATCATTAAAGCATGTGCTGTTGCGTTAAAAATCAACCCAAGTGTCAATTCCCAGTGGTTCGAAGATAAAATCAGATACAATAATTTTGTTAATATTGGTGTTGCTGTTGGTGTAGATGATGGTTTAATTGTACCGGTTTTAAAAAATGCTGATAAAATGAGTGTTGCGGAAATCAGTAAATCTGTAAAGGATTTAGCTGCAAAAGCTAGAGAAAAGAAATTATCCCCTGATTTAATGGAGGGTAGTACATTCACGATTTCAAATTTAGGTATGTTTGGAATTGAAAGTTTTACTTCAATTGTCAATCCACCAAATTCTGTAATTCTTTCTGTTGGTGCTATTGTTGAGAAACCTGTTGTAAAAGACGGACAGATTGTTGTAGGTAACACAATGAAGTTAACACTTGCATGTGACCATCGTGTAGTTGATGGGTTAACTGGTGCAAAATTATAACCAGAACCATGAGTGGTACCCTTTCCATCATAAAAAATCACATTTGGTTTTAAAACGATTGCAATATCACCACTCCTTTTGTCATGAAAACCATTTTGTATAAGCTCTTCATAACCTTCTAGTTTTGTTGAGTTTAAGATATAATCTGAAGAATATACTTCTGAAATAAAATCAAATGATTTAAGTATTCTTACAAGTTCAATAATAACGTCTTTTTCCCTTATGCCACTACTTAAAATATTTTCTTTATTCAAATAAATTTGATTGTTATCTATGTTATCTATAATATCGTTAAAATCAAAATTGAAGAAATCTTTTAATTTTTTTAAAACTTGTACTTTTAAGTCACTCTCCCTAACTGCCATTGCGTTTACTCCACTGGTCGACAAAAAAGCAGGAATTTCCAATACACCATGATCTCCAGTTAAAAATAATGTGTACTCATTTTCGCCTAGTTCATTATCTAAAAAATTTAGAAGTTTTTCAATTTCCTTATCAAGTCTTAGATAAGTATCCTGAGTTTCTACTGAGGATACTCCAAAACTATGGCCAATATAGTCTGTTGATGAATAACTTATTGTCAAAATATCGGTAACATCTCTTTTACCAAGTTTTTCATTGATAACAGCTTCAATGGCAAAGTCAGTGGTCATTGAATTTCCATAAGGTGTTTCTTTGATCATATCAAAACACTCATTATGCTTCATCAATTCCTTAATATTATAAGGAAATGCAGAATTTTCTTTTCCATTGAAACGTTTTTCATAATTATTATTATCAATTTGAAAATTTTCATAAGTTGAAATATCATTTAGAGTTACCCAATCCTCCAAATATTTCACTAAATTTTCCTCATTATTAAAATCTTTAACCCATTGGGGTAATTGATTCATGTAATATGTACTTGTAATCCACTGTGCTCTATCCTTTCCATAGTACCAGTATGCAGCGTCAGCATTTTTACCACCCATTAATATTGAACCCCTATCTTTAATAGCAATTGATATGGTTTTTGAGTTGGTATTTTTAATCTTATTTAAATCCGCAAAAGTTTCTACCAATAAATTTTTAGGCGATTTATTCCCTGAATAATCATCCCCCCCTATATTATCATAATCTTCATCTTCAGTACAATAAATTGATCGATTAGTTTTTCTATCAAACCAATTATTACCGACAATTCCGTGAGTCATTGGAGTTGATCCAGTTGAAATAGAAGCATGACCAGGACCGGTTACAGTAGGCACATAATTAAAGAAATTATTTTTACAATTGTACCCCTCATTGATTAACCTCTTAAAACCATTTTCTGAATATCGAGTAGATAGATTTTCTAAAAAATCATACCTCATTTGATCAACAACTATTGCAACAATTAATCGAGGTTTTTTATTTCTATTCTCAAAACAGTAATTGTCCGAAATGGAAAGAAAAAACAAAAAAATAATAAAAAAAGTTGATCTTAAATACATATTCAAAAATATAAATTCTAGTTCACTTTATTATTAATTTATTGTAAATTAAAAATATATTTAATATAACATGAAATTTTTGTATAATATTGGCCTTTATTTTATAATGTTAAAAAGAATGCTTCGCAAACCCACCAAGTGGAGAGTTATGAGGGAATTAATTTTAAAAGATACCAACGACACTGTTATTAACTCGCTAGGTATAATCTCTTTTGTTTCTTTTTTCATTGGCGGTGTAATTACAATACAATTAGCACTTAGTACAACCGGTTCGTTTTATCCAGATTATCTTGTAGGATATGCAACTCGAGAAACAATTATTTTAGAATTTGCACCAACAATTATTTCCATAATTATGGCAGGAAAAGTCGGTTCATTTATTACATCGAGCATTGGATCAATGAGGGTTACTGAGCAGATTGATGCATTGGAGGTTATGGGAATAAATTCAATTAATTATTTAGTTTTTCCTAAGATTATCGCACTAATGTTATATCCTTTTTTAATATCAATATCTATGTTCTTAGGAATTTTAGGTGGTATGGCTGCATGTGTATATGGCGGTTACAGTACAATGAGTGCATTTATTGATGGCATACAAACAGACTTTATACCTTTTCATATGACTTATGCTTTTATAAAGACTTTTATTTTTGCATTTATTTTGGCTACTGTACCAGCATTTCATGGATATTACATGAAAGGAGGTGCTTTGGAAGTTGGTAAAGCTAGTACAAAATCATTTATTTGGACATGTGTAACAATAATTGTATTTAATTTTTTAATAACCCAAATGTTACTTGGTTAATGATTAGTGTAAAGAATCTTTCTAAATCCTTCGATAATAAAACGATTGTAAAAAATATCTCATGTCAATTTGAGAGAGGTAAAACCAGCCTTATTATCGGTCAAACAGGTTCTGGAAAAACAGTTTTTTTAAAATGCCTATTAGGATTACATGATTATGAAAAGGGGGAAATATTATTCGATGGTGTAAATTTTAAAACCATAAGCGAATATGAAAAAATGAAATTGAAATCTAGTATTGGTACTGTTTTTCAGGGCAGTGCACTATTTGATTCAATGACAATTGAGGAAAATGTTATGTTTCCTTTAAAGATGTTCAATAATTTACCTTTTGATGAAATGTTGGACCGTGTAAATTTTGTTTTAAAAAGAGTTGAGTTGGAAAATACTAATAAAAAAATGCCGAGTGAGGCATCTGGAGGAATGCAAAAAAGGGTTGCAATTGCAAGAGCTATAGTTAATAAGCCAAACTACCTTTTTTGTGATGAGCCTAACTCTGGGCTAGACCCCAAAACTGCGATAATTATTGACAACTTAATTAAGGAAATTACTGAAGAATTAAATATAACTACAATTATAAATTCTCATGACATGAACTCTGTTATGGAAATCGGTGAAAAAATAATATTTCTCAAAAACGGCAAACTAAAGTGGAATGGTTCAAATAAGGAAATATTTAGTACGGAAAATAAGGATGTTTTAGATTTTGTTTATTCTTCAAATCTTTACAAAAAAGTAAGAAAAACATATCTAAATCAATAGCTATTTAATTTCTTTAATGCCGGTTAACTCAGATGAACTTCGAATCTTATCACCCAAACCATCAATCATTTTGATATTGAAATTCACACAAACTTCTGCCTCAGGGATTTCTTCTGTTGATCTATCTCCACCATTTGCAAAAATGTCTGGTTTGAGCTTTTCAAGGGACTTACATACTGTTTTATCTTTATCAATGGATAAGAAAACTTCATCAACTAATTTTAATGCTTTGACAATTTCAACACGGTCAAGTTCATTCATAAATGATTTTCCTTTTTTTAAATTACTTTGATAATCATTATTTACAATAACAATAAGGTAATCACCTAAATCTTTTGCCATTTTTAAATATTCTAAATGACCTATGTGAATTGGATCAAAATATCCACTTACAGCAACCTTTACAATTTTATTCAAACTCATAATTTTATAAACAAATTTTATAGTTTGGATTAAACAAATATAATTTTTTTGTTAAAAGATCTTTACACTCATAACGTTTTCTAATCTTTCTTATCAATTTAAATTTTTTTCCATTATAGATTTTAAATTCAGAACCATTTTTCAATTGAAAAACATATTTGACTTTTTCTTTGTCAAATTTATTAAGTATTAAGCTTAATTGAAGGTCAGAATCTGTACTGGCTTTTGGATTTTTTGCATAAAATGCAAGTGGCTTTAAAACATCGCTAGGAAAAATATTGGGATTAATTATGGGAAGTAATAAATTTTTAAATTTGTTTTTCCATTCTATTCCGTGAGGTTTGACATAAAAACCGTAATCATTATAAGTTAAAAAATGAGCAATTTCGTGTAGTAATGTTATTAAGAACCTGTAAATATTTAAATCTGAATTAATTGTAATTAATTTTTGACCATTAGGTTTAACTGTAAAATCACCATATTTTGTTTTTCTATTTTTTTTTAAAAAAATCTTAATCTTATTTAGAACTACAAGTCTTCTAATATAATCTTTTGATTGTTCAGGAATTTTATCAAGATAATTTGTCATTTAAGGGGTGCTTGATGAAACTGGAATTATTTTACCGTTAAATAACTTATATCCATCTGTTGAAAATTCGAATATATAATTGGCCATTTTCTTTGCAGAAGTTAATGCATTAAAGCCTGGAAATGCTTTCTCTAGCATTTTAGTTTGTACAGAACCAAGTGCAAGTGTATTAAAATGAATATTTTTATCCTTGTATTCTTCAGCAAGCATTTCAGTTAAAATATTTAAAGCACCCTTACTTGAGCTATATGCCGAGAGGCCTGGGAATTTTACACTTCCCTGTATTCCGCCAATTGAGCTAATGTTAACAATACTAGAATTTATACTCATATACTGAATTGTATATTTAATTAACATCGCAACAGAAAAAACATTTACAGAATATATTTTTTTAAAATCCTCTATAGTTGTTTTTTCAAAATCTTTATTG
>CACLCL010000027.1 GCA_902605445.1 uncultured Bacteroidota bacterium | reverse complement strand
CTACTAGATCCAAGGTTACCACTTAAGAAACTACCTTGTGAATTAGTTTCAGTACTGTATGGTACACCATCAACAACGAAAAGTGCTTGATTGTTACCATTAATGGATGTGTAACCTCTAATAACTACGTTGGTAGCTGAACCAGAAGTACCAGATTGACTAGTAATGTTTACACCTGATGCTTTTCCAGATAAAACTCTGGCAACATCACCTTCAGTTCTTTGCTCCATTTCTTCACCAGAAACTTCACTAACAGCATATCCAAGAGCTTTTCTCTCTCTTGTAATACCTTGTGCTGTAACTACAACTTCTTCTAATTGCGCAACATCTTCGCCAAGAGTAACATTAATTGTATTGGATGAACCAACTGTTCTTGATTCAGTAGTATATCCAACATAACTAAATGTCAAAGTGGCTCCCTCATCAACCATGATGCTAAAGTTTCCATCAAAGTCGGATTGAGTACCAGTAGATGTGCCTTGCACAATAATATTTACTCCAGCAACAGGCATTCCTGAGTCGTCAGAAACTGTACCTGAAACTGTCTTATCTTGTGCAAAAGTAACCTGCACAAAAAACGCCAATAATAGCGTCAAAATTCCACTTAATTTTGTTTTCATTTTAATTATAATTTGAATTAGTCCAAGTGCAAATATTGTATATAAATGTTAATTAAACAACATTTAATCATAAAATTTTAAGATTTTTTTAAGATTCAGGTTATTGTAATCAGAAAAATGTCTTAAAACTTATGCTAATTTTTGCATCTCCAATATTTAATTTTTTACCCCAGGTATTTCCACTCGCAAAAAACATTGTGATGATTGATTGGTTTGATATAGTTTTTAGGCCAAATCCAGCTGAGTATATTTTTTCATCCATGTTGAGGTTTATATTATTGTATTTTGAAAAATCAAAAAGCGAGAAAATAGCAGTGTTTTTGTTTAATAAAAAAACTAAATCAAAATTTGTGATAAAATATTCATTCGCATAAATACTTCCTTCTTGAAAACCTCTAATTGAGCTTATTCCACCAAATCTGAATAATTCATTTGTTACAAAATTTTCGCTATTCATTTTGTTGTAGTTGAAGCTAGAAATATTTAATAACCTTTCACTTAAATTAAATTTTTTCAACAATTTGAAGTTATGAGTGCTATGAGGAGTAACAATGTTTTGGGTTTTTTCACCATGACTGTAGTTATAAATAAATTCTAATTTTTTCAGAAATAAAAGACTTGAATAATCAATTTGAATTTTTGAAATAAAAAAATTTAATTTCCTCAAATCAAAATCCTGTATATTTTCATTTTGAATATATGCAGATGATTTTATTTTTTCGTAACCCATACCAAATTTTATTTTTCTGAACTCAGAATATAAATTAACTCCGGTACTGTTTGTTGAAAAAGTAGAGTCTTTTTTGGAGATATTTAGTGACAAACCAACACTAATTGGAGAACTAAGCAGATATGGTATATCAAGATTAGAGTAAAATAATTTGTCCTTTGAATTTTCAGAGACATATCTAATATTAATTCCTTCTCCTGAATTAAATGCATTAATAATATTTAGATTAAGATTTCCTTGTAAATCTAATTTATTAGTATTTTCATCAGAGTTAAAACCAAGAAAACCATCAAATGAATTTTTTTTTGTTTTTTTTAGGTAGAAATAAACAATTGTAGAATCATCAGTGAATAAAACTTCAGGTTCTTTAGTGTTTTTAACAAATAATAAATTGTCAATTTTAGCTGATTTTTTTCTAATGTTCTCAAGGTCCAAATCAACATTTTTGTTAATGTTTAAAAAATTTTTAAAAAACTTTTTGGGGAAGTTTTCATATCCTTTAACTACAATTTTATCAATTTTTCTTTTTTGACCTAATTCAATGTATAAATCTGCTGAAATCAAATTCGAATCAAGTTGAATAAAATTCAAAATGTTGATCTTCGAGAATGGGTAGCCATTGGCTGAGATAAATAATGACAAATCATTAAGGAATTTTTTTGATCTCTCAAACTCAATTCTTCCCTTGCTATCTAGCAAATTGTGTATATATTCTTTAAAATTGTCGGGCAGACCTTCAATATTTGAAAATTTTATAAACTTAATTTTTGAACCACTTTTAATTGTTACCTCGTAATTAAACGAATCCCTTTTTTTTAATATTTCAACTTTGGAGTACATAAATCCCCTATTGACTAATGACAAAATAGAATCATCAATTGATTTAATTAAATGTTCATATTTATCGAAAGTGTTATTCTCAAAATTTTTAAAAAAGCCATTATAGGTCAGATTGTAATTTTGTGAGTTAGAAAAATTACAAATCAAAGCAAGAATGACTGAATATTTAAATGTTTTTAACAAAATAACAAAGTGCTTATTAATCAACGTGATTTTAGAAGCGTTAATATAACAAAATCGAATTTTTTTAAAAAAAAATAAAATTTATAGATGTAACATTTGAATAATTCATTTAAATTTTTAACTTTGCGCGCCTCTTAAAATTAAGAGATAAAAATTATTAGTGTATGCCAACCATATCACAATTAGTAAGAAAGGGAAGGGTTAAATCCTCAAAAAAAAGTAAATCTGCAGCTTTGAGCTCATGTCCTCAGCGTAGAGGAGTGTGTACTAGAGTTTACACCACTACGCCAAAAAAGCCAAATTCAGCTATGCGAAAAGTTGCAAGAGTGAGGCTTACAAATGGTAATGAAGTTAATGCATACATTCCGGGCGAGGGCCACAACCTACAAGAACATTCGATTGTTTTGGTAAGAGGTGGTAGGGTAAAAGATTTACCTGGTGTAAGATACCATATTATTAGAGGCGCATTAGATACTGCTGGAGTTGAAGGAAGAACCCAAAGAAGGTCAAAATACGGTGCTAAAAGACCCAAAAAATAACAAAGTTTACCTGACTAGAAAATGAGAAAAAAGCAAGCAAAAAAACGTCCACTTCTGCCAGATCCAAAGTTTAATGACAAATTGGTTACCAGATTTGTAAATATGATGATGTGGAGTGGAAAAAAATCTGTTGCTTTTAAAATTTTTTACGATGCTATTGACATTGTTGGCAGCAAAAAATCTGATGATGAAAAAACAGCACTTGACATTTGGAAAGATGCTTTATCAAATGTGATGCCCCACGTTGAGGTAAGAAGTAGAAGAGTCGGGGGAGCTACATTTCAAATTCCTAGTCCTATAAGATCTGATAGAAAAATCTCTATTGCTATGAAATGGTTAATAAATTTTTCAAGAAAAAGAAATGAAAAGTCAATGGCTCAAAAACTCGCCGCAGAAATCATTGCCGCTTCCAAAGAAGAAGGCTCAGCGGTTAAGAAAAAAGTTGATACTCATAAAATGGCCGAGGCTAATAAGGCTTTCTCTCACTTTAGATTTTAATTAATTATGTCAAGAGATTTAAAATATACAAGAAATATAGGAATTGCTGCTCACATTGACGCTGGTAAAACAACTACTACTGAAAGAATTCTTTATTACACAGGGGTTTCACACAAGATTGGTGAAGTCCATGATGGTGCGGCAACAATGGACTGGATGGAGCAAGAGCAAGAAAGAGGAATTACCATTACATCTGCTGCAACAACTTGTACATGGGATTTTCCAACTGATAACGGTAAAAAGAATGATTTATCTAAGGGATATCATTTCAATATAATTGATACACCTGGACACGTTGACTTTACCGTAGAGGTTAATAGATCATTACGTGTTCTTGATGGTCTTGTATTTTTATTTAGTGCAGTTGATGGTGTTGAGCCTCAGTCTGAGACAAACTGGAGATTGGCAGATAACTACAAAGTTCCCAGAATTGGTTTTGTAAATAAAATGGACAGACAAGGATCAAATTTCTCTATGGTATGCAACCAAGTTAAAGAAATGTTGGGCTCGAACGCAGTTCAAATTGTTTTGCCTATTGGCGACGAGGCTGATTTTAAAGGGATTGTTGATCTAATTAAAAATAGAGCCATTATATGGCATGAAGAATCTATGGGATCAACCTTTGATGTTGTGGAAATTCCAGATAATCTAAAGGAAGAAGCAAAAAAATATAGAGGTTTACTTATTGAAGAGGTTGCATCTTATGATGACAATCTTCTTGAAAAATATATGGAAGATGAAGATTCAATTACTGAAGAAGAAATTCATAGTGCATTGCGCGCTGCTGTCATGGATATGGCAATAATACCTATGATTTGTGGTTCTGCTTTCAAAAACAAAGGAGTTCAATTTTTGTTAGATGCGGTTTGTCGGTACCTACCGTCACCCATTGATAAGGATGCTATAATTGGAACTAACCCTGATAATAAGGATGAAATTTCAAGAAAACCTTCTGTTGAGGAGCCATTTGCGGCGCTTGCCTTTAAAATTGCAACCGATCCATTCGTTGGAAGACTTGCCTTCTTTAGAGTCTATTCTGGAAAACTACCAGCTGGATCTTATGTCTTAAACAATAGGTCTGGTAAAAAAGAGAGGATTTCAAGAATTTATCAAATGCATTCAAATAAACAAAATGCGATCGATATCATCGAAGCTGGAGATATAGGAGCCGCTGTAGGTTTTAAAGACATCAAAACAGGTGACAGTTTAACCTCCGAAAAAGCACCTATAGTTCTGGAAAGTATGGATTTTCCTGACCCGGTTATCGGTATTGCTGTTGAAGCTAAAACAAAAGCTGACGTTGATAAATTAGGTATGGCTTTAGGAAAGCTTTCAGAAGAAGATCCAACTTTTACTGTCCGAACCGATGAGGCGTCAGGTCAGACTATAATTTCCGGAATGGGTGAATTGCATTTAGATATCATCGTTGATAGATTAAAAAGAGAATTTAAGGTTGAGGTCAATGAGGGTGAGCCAATGGTCGAATACAAAGAGGCTATTACATTGAAGGCTGACCATCGTGAAGTTTACAAAAAACAATCAGGTGGTAGAGGTAAATTTGCTGATATCGCATTCACTGTTGAACCTGCTGAGGAAGGAAAGCAAGGTCTAGAATTTATTTCAAATATTAAAGGAGGAAATGTTCCTAAAGAATTTATTCCTTCGGTTGAAAAAGGGTTTAAAATGGCTATGCAAAACGGTCCATTGGCTGGTTATGAAGTTGACTCTATGAAAGTCACATTGAATGATGGTTCATATCATGATGTTGATTCCGATCAGCTTTCATTTGAGCTCGCGGCAAAAATTGGTTTTAGAAATGCTGCCAAATTAGCAAAATTTGTAATCATGGAGCCTATTATGAAGCTTGAGGTTTTAACTCCAGAAGAAAATATGGGTGATATCGTTGGTGATCTTAATAGAAGAAGAGGTCAAGTGAATGATATGGGTGATCGTGCTGGATCAAAGGTTGTCAAGGCTGATGTTCCTCTTTCAGAAATGTTTGGATATGTTACTTCATTAAGAACATTGTCATCAGGAAGAGCAACATCTACGATGGAGTTTTCCCATTATGCTGCAACCCCTTCTAATGTTTCTGAAGATGTCATTAAAAAAGCAAATGGAACAGCTGAAGCTAATTAAAATATTATAACATGAGTCAAAAAATTAGAATAAAATTAAAGTCTTACGATCACAGTTTAGTAGATAATTCTGCTGACAAGATAGTCAAGACTGTAAAAAGTACTGGTGCTGTTGTTACTGGGCCTATTCCATTGCCAACGCACAAAAAACTTTTTACTGTTTTAAGATCGCCTCATGTTAACAAAAAATCAAGAGAACAGTTTCAATTAAGTTCTTACAAGAGATTACTTGATATTTACAGTACTTCTTCTAAGACTATTGATGCTTTAATGAAGTTAGAGTTGCCGAGTGGTGTTGAAGTTGAGATTAAGGTGTAAATACACCTGCCAGTTAATTCTGGTTTAAAATGTCCGGAGCGTTTTGCGAAGGAAAAATGGTTAAAAATAATTTAGGGTTAAATTATTTTGACCCTAAATTATTTTAAAGGATAAATGAAAATATAAATTATGTCTGGTTTAATAGGAAAGAAAATTGGAATGACTAGTATTTTTGATGAGAGTGGAAAAAACATTCCGTGTACTGTCATAGAAGCTGGTCCTTGTATCGTAACTCAGGTTCGATCTGAAGCCATTGACGGTTATCACGCAATTCAATTGGGTTTTGATGAAAAGACCGAAAAAAGTGCTACAAGTGCTCACAAAGGACATACTAAAAAAGCAGGAACTACACCAAAAATTAAATTGGTAGAGTTTCAGGATTTTGAACAAGAACTAAAACTTGGTGATAAAATCAATGTAGATCATTTTGAAGAAGGAGAGTTTGTTGATGTTTCTGGCATTTCGAAAGGTAAAGGATTTCAAGGTGTTGTTAAAAGACATGGATTTGCCGGAGTTGGTCAAGCTACACATGGACAGCATAACAGATTAAGAGCTCCAGGTTCAATTGGTGCAGCATCATATCCTGCAAGAGTATTTAAAGGAATGAAAATGGCTGGGCGAATGGGTGGAGAAAAAGTTAAAGTATTAAACTTAAAAGTTTTAAAGATTGATTTGGAAAAGAACCTTCTAGTAGTTAAAGGATGTGTCCCTGGACATAATAATTCTTATTTAAAAATTGAAAAATAATGAAGTTATCGGTTTTAAATTCAAAAGGTAAAAAGACTGGTAGAGAAGTTACTCTACCTAAATCTGTATTTAATATTGAACCTAATGATCATGCTTTGTATTTGGATGTCAAGCAATTTCTAGCGGCTCAGAGGCAAGGTACTCATAAAGCCAAAGAAAGAGCTGATATTAATGGAAGTACAAGAAAGATAAAGAAACAAAAAGGAACAGGTACTGCCAGAGCTGGTAGTAAAAAATCTGGTCTTTTTAGAGGTGGTGGAAGAATTTTTGGTCCAAGACCACGTGATTACGATATAAAGCTAAATAGAAAGCTCAAAAAATTGGCAAGAAAATCAGCATTGTCAATTAAAGCTAAAGAAAATGCCATAACTATAATCGAAGATTTTGAATTTAAATCACCAAAAACTAAAACTTTTATTGATGTTTTAAGGGCTTTAAACATTGATAGCAATAAATCTTTGTTTGTATTTGATACATCCAATATTAATGTATATTTGTCATCGCGAAATTTTAAGGGTGCCGAGGTGACAACTACTTCAGAAATAAATACTTACAGTATTTTGAATGCGAAGCAGTTAGTAATTTCTGAAAGTTCGCTATTAAGTATTAATGAAAATTTAAGTAAATAAAATGAATGCTTTATTAAAACCAATTATTACAGAAAAGGCAACTCGTGATAGTGAGTTAATGAATTGCTACACCTTTGAAGTTACTAAATCTGCTAACAAGGTTGAAATAAAAAAAGAAGTTGAATCAAAATATGCAGTAAAGGTTGAGAAAGTTAGAACAATTAATGTAAGATCAGACAGAAGAATTAGGTATACTAAATCTGGAATACAATATGCTAAAACCAACTCTATAAAAAAGGCAGTTGTAAAATTAGCCGAAGGTGATTCAATTGATTTTTATGCAAATAGCTAAATAAATAAATTATGCCAGTAAGAAAATTAAAACCTATAACGCCCGGACAAAGATTTAGAATCGTAAATGAGTATTCTGAGATTACCACTTCTAATCCGGAGAAATCTTTATTAAAAACTATAAAGAAAACTGGTGGAAGAAATAACCAGGGTAGGATGACAATGCGTTACAAAGGAGGAGGGCATAAAAAAAGATACAGAATTATTGATTTTAAAAGGGATAAGTATGAAATTGATGCTGAAGTTCTTTCTGTTGAATACGATCCGTTTAGGTCAGCATTTATATCATTGGTTAAATACAAAGACGGAGAGAAAAGATACATTTTAGCTCTTAAGGGCTTAAAAGTGGGGACGAAACTTGTTTCAGCAAAGTCTGCACCTCCCAATATTGGTAATTGTATGCAACTTGCAAACATACCACTTGGTACTACCATTTCTTGTATTGAAATGACCCCTGGAAAAGGAGCTACTTTGGCAAGAAGTGCTGGATCTTACGCGCAGTTAATGGCAAAAGAAGGAAAGTTTGTAACTATAAAGCTCCCTTCTGGTGAAACAAGATTGGTTTTGGCTAGTTGTTTTGCAACGATTGGTGCTGTATCAAATTCTGACCATCAACTAACTGTTTCGGGTAAAGCTGGACGTAAAAGATGGCTTGGTAGAAGGCCCAGAACAAGACCTGTTGCGATGAATCCGGTTGACCACCCGATGGGTGGTGGAGAAGGTCGTGCCTCTGGTGGACATCCTAGATCTAGAAAAGGAGTTCCAGCAAAGGGTTTTAGAACAAGATCAAAAAATAAAGTTAGTAATAAATATATACTTGAAAGAAGAAAAAAATAAACTATGGCGAGATCATTAAAAAAAGGACCATTTGTACATTTCAAATTAGCTAAAAAATTGCTAAAAAATGTTCAGGATAATAAAAAAACAGTTATTAAGACTTGGTCGAGAGCAAGTATGATTACACCAGATTTTGTTGGACAAACGATTGCTGTTCATAATGGCAGACAATTTATTCCGGTATATATCACTGAAAATATGGTTGGCCACAAATTAGGAGAATTTTCACCAACTAGATCATTTAGAGGTCATGCAGGAGCAAAAAATAAGGGTAACAAATAATTATGGAGGATAAAAAAAATATTAATAACGAAAATAGTATGTTGGCTACTGCTAAATTAAATAATTGCCCAACATCTCCACGAAAAATGAGAATCGTTGCTGATTTACTCAGAGGTAAAGATGTTAATGATGCTCTTGATATTTGTAAGTTTAGTCAAAAAGATGCATCTAGAAAACTTGAAAAGTTACTTCTATCTGCAATTTCAAACTGGCAAGTAAAACATAAGGATTTTAATATTGAAGATGCAAACTTATTCGTCTCTGAAATTAGAGTTGACAGTGCATCAGTACTCAAAAGAATAAGAACAGCACCTCAGGGAAGAGCTCACAGAATAAGAAAAAGATCAAATCATGTTACCATTGTTTTGAACTCTAAAAATAAAATTGATAAGTAAATGGGACAGAAAACAAATCCAATAGGGAACAGAATAGGTATAATTAGAGGTTGGGAATCCAACTGGTTTGGGGGTAATGACTATGGAGATAAATTAGCTGAAGATCAAAAAATTCGTAAATATATCCATGCCCGTCTAGCAAAAGCTAGTATTTCACGGATTATTATTGAAAGAACTTTAAAAATAGTCACCATTACAATAACAACAGCGAGGCCTGGGATTATCATTGGAAAAGGAGGTCAAGAGGTTGATAAATTAAAAGAAGAATTGAAGAAAGTTACCTCCAAAGATATACAGTTGAATATTTATGAAATTAAGAGGCCAGAACTTGATGCTTTTTTGGTAGCATCAAGTGTTGCTCGACAAATTGAAAATAGAATTTCATATAAACGTGCTATTAAAATGGCCATTGCTGCTTCAATTAGAATGAATGCTGAAGGCATCAAGATTCAGATTAGCGGTAGATTAAATGGTGCTGAAATGGCAAGAAGTGAGCATTATAAGGAGGGCAGAATTCCACTTTCGACATTCAGAGCTGACATAGACTATGCAATGGTTGAAGCTCATACAACTTATGGAAGAATTGGAGTTAAAGTATGGATTATGAAGGGTGAAGTTTATGGCAAAAGAGACCTAAATCCATTAGTAGGGTTTGCAAAAAAACAATCTAAAAACAATAGAAGAAAACGTAATTAAATATGTTACAGCCAAAGAAAACTAAATATCGCAAAGTACAGAAGGGAAGAATGAAAGGTAATTCAGGTAGAGGGCATCGACTTTCTAATGGAATGTTTGGAATTAAATCTCTTGATTCTAATTTTCTTACCTCAAGACAGATTGAGGCTGCCAGAATTGCCGCAACTAGGTATATGAAAAGAGAAGGTCAACTTTGGATAAAAATATTTCCTGATAAACCTATAACTAAAAAACCGCTTGAGGTAAGAATGGGAAAGGGAAAGGGTGCTGTAGAGTATTGGGCAGCCGTTGTCAAGCCCGGTAGAATTTTATTTGAAGTTGGTGGTGTAACCATTGATATTGCAAAGGAAGCATTGAGACTTGCTGCACAGAAATTACCGGTTAAGACAAAGTTCATTGTAGCAAGAGATTTTGAAGATTAATATTATGAAACAACAAGAAGTTATTAAGTTGAATATTGATGAGTTGAAAGAGCAACTCGTGGAAATGAGGAAGAAACATAATGAGCTTAAATTTGCTCATTCCGTTTCACCACTTGAAAATCCTCTTCAGCTTAAACAAATAAGAAGGTCAATTGCCAGAGTTTTGACCGAAATAAAAAATAGAGATAATAAATAATTAATTCTATATGAGTTTGGAAAATAGAAATTTAAGAAAAGAGAGAATTGGAGTGGTAACCAGTAATAAAATGCAGAAATCAATAGTTGTTTCTGAAGTTAAAAAGGTAAAGCATCCAATGTATGGTAAGTTTGTTTTGAAGACCAAGAAGTATGTGGCACACGATGAAAAAAATGACTGTAATATTGGAGATAGAGTAAAAATAATGGAAACAAGACCTATAAGTAGGTCTAAGTGCTGGAGATTAGTAGAAATAATAGAAAGAGCAAAATAATTATGTTACAACAAGAATCAAGATTAAAAGTTGCTGATAACACTGGAGCAAAAGAAGTTTTAACCATTAGAGTTTTAGGTGGTACAAAGAGAAGATATGCTTCAATCGGTGATAAAATAGTTGTATCGGTAAAATCTGCCACACCAAACGGTATGGTAAAAAAAGGTTCTGTTTCATCTGCTGTTGTAGTTAGAACAACTAAAGAGGTTAGAAGAAAAGACGGGTCATATATTAGATTTGATGACAATGCATGTGTTTTATTAGACGCATCTGGTGAAATGAAAGGTACTAGAGTTTTTGGACCAGTTGGAAGAGAATTAAGAGAAAAAAAGTTTATGAAAATAATTTCATTAGCCCCCGAGGTTTTATAAAAAGTTATTATGAAAAGAAAATTAAAAATTAAGACTGGGGATATTGTTAAGGTAATTGCTGGGAATCAAAAAGGTAGCCAGGGAAAGGTCCTTAGGGTATATGCCAGTAAAAATCGAGCAATTGTTGAGGGTGTAAATATTGTGAAAAAACA
>CACLCL010000026.1 GCA_902605445.1 uncultured Bacteroidota bacterium | reverse complement strand
ACTAGTTATTTTTAATATATCACCAATTATATCACGGAGTGATTTTTTAGTTAAGACCTCATTAATGAAACCAGCCTTTTCAGGCACTTTTTCATTAAATAATATTCTGCCTGGTGTTGTTTCTATCAATTCAGATTTATCTGAAGTTGTGATTTTAACCTTTACAATTGCATTTAAGTCAACTTTCTTCTCATTGTATGCAATTATAGCTTCATCAGGTGAATAAAAAGTTAATCCCTCACCTGTAACCTTTTGTTCTTTTGTTGATACTTTTTGCTTGGTCATATAATATAAACCAAGAACCATATCTTGAGATGGAACAGTAATTGGAGAGCCATTTGCCGGATTAAGTATGTTGTGAGATGCAAGCATTAATAGTTGAGCCTCTAGAATGGCTTCAGGTCCCAATGGCAAATGTACAGCCATTTGATCACCATCAAAATCGGCATTAAATGCAGTACACACCAATGGATGGAGTTGTATAGCTTTTCCTTCAATAAGTTTTGGCTGAAATGCTTGAATACCAAGTCTGTGAAGAGTTGGTGCTCTGTTTAACAAAACAGGGTGACCGCGAAGTACATTTTCTAGAATATCCCAGACTACTGGATCCCTTCTATCAATTATTTTTTTTGCTGATTTGACAGTTTTCACAATACCTCTTTCCATTAATTTTCTAATTATGAAAGGTTTGTACAACTCTGCAGCCATATTTTTAGGTAAGCCACATTCGAAAAGTTTAAGGTCAGGACCAACAACAATTACAGATCTGGCAGAATAATCTACACGTTTACCCAGAAGATTTTGTCTAAATCTTCCTTGTTTTCCTTTAAGTGAGTCAGATAAAGATTTTAATGGTCTATTAGATTCAGTTTTAACAGCAGATGATTTCCTAGTATTATCAAATAAAGAATCAACTGACTCCTGCAGCATTCTTTTTTCATTCCTCAAAATGACTTCAGGTGCTTTAATTTCAATTAGTCTTTTCAATCTATTATTTCTGATTATTACTCTTCGATATAGGTCATTTAAATCAGATGTGGCAAATCTCCCTCCATCAAGTGGTACTAAAGGCCTAAGTTCGGGTGGTATTACTGGAATTGCTTTCATAACCATCCACTCAGGTAGATTCTGTCTATTTAAATTTCCTTCTCTAAATGATTCAACAACCTGTAGTCTTTTAAGTGCCTCTGTTTTTCTTTGTTTTGAGGTTTCATTGTTAGCTTTATCTCTTAGTTCATATGAAAGTTCGTCCAAATTTATTCTTGAAAGTAGTTCAATTAAACATTCAGCACCCATTTTTGCAATGAATTTTTCAGGATTTTCGTCATCTAAATACGAATTATCTGCAGGAATTGAGTCCAAAACATTAAGATATTCCTCCTCAGTAAGAAAATCCATTTTTTGCAATTGCTCGCCTTCACTATTCTTTGCATTTCCTGCCTGAATGACAACATATCTCTCGTAATATATTATCATATCTAATTTCTTCGATGGTAAACCTAATAAGTATCCGATTTTATTTGGAAGTGATCTAAAATACCATATATGAGCAACAGGTACCACAAGATTTATATGTCCGATTCTATCTCTACGAACTTTTTTCTCGGTTACCTCAACCCCACATCTGTCACAAACAATACCTTTGTATCGGATTCTTTTATACTTTCCACAAGCACATTCATAATCTTTTACTGGACCAAAAATTCTTTCACAAAACAAACCATCTCTTTCGGGTTTGTGAGTACGGTAATTTATTGTCTCAGGCTTCAAAACTTCTCCACGTGATGCGGAAAGGATTGACTCGGGAGATCCTAATCCTATTGAAATTTTGTTAAAATTAATTACAGAGTTGTCTTTTTTTCTTCTCATAATAATATTTTGTTTTTTTTACTCTTCAAGTCTTATATCAAGTCCAAGACCCTTTAATTCGTGCATCAGGACGTTAAAAGATTCGGGCAATCCTGGCTTAGGCATTGACTCACCTTTTACAATTGATTCATATGTCTTGGCTCTTCCAATAACGTCATCGGATTTAACTGTTAAAATTTCTCTTAGAGTACTTGATGCACCATATGCCTCTAGTGCCCATACTTCCATTTCACCAAATCTTTGTCCACCAAACTGAGCCTTTCCACCAAGTGGTTGCTGAGTAATCAATGAGTATGGTCCAATTGACCTTGAATGCATTTTATCGTCAACCATATGGCCCAGCTTTAACATATAAATTACACCAACCGTTGCAGGTTGATCAAATTTTTCACCAGTTCCTCCATCATATAAAAACGTATGGCCAAATCTTGGTAAGCCTGCTTCGTCTGTTATAGAATTAATTTCATCAAGTGTTGCACCATCAAAAATTGGAGTTGAAAATTTCTTATCAAGTTTTAAACCTGCCCAACCTAACACTGTTTCATATATCTGACCAATATTCATTCTTGATGGCACACCAAGTGGATTCAAAACAATATCAACCGGCTTGCCATCTTCCAAAAAGGGCATATCCTCTTCTCTTACAATTTTTGCTACAATACCCTTGTTTCCATGTCTTCCAGCCATTTTGTCACCAACTTTTAATTTACGTTTCTTTGCAATGTAAATCTTAGCTAATTTTAAAATCCCTGATGGAAGTTCATCTCCTACAGAAATTGTAAATTTCTCTCTTCTTAAAGAACCTTGTAGGTCGTTTTCTTTAATTTTATAATTATGGATGATTTGTGAAACTACTTTATTAATAGAACTATCAGCAACCCACTTATTAGAAACTAAATGAGCAAAGTCATCGGCAGAATTAAGCATTTTTAAAGTAAATTTTTTACCCTTTGGAAAAACTTCTTCACCTAGATCGTTGAAAATTCCTTGTGAGGTTTTTCCATTTAGTACTGAATATAACTTATCAATCAATACTCTTTTTAATTCTTCAAACTTTTTTTCATACACATCTTCAAGGATTTTCAAATCTTCTTTATCTTGTATTCTCTTTCTTTTGTCTTTAACAGACTTTGAGAATAACTTTTTATCAATAACGATTCCATTGAGTGAGGGAGGAGCCTTTAGTGAAGCGTCTTTTACATCTCCAGCTTTATCTCCAAAAATTGCTCTCAATAGCTTTTCTTCAGGAGTTGGATCACTTTCACCTTTGGGAGTAATTTTACCAATCAATATATCACCGGCATTAACCTCAGCGCCAATTCTAATCATACCATTCTCATCAAGATCTTTCGTTGCTTCTTCAGAAACGTTGGGAATATCATTGGTTAGCTCTTCATTTCCAAGTTTGGTGTCACGAACCTCAATTGAATACTCATCAATGTGAATTGATGTAAACACATCATCTCTTACAACCTTTTCTGAAATTACTATTGCATCTTCAAAATTATAGCCCTTCCAAGGCATAAAAGCAACTTGAATATTTCTACCTAAAGCTAACTCTCCTTTATTTGTTGCATAACCTTCACACAGGACCTGTCCTTTTTTTACATTATCACCAGTTGAAACGATTGGTCTTAAATTGACACATGTTCCTTGGTTAGTTTTTTTAAATTTTGTCAAGTTATAAGTTACAGTTTCAGAGTCAAAACTTGTTAAAACTTCATTTTTATTCCTATCATACTTTATCATTATTTGATTGGCATCAACATACTTAACTATACCATCAGACTCGGCATTTATAAGCACCCTTGAATCAGAAGCAACCTGTTTTTCAAGCCCAGTGCCCACTATCGGGGCTTGTGGTAGTAGTAGTGGCACAGCTTGTCTCATCATATTGGATCCCATCAACGCCCTATTAGCATCATCATGCTCTAAAAAAGGAATAAGTGAAGCAGAAATGGAAGCAATCTGATTTGGGGCAACATCTGTGTAATGAACATTCGAAGGCTCAGTTAGCGGAAAATCCCCCTCTTGTCTGGCAATTACTTTACTGTCTAATATTTTACCAGATTCATCTATATCGATATTGGACTGTGCGATTAATTTATTTTCTTCTTCTTCAGCACTTAAATAAACTGGATCAGACTTTAAATCAACAATTCCATTAGCAACTTTTCTGTACGGAGTTTCAATAAAGCCCATATTATTGATTTTAGCGAAAACTCCAAGTGAAGAAATTAGTCCGATATTAGGACCTTCAGGTGTTTCAATGGGGCATAGTCTTCCATAGTGAGTATAATGAACATCACGAACTTCAAATCCTGCTCTTTCCCTGGAAAGCCCGCCTGGGCCCAACGCAGAAAGTCTTCTTTTGTGTGTAATCTCAGCAAGAGGATTAGTTTGGTCCATAAATTGAGAGAGCTGATTTGTACCAAAAAAGGTATTTATAACAGATGATAAAGTTTTAGCATTAATAAGGTCAATTGGAGTAAAAACTTCATTATCTCTTACATTCATTCTTTCACGAATTGTTCGAGCCATTCTTGCTAAACCAATTCCAAATTGAGTTGAGAGTTGTTCGCCAACCGTTCTAACGCGCCTGTTCGACAAGTGATCAATATCATCAATCTCGGCCTTGGAGTTTATAAGCTCAATGAGATATTTAATGATGGTAATAATATCATCCGTAGTCAAAACCTGCTTATCAATAGCTATATCTAAACCTAGCTTTTTATTCATTCTGTATCTACCAACGTCACCTAAATTGTATCTTTGGTCACTAAAAAATAATTTATCAATTATACCTCTAGCAGTTTCCTCATCTGGGGGCTCTGCATTTCTAAGTTGTCTGTAAATATGTTCAACAGCTTCCTTTTCCGAATTTGTTGGATCTTTTTGTAATGTATTGTGGATAATTGCATAATCGCCTTGTTGAGAGATTTCTTTATGAATTAATATTGTTTTAACTCCTGATTCAATTATCTCAGAAACATTTTCTTTATCAATTTCTGTATCACGATCTAGGACAATTTCATTTCTTTCAATAGAAACCACTTCACCCGTATCTTCATCAACAAAATCTTCGTACCAAGTATTTAATACTCTAGCGGCTAATTTTCTTCCATAAAACTTTTTTAGGTTTGCCTTTGAAACTTTTATTTCTTCAGCTAAATCAAAAATCTCCAATATATCTTTATCCCTTTCGTAACCGATGGCACGAAATAAAGTCGTAACAGGAAGTTTTTTCTTTCTGTCAATATATGCGTACATAACACTATTAATGTCTGTAGCAAACTCAATCCAAGATCCCTTAAATGGAATAACTCTGGCAGAGTACAATTTGGTCCCATTAGCATGGAAGGATTGTCCAAAAAATACACCAGGTGACCTATGCAATTGCGATACAACTACTCTCTCAGCACCATTAATGCAAAAAGTACCACTTGGGGTCATGTATGGAATGGTTCCGAGATAAACATCTTGAACAATTGTTTCAAAGTCTTCGTGCTCAGGATCTGTACAATATAATTTTAACCTTGCTTTAAGTGGAACACTGTAGGTTAAGCCTCTTTCAATACATTCTTGAATTGAGTATCGAGGTGGATCTACAAAGTAGTCAAGAAATTCTAAAACAAACTGATTTCTTGCGTCTGTAATTGGAAAATTATCTTGAAATGTATTATAAAGACCTTCTTCACCACGCTCATCAGACTTTGTTTCTAACTGAAAAAAATCTTTAAAAGACTTAATTTGGATATCAAGAAAATCAGGATAGTTGTTCGAGTTTTTTAATGATGAAAAATTAATTCTTCCGGCTTGATTTGACGACATATTTTTTTGTGTTAAATGAGTTAAATTATATTATTAATGGGGTTATCACCCCTTTTATTTATTATATAAAAAGGGGATCTATTAAGACTAAAATATATAACTATTTTAGTTCAACCTCAGCTCCAGCTTCTTCTAAAGATTTTTTGAATCCTTCAGCTTCATCCTTACTAACAGCCTCCTTTAAAGTCTTAGGAGCACCATCAACGAGTTCTTTTGCGTCCTTTAATCCTAGGCCCGTTAACTCTTTAACTAATTTAACTACTGCTAGTTTTGAACCTCCTGCTGCCTTAAGAACAACATCAAATTCTGATTTTTCTTCAGCTGCATCTCCGCCTGCTGCGCTACCTGCTGCTGCAGGCGCTGCAACTGCAGTTGCTGCCGGCTCAATACCATACTCATTTTTTAAAATATCAGCTAATTCACTTACCTCCTTAACGGATAAGTTAACCAACTGTTCTGCGAAAGTTTTTAAATCTGCCATTTTTCTATTTTTAATTTACTTTATTACTATTTATTTGTTAATGTTTGAAGAATGCCCGATAATTTTCCGCCACTTGATGTAAGAGCAGAAATAACATTCTTCGCTGGTGACTGTAACAACAAAATGATATCTCCAACTAATTCCTCCTTAGATTTAATTGCAAATAACATCTCTACTTGGTCATCACCAATATAAATATCTTCTTCAATCATTGCACCCTTAAGTATTGGTTTATCAGATTTTTTTCTGAAATTTTTAATGACTTTTGCTGGTGCACTGCTTACTTCGGCAATCATAACTGATGTGTTGCCCTTTAGTGTGTCCTTTAATGAACCAAAATCTTTATCTGAATCGTTCATTGCCTTTTCAAGCAATGTATTTTTTACGACAGATAACTTGACTCCGGCCTTGAAGCACATTCTCCTGAGGTTCGATGTTTCAAGAGCATTTAAGCCTGAAATGTCTGTCAAATAAATATTTTGACTTGACTTCAAAACCTCAAGTATTTCTTTAATTTCTAACGATTTTTCTTCTCTAGTCATTATCTTTAAATTTTTGTGTCAATTGCTAAGCTTGGGCTCATCGTTGTTGAAATATAAATGCTTTTAATGTAGGTGCCTTTTGATGATGTAGGCTTTAACTTCAATAAAGTTTGTAACAATTCATTTGCATTTCCTAAAATTTTGTCAGATGAAAAAGATACTTTACCGATTGGAGCATGAACAATTCCTGCTTTGTCAACCTTAAAGTCAATTTTTCCGGCCTTAACGTCAGAAATTGCTTTGCCAATATCCATAGTAACAGTACCTGTTTTTGGATTTGGCATTAAACCCCTCGGACCTAAAACTTTTCCCAAAGGTCCTAGTTTTCCCATGACACTAGGCATGGTTACAATAACATCAATGTCTGTCCAACCACCTTTTATTTTTTCAATATATTCATCTAATCCAACATAATCAGCTCCAGCTTTTTTAGCTTCATCTATCTTGTCTGGGGTTACCAATGCTAATACTTTCATGTCTTTACCTGTTCCATTTGGAAGTGAAACTACACCTCTAACCATCTCATTAGCTTTTTTAGGATCCACACCTAGTCTAACAGCTAAGTCAACGGACTCATCAAACTTTGTTGTAGAAATATCTTTAAGTAATGAACATGCCTCAGATAAAGAATATAATTTACTGTTATCAACTTTTGCTTCCGATATTTTTCTATTCTTGGTTAATTTTCCCATTTTGCTCAAATTATTCAGGGGCTTTTCCGCCCGACACATTTATACCCATTGACCTTGCGGTTCCAGCTACCATTTTCATGGCTGATTCAACGGTAAATGCATTTAAGTCTACCATCTTGTCCTCAGCGATTACTTTTACCTGGTCCCATGTCACTTTTGAAACTTTATTAATATTTGGCTCACCAGAACCTTTCTTAACCTTTGCAGCTTCTAAAAGCTGAACAGCTGCAGGTGGAGTTTTTATTACAAAATCAAAAGATTTGTCCTTATAAACAGAGATAACAACAGGTAAAACTTTTCCTGGTTTGTCCTGGGTTCTAGCATTAAACTGCTTACAAAAATCCATAATATTAACCCCGGCTGCACCTAAGGCAGGTCCAACAGGAGGTGAGGGATTTGCAGCCCCTCCTCTTACTTGTAACTTGAGAACCTTATCAATTTCTTTTGCCATTTTATTAATTTTAATTTCAATGATTTTATAATGGAAGCAATAAAATCATTTAATCTAGTAACATTTATAATTTTTCAACTTGCATGTAACTTAACTCTAAAGGCGTTTTTCTGCCAAATATTTTTACCATCACTTCAAGCTTTCTTTTGTCTTCATTAATTTTTTCAATTGTTCCATCAAAACCGTTAAAAGGACCGTCAATTACCTTAACATTTTCTCCATGAATGAATGGAATAATAATATCTGATTCATCTTGTACCAAAAATTCGTCAACTTTTCCAAGCATTCTGTTTACTTCTGATTGTCTTAAAGGGATTGGATCACCACCTTTAGTTTCGCCCAAAAATCCAATAACATTAGTTACAGACTTTATAACGTGAGGCACCTCACCTGTTAAATTGGCCTTGATCATTATGTAGCCAGGAAAATAGGTTTTATCTTTGGTGATTTTCTTTCCTTTTCTAATCTGAACAACTTTTTCAGATGGAACAAGAATTTCCTCAATGTAACTATTCATACCAACTCTTGAAATCTCATTTTCAATATAAGTTTTTATTTTGTTTTCTTGGCCACTAACAGCTCTAACAACGTACCATTTGAAATTTTCCTTTTCTGACATGAGTATTAATTAATTAACTTAAAAAATTCCTGAATAATTCTGCTAAATACAGTATCCAAACCCCAAATAATTAGTGAAAAAATGATAGAAAATACAGCAACTAAAACGGTTAGGTTCAAACCTTCGTTAAAACCAGGCCAACTAACATTAGTCCTTAATTCTTCAAAAGATTCTTTTACATATTTTACAATTTCTGTCATTATTTCAATTTTTGCACGGGTTGAGAGACTCGAACTCCCGACACCTGGTTTTGGAGACCAGTGCTCTACCAACTGAGCTAAACCCGTAAACACACATTAAGGTATTTTGTTTTAATCAAACAAAATACCTCAATACATTATTTATGAGTTTATTAATCTAGAATTTCAGTTACCTGTCCCGCGCCAACCGTTCTACCACCCTCACGGATAGCAAATCTTAAACCTACATTCATTGCTATTGGCTGTATTAACTCAACAGTAATTGTTAAGTTATCACCAGGCATAACCATTTCTACTCCAGATGGTAAGGCAATAGTACCAGTAACATCTGTTGTTCTTACATAAAACTGTGGTCTATAATTATTGTGGAATGGCGTATGACGTCCACCTTCTTCCTTTTTAAGGATATAAACTTCAGCTTTAAATTTAGAGTGAGGAGTAACTGAACCTTGTTTACAGATAACCATTCCTCTGCTGATATCAGTCTTCTCGATACCTCTTAATAAAATACCTACGTTATCTCCAGCCTCACCTCTATCTAATATTTTTCTGAACATTTCAACTCCGGTAACAGTGGATGTTAATTTCTCAGCACCCATACCAATAATGTCAACAGCATCACCTGTATTTGCAATACCTGTTTCAATTCTTCCTGTTGCTACAGTTCCTCTACCAGTTATTGAGAAAACATCTTCAATAGGCATTAAAAAATCTTTATCAACATCTCTCTTAGGTAATTCAATCCAAGAGTCGACATTTTTCATCAATTCCATTACAGTGTCAACCCATTTTTGTTCTCCATTTAGAGCACCAAGGGCTGATCCTGCAACCACAGGGCTATTATCGCCATCGTATTCATAAAATGAAAGTAATTCACGAATTTCCATTTCAACTAATTCCAACAATTCTTCATCGTCAACCATATCAACCTTGTTCATAAATACTACAATCCTTGGAATACCAACCTGTCTCCCTAGTAGGATATGCTCACGAGTTTGTGGCATAGGACCATCAGTAGCAGCAACTACAAGTATAGCACCATCCATTTGGGCTGCACCTGTAACCATGTTTTTTACATAATCAGCGTGACCTGGACAATCAACATGTGCATAGTGACGATTTTCAGTTGAATATTCAACGTGTGATGTGTTAATAGTAATACCCCTTTCTTTTTCTTCAGGAGCATTGTCAATAGTATCAAAATCTCTTTTCTCAGATAAACCAGCGCTTGCTAAAACTGTAGTAATTGCTGCTGTAAGAGTAGTTTTACCGTGATCTACGTGTCCAATTGTACCAATGTTTAAGTGTGGTTTTGAACGATCAAAATTTTCCTTTGCCATAATATTTTAATTTAGTTGCTTTTAAAATGAGCGCAAATATAAAATTTTTAAGTTTAATTAACCAATTAATTCATGATTTTTTTTTTGGAGGACTTAATCTGGGGGAATTAATGAAAAAATAAAACAGTTTCAATCTCCTAAAATTTCTCAACTTTTGGTGAGTAAAATATTTTATTCTCAATCGATTCCCAAAGAAATAAGCATGCGATTGAATTGTAAGGACTCCAACGACTAACGAGCTCATCTAACATTTCATTTTCAATATTATCTATCCCATAATTTTTTTTTATGCTATTTATTAGTGCTAAATCCTTGGGAGAAAATATGTTTTCTCTAAATAAGCTGAAAATTAGGAACATTTGTGATGTCCACTCACCAACACCCTTTATCGAACTTAATAATTTTATAACTTGAGCATCACTCATATGTTTAAAATCATGATTTGAGGTATCAAAAAAATTAAAAACATTTTTAATATATTCAGCTTTCTTGTAAGAAATACCTATTGATTGTAGCTTATCTAGATTTATTTTTAATATTTCTTCGTTTGACATTCCATTAATCAAATCACTAAATCTTTTCTTTACAGTTATTGCAGCCTTGAAGCTAATTTGCTGTTCAATAATAAGATTTGATATAGAAACCGCATGATTGGGATTATACCTATTACCCCAGTTAATTTTCTTTTTAAATTTTTTAACTAAAAAAGACATTATTTTGTCCTTCGACAGATGATCACATGCTTCTTCAAAAAGGTTTTGCATACAGCTTATTTAGTAACTTTCTTCAGCTAGTTTGTAAATTTTTAAAATTACTAAACCAAATGCAACACCAAGTACTAAAAGGATGATACTAAATAAACCAGTTACGCTGAAAGAGAGTCTAAGTAAAATAGTTGATATAATAAAACCAGTGTTTCTCATCAGCTGAGAATATCTTTCAGTATATTGAAACGATATAAGTAAGATTAGAACATCAACCAATATCAAAACAGTAAAGAAGTCAATAAAAAAAACTCCATTTAAATCATCATTAAACTGTTTATAAACAAAGACATCAACAAACCAATCATAAAAATTTGTAAAACATAATACAAATAGAATTGGGACAAGACTAATTGAAATGAGTTTTTTATAATTTAAGAAACTTTCAAGTTTTTTGTTAGATTCTTTCTTGGGTGTGTTATGCCAAGTTTTTTTGAATAGATAGATAAGATAGAAAATAGCGATAATACCCAATAAATCGTATAATATCAATAAATTACCTTCGTTAATTATGGAATCAGAGTCAAGATTTAATTCAGGTATATCTTTAAATATTTTTCTAATTATTACAAGTGAGATTATTTCAAACTCTTTTGCCACTGATGTAGTAAAGGATCTTGGCAGATAATATATTAGCAAAAAAGCTTCATAAATAAGTATGAAGGTAAATGGGGTATAAAGTGCCGAAATAGGATTACTTGTTAGATTTGTTTTTGAAATGAAAACATCAAAACCAAAATAGTTTTCAGCAAATATTAAACCTAGATGGATTAAAAATCCCGCAAGAGCTAAAATTATAATTAACCTCTCA
>CACLCL010000025.1 GCA_902605445.1 uncultured Bacteroidota bacterium | reverse complement strand
AATCCCATTCTTTGGCTATTTTTCTAATATTTTCAACATCAATAATTTTACCTTGATTGTTTCTTATATTTACCTCACTAAAATTATCAGTTTTAAAAATAACTTTAATTCCAAAATCTTCCCATCTCTGTAAACTATAATACAACGGATCATCTTCAAAAGATCCATATGTTGAAAATGCAACTATTGCATCATAATCCTCAACATACACTGGTGTTGAGCTCAAGGCACCTGAATAAACCCATCCTTCTTTGCCAGAAGCGGTTCTTATAAAGTAAAAGGGGCCAGTTGTTTGTTTACCCCTTAGCTTTACACTAATAACATTGGCAGATTCACTACCCAAATAAGTCACCCTAACACCTTCATCTAATGATGATATCCTTTTTGCATCAAGAGATGGATATCTCCTGACTGATAAATTATCAACAGTGGTATAGTAATAGTTATCTTTTACTTCATTTTCTTGTTGATTAGAAGATTCAACATTATTGTCTTCAGATTTATTTCCAGAAGTGGAATTTTTTAAAATATATAGTCCACCGAAAAAAACCAGCACTGAAAGTGCAATAATTACAATTCTCAAATTACCTTTTGTCATCATATAAAAAATTTAATTTATGAAAGTTATTAAAAAAAATTAAATTTGTTAAAAATTTAAACTATCTAACATGGAAAAAAACTCACCAATTGAAAAATTTGATTTTAATAAGCACTTTTTAAATGCCCTTCTAGGATCACTATATTATATTTTTGTCTATATACCGTTTATACTTCCATTCAAAGTATACAGCCATGCAGCCGTACGTATCAGTAAGCTTTGGGAAAGTAAATCACTTGGATATGATGAGAGTAAATCTGATTATCCTCTTTTCTTATTTTACTTTAAATATGTTGTAAATTTTATTTTCGATGCTGCTATATTTTTAGCATGGCCTGTAGGGATCATTTACTCTGCATATTTTTACATCGATAATTCATTTGTAACTTTTGAGGCAATGATGTATATGATTGCAGGATTTTATTTGTCTGTATTATATACTAGATTTTTAAAAGAAATACTTAACTTCTTCTTAAACTATTTAGTTGTTTGGTTATTAGATGTAATTAAGAATATCGGTAAATTCATAAAAAATGCTTGGCTGCTTAATTTTGTTTATAAGCAGAAAAAATAAAAATTACATAAAGTAAACAGGAGTTAAGTTGTAATGACTTAGTTCCTGTTTTGCTTTTTCAAAATTCGGGGTAAAACCCAAAATATATCCACCACCACCAGATCCACATAATTTTAAAAAATAAGAATCTCTACTAATACCTTGCTCCCAAACAGCTTGAATACTAAAAGGAATCATAGGTTTAAAATTTTTAAGAACTATTTTTGAAAGCACCTTTATATTTTCAAGTAAATTATTGGTATCGGCACTTAAAAAATTGTCAATACATTCATTTGTGTATCTAATAAATTCCTTTGAAAGCATTTTCTTAAAAACTTCATTCTTCATTTTTGTTTTAAAAATTTTAATCATAGCTGCTGTAGAGCTGGATCGGCCAGAATCTAACAAGAAAACAGCTACTTTTTTATTTTTTTTACTATCAGGAATTTTAGTTACTTCAATTTCATTAATTGAATTAATTAAAATAGGTTTGCCTAAATATATATTTAAGGGATCCAAACCTGATGATTTACCATGGAAAAAGGATTCCATTTTTGAAAAAATTTCTTTTAAATTAAGTAGTTTTTCATTTGAAATTTCCTTTGATAAAACAATCTTATTTTGAGCGTATTTTTCATAAACTGCCGCAACAATTGCTCCACTACTACCAACACCATAACCCACAGGAATTGTAGAGTCAAAATAAATCCCGTTTTCTAAATCAATTTTGAAAGAATGAAAATCTAATTCTGCAATACTTTTTAAATATTTGAAAAAATCTAAAAGTGTAGAATTTGATTTTTTTGATAGCTCTGTTTTTTCAAGGGGAGTTTTTAATGAACCATTAAACAAAGGAAAGGGAATAGATAAACCTTTTGAATTTTTCAAGATTGAATATTCACCGAATAATAAGATTTTGGAATTAAATACTTTATATTTCATTATAAACAATTCTAAATTTAGATCTGAACAGGACCTTCACCAATACAGTCATCTATATAAGTTTTATTTTCACAAAATACCATTAAATCATTATTAATGAAATCTGATATCTTTTCAGAAAATACTTTGGGATAAAGTAAATGTATATTTGCACCTGCATCAAGGGTGAAACATAAAGGAATATTTTGCTTAATTCTGAACTCTCTTACCTTAGTAATGACCTGAAGTGTGTTTGGTTTCATCAAAATATAGGATGGACTACTTGTCATCATCAAGGCGTGTAGTGTTAATGCTTCATTTTCAACAAGCTCACAAAAATCTGTAAGATTCCCAGATTTTAAAATGTCTTTAAGTTTAGAAATGTTTTCATTTGCTGACTTAAATCTTTTTTCAGAATACGGATGATTGTTCATAAGGGCATGGCCTTTTGTGCTTGAAACACTTTTTTCATTTTCATCAATAATTAAAATCGAATCTTTGTAATCTTTGAATACATCTGAAATATCATACTTAATTTCAGTTGAATAGAAGTTTGAACTATTATTAAAATCCTTATGCCCTCCCCAAATGTTTACACCTCCGTATACACTTCTACATGCACTTCCTGATCCAATTCTAGAAAGAAAAGAAGCTTTTTTATAAAAATATTCTTTGTTGGAGTTGTTTGTTAAATCTTTTTCCAAACTCATAATACAAAGTGAAATAGCACTTAAACCACTTGCTGATGATGCAATTCCGCTACTATGAGGGAAGCTATTTTCGGTTTCAATATTTAACTCATAGTATTTTAGATAGCTACAATATTCTAAAATATTGGAAAAATAATTTTCTAATTTTAATCTGAATTTGGAATTCTGAACACCTTCAAAAAAAATTTCAAACCTAACTATATTAGAAGGTTTATCACTTTTTGAAAATTTAATTTTAGTTTTGGTAAAAGAGTTTTTTAATGTAAAACTTATTGAAGGATTAGTAGGTATTTGGTTCTCAAACTTACCCCAGTACTTAATTAAGGCGATATTACTTGGTGATTTCCAACAATATGATGTGAAATTTATATTAAAGTGGTTTATTTCAGGAGCTATAAATTCATTCATCATTTATAAAGATAAGTTAATTTCAGTGTAGTTATCTTAAACTTACCATTTTTGTGCGGGCGGAGAGACTCGAACTCTCACACCTTGCGGCACTAGATCCTAAGTCTAGCGTGTCTACCAATTCCACCACGCCCGCTTTTTTGAATGGCAAATATAAAACAATAGTTTAATATAAGAACCAAAATATGTAAAGTGATAATAATTTTAATCTATTAGAAATAAATCTGAAGACACACCATCTGTTATGAATTTATAATTTTCTGCAACGTGAATTTTATTATTTTTTTTTATTAGAATTCCATTACTAATTTTAAACTCAACTTGCTTATTTAAAAAATTAATATTCTTTTCAGAAACCATAAATTTAATTTTATTTAAATCAAATCCCTCCTTAGTTCTTAAGCCTACCATTATCATCTCATTAGCTATATCATTTTGTGATAGTTTTTCACTGAACTGAGATAGCTCATTTTTCTTTATACCGTCTAGATACTTGGAATTATTAGAAACGTTCCATTTTCTAAAATTATTAATATATGAGTGTGCTGAAGGGCCAAATCCCAAATATTTGTCACGGTTCCAATATGCTAAATTATTTTTGCATTCAAATCCTGGCTTAGAGTAGCTCGAAAATTCATAATTTATATAATTTAATTTTTTGAGAAATTTATTTGTGTAATAATATTGTTCTTCTTGAACTTTTTCATCAATATTTTTAATTTTTTTCTTTTTTATCATACTTTTTAAAGCTGTTTTATCTTCAACTTGTAAAGCATAGGTTGTTATGTGAGGGATATTATACTCCAATAAAGTTTCTATGTTAAATTTCCATGTTTCAAGAGATGAATTTGGCATTCCATAAATAAGATCGACAGAGTAATTTTGATAAGACTTGCTAATAATATCTAGTGATCTCAATGCAATTTTAGAATCATGTGATCGATTCATAATATGTAACTCAGTATCATTGAAAGATTGAACTCCCAAGCTTATTCTATTGACATTGATTGAAATCCAATCGTTTACTTTTTTAAGACTTACATCGTCCGGATTACACTCCAACGTAATTTCGATGACCTCATCTATATTAAAGTTATCACGTAACGAATCAATAATACTTTCGATATCATTTTTTTCTAGTATAGAGGGAGTTCCACCACCAAAATATATCGATTTGACTGTTTCACTCATTTCAGAGGATCTTAATTCAATTTCACTACAAATTGAATTTACTATATCTCTCTTCGATGTGGAGGAAGTAGTGAAATGATAGTCACAGTAATGACAAGCCTTTTTACAAAATGGAATATGTATATATATTGATGCTATATAAGAGTATTTTTTTTGCATTTTCAACAGGAGACATTCCGGATTGCTCATTTTTCTTAAATTTTCTTTCCCATATAGATTTTTGTGAATAATAGTTTCTTGCACCAGAAACAATCTTCAAATTAATGCCATCTAATTTTGCTGCTTTATACATTCTTTTAAACGCAGATGCAGTTTCTTTTTCTAAATACATTTTACTTTTTGTATGATATTGTTTTTCAAGCTCCACAAAAAGGTCACTTTTAGAAAAGGATATTATCCCAAGTAAAAATGATTTTGTGATTGCAGGTTCTTTTACCTCTACGATTTTTTCAATTTTTACAGAGTTCGAACTTTCAACTTGGGTTTCCTGAATTTTAATATTTTTTATATCTGCTGAGCTAATTTTTTTAACCGAAAAAGGATCAAACTCAACCTGTAATATATTTTCATTTGAAAAATAATGTATATAATAAATTAACGAATCATTTTCACTGTTTAAAATAAAATCATATCGTTGACCAATTTGGATTTTATTAAAATCAAGACCCTCTATATTAACTTGGGAAAGTTGAAAAATATCACCCTGTTTCACCCCCTTTTGGGGCAGTAGTATTGACGATAGTGTCTCGCCACTATTTATTTGGTTTGAGACGATTTTTGTTAAGTTTTTTTTATTGGTACTTGTAATTTCTGATTCAATAACTTTTGTTTCTGATGATACAGTGGAATCATTAATAGAGTTTATATTTATTGGTTTTTTGAAAATTACTTCAGGAGGATTACTTTCCTCAGGCTGTAAAACTTTGTTTTCTTTACATCCTAATGCCACCATGCAAAGGTAGCATGGTAATAAAATTTTGATAAATAATAGATTACTATTCATATTATTAATTTTTTTGTACTCAAGGTGGGAATCGAACCCACACTCTTAAAAAGAACTGGATTTTGAATCCAGCGCGTCTACCAATTCCGCCACTTGAGCAGGATTGCTAAAGTAAAAAAATTATGAATATTGATTACACACATTAATTAAAATTTCTATTTTTACAACCCAAAATAAAAAAAGTGGCACCAGTTAACCCAGAAGCAAAGATTTTCAATTGTACAAATAGTATAGATTTATCTAAGAAAATATCAAATTCGTATGGTGTAGGGCTAGGTAACGTAATTATATCCAAATTTTCTGATGGTGAGTTTCAACCTTCATATGAAGAATCTATAAGAGGTACACGAATATTTATTATTGGTTCTACAAATCCAGGCTCTGAAAATTTAATGGAGTTATTATTAATGTTAGATGCAGCAAAAAGGGCATCAGCTCGTCATATTACAGCAGTAATTCCCTATTTCGGATGGGCACGTCAAGATAGGAAAGATAAACCAAGAGTTCCGATTGCTGCAAAAATGATCGCAAAGATGATTGAATCTGCTGGAGCAACACGACTAATCACAATGGATTTACATGCAGATCAAATTCAAGGGTTCTTTCAAATTCCTGTTGACCATCTGTATGCGTCAACAATTTTTGTTCCTTATGTACTATCACTAAAGCTTGATAATTTATGTATCGCATCACCTGATATGGGAGGCTCAAAAAGAGCCTATGCATATGCTAAAAATTTAGGATGTGATGTTGTAGTTTGTTACAAACAAAGGACAAGTGCCAATGTTATTTCACACATGGAATTGATTGGAGATGTTCAGGGTAAAAATGTTATTCTAGTAGATGATATGGTAGATACAGCTGGAACACTTTCTAAAGCAGCAGATTTATTGATTGATAAAGGTGCTATTTCGGTCAGAGCGATCTGTACACATGCTATTCTTTCAGGTAATGCTTATGAGAAAATTGAAAAATCAAAACTTGAAGAATTGATAGTAACAGATTCTGTTCCCAATATTGATAAACATTCTAAAATAAAAGTGTTATCTTGCGCCGATTTATTTGCAGATGTTATGCATAAAGTGCAGAACAATAAGTCAATAAGTTCAAATTTTATAATGTAAAAAAAATATAATGAAATCAATTACAATTAATGGATCTAAAAGAGAAAGCGTAGGTAAGTCTTCGTCGAAGGCACTGCGTAATGCTGGACAGATTCCCTGCGTTTTATACGGAGGTGAGGGGCCAATACATTTCTCAGCACCAGAATTGGCTTTCTCAAAATTAGTATATACCTCAAATGCATATACTGTTGTGATTGCCTTGGGAGAAAAAGAGCAGTTCTCTGCTATAATGCAGGATATTCAATTTCATCCCGTTACTGATAAAATTCTTCACATAGATTTTTATCAGTTATTTGAAGACAAGCAGATATCTATTGATATTCCTGTTAAACTTAATGGAAATGCTATAGGAGTAAGATTAGGAGGAAATCTTCAGAGAAACAAAAGAAAACTTAGGGTAAAAGCTTTACCAACAAATCTTCCAGACAGGATAGAAATTGATATTTCTGAGCTAAATATTGGGGATAAAGTTTATATAACCGAGCTTTCAAACGAAAACTATGAGTTTTTACATCCAGACAACACAGTTGTATGTCAGGTTAGAAGAGCTAGAGCTGCAATGGCACTTGCCACTGAGGATGAAGAGGGTGAGGAAGGTGATGAAACATCTGAAGAAGGGGCTGAATCAACCAAAGAGGAATCTACAGAGCAAAAATCTGATGAGGCTCAAAAGGAAGAATAGTTTATTTTAAAATAAATAATTTAAAAAAGCATTCTGTTAAAAATCAGAATGCTTTTTTATTTTTGTAATGATTTAAATCTATGGAAAAGTTTTTATTTGTTGGATTAGGTAACCTGGGTGAAAAGTATGAAAATACGAGGCACAATATTGGTTTTGAAATTTTAGATTTTTTTTCAAAAAAAAATAAATCTGAATTTGAATCCAATAGATTTGGCAGCATATCAAGTTTTTCAATTAAAGGAAGAAAAATATTTCTTCTAAAGCCTGACACATATATGAATTTAAGCGGTAAGGCAGTAAAGTTTTGGCTCAAGGAAAAGAAAATTAAGATTAATAATTTACTTATAATAAGTGACGATTTAAATTTACCACTTGGAAAAATTAGATACAGAGCAAAAGGAAGCAGTGGAGGCCATAATGGACTTGAAAATATTTCTTGTGAAATTAACACTAATAACTTTTCAAGACTGAGAATTGGAATTTCAAGTAATAACGCTAAAACTAATCAGATTGATTTTGTTTTGGGTAAATTTATGCATGATGAGTATGAATTATTATTATCTAAGTTTGATTTAATAGCAGAATCTTTGAATTCTTACGTTCTTTCAGGAATCGATGAAACAATGAACAATTATAATAATTAAATTTTTGGATTTTGACTTCAATTAAACTAGAAGAATATTCTGAATCCAAGCCTTCGGTGGTTACGGTTGGATCCTTTGATGGTATTCATTTAGGGCACATGAAACTTATTAAAAAAACTATTTCTATTTCGAAAGAAGAAGGTTTAAAATCAATTATTTTAACATTTAACCCACACCCAAAAGTTGTTTTAAATAAGATATCAAACTTTTCTTTTCTTAGCACTTATGATGAAAAAAATACAATCTTTAAATCACTAGATTTTGATTTTTTAGTTGTTAAGAAATTTGATGATGCTTTTTCAAAATTAACCCCAGAAGAATTTGTTAGAGATATTTTAGTTGAAAAGCTTAATGTGAAGCATGTAGTTATTGGTTATGACCATCATTTTGGAAAAAATGGAGATGCTAGTTATAAAACACTGAATGAATTGTCAAAAGTTTACAATTTTAAAGTTACTCAGATTGATGCATATATTAAAGATGGCATTTCTGTAAGTTCAACAAAAATTAGAAATTATATTTCCAAAGGAAATTTTAAATTAGCTAATAAACTATTAGGTTATGAATTCAACATAACTGGAACTGTTGTTAAAGGAAAATCTAGAGGGAAAAAACTTGGTTTTCCAACTGCCAATATTATGGTTAACTCAAGTAAAATTCTTCCTGGAAATGGTGTTTATTTAATTAATTCAAATGTTTTTAATAAATCTATACATGGTATGATGAATGTAGGTAAAAATCCCACATTTAAAGATAAAGGATACTCAATTGAAATTCATTTTTTTGACTTTGAAAAAAATATTTATGGAATTAAAATATCAGTAAATATTTTAAAAAAAATTAGAGAAGAAATAAAGTTTGATTCATCATCAGAATTATCTAAACAATTACAAGAGGATAAAAAAAAATGTTTTCAAATAATAAAGAGTCTAAAAAAAACCTCTTAAATTTAGAATTCTAATAATATGTTAAGAACATCATACATAATTAATAATAAAGAGGAGGTTATTAAAAATCTAAAAAAAAGAAACTTTAATGCTGAGGATTTAGTTAGCGAAATAGTTTCTTTGGACGAAAAAAGAAAATTGATACAAATCGAATACGAAGCTTTACTAGCAGAGGTTAATACCATTTCAAAAGAAATTGGAGAATTATTTAAATCTGGAAATAAAGAAGAAGTCCCAAAATTAAAAGAGAGAAGTTTAGAAATTAAAAACACTACAAAAACCCTTTCAGATGATTTAAACACAGTGAAAGCTGATATAGAAAATATTTTACATCAAATACCTAATATTCCACATGAAAGTGTACCAATTGGGAAATCCTCAGAAGAAAACATTGTTATTGAAGAATTAAAAGTAAACAAGCATAATGATAAAAAATTACCTCATTGGGAATTAGCTAAAAAATATAATTTTATTGATTTTGAAACTGGCACTAAAATTTCTGGCTCAGGTTTTCCAGTATACAAAGGAAAAGGAGCTAAATTACAACGGGCCTTAATATCATATTTTCTAGATTATAATATTAATAATGGATATGAAGAAGTCCAGGTTCCCTATCTTGTAAATGAAGACTCAGCATTTGGTACAGGTCAACTGCCGGACAAAGAAGGTCAAATGTACTCCATTGAGTCAGACAATTTATATTTAATTCCAACTGCTGAAGTTCCTATTACCAATATTTTTAGAAATGAGATTATTGATCAGTTAGATTTACCCATCATGAAAACAGGATATAGCCCATGTTTTCGAAGAGAAGCTGGAAGTTATGGTTCTCATGTTAGAGGTTTAAATAGATTACATCAGTTTGATAAAGTTGAAATTGTGAGAATTGAGCACCCCGAAAAATCTTATGAGGCACTAGTTAAAATGAGAGATGAAATCAAGAAGCTTATTCAAAATTTAGAATTACCATATAGAATACTTTCTCTATGTGGTGGTGATTTAGGTTTTACATCTGCCTTAACGTATGATTTTGAAATATACTCTCCAGCTCAAGATAAATGGTTAGAAGTTTCATCTGTATCTAATTTTGAGTCCTTTCAAGCAAACAGATTAAAACTAAGATATAAGGATGTAAATGGTAAAACAAATCTGGCTCATACATTAAATGGAAGCTCTTTAGCATTACCAAGAGTTTTAGCTTCAATTATTGAAAATTTTCAGACAGATAAAGGAATATTAATTCCTAAAGTTTTACACAAATACACGGGTTTTTCAATTATAAATTAAAATAATTTTGAAATCTGTTAAGCCAAAAAAATACCTGGGTCAACATTTTCTTATTGATAAAGAGATTGCTAAGAAAATTGTGATGTCGCTAAGTAATCCTAAAAATGTACTGGAAATTGGTCCTGGCACAGGTATCCTTACAGAGTTTTTGATAAATAAAAATATAAATTTAAAGTTGGTTGAAATAGATAATGAATCTGTTGATTTTTTAATTCAAGAACTTAGTGTAAATGAAAAAATAATATTCAATCAAGATTTTTTAAAATTAGACTTAAAGGGTTTGTTTAATCAAAATTCTTTTTCTGTGATTGGTAACTTCCCATATAATATTTCTTCCCAGATACTTTTCAAAATCATTGAAAATAGAGAAATAATTTCTGAAATGATTGGCATGTTTCAACTTGAGGTTGCTGAACGAATTTGCGAAAATGAAGGCTCAAAAAAATATGGAATTATCTCTGTTTTGACTCAGGCTTTTTATCATACTAAATTTTTATTTTCTGTCTCTAGTAACCTTTTCAATCCTCCACCCAAGGTAAATTCAGCTGTAATAAAATTGATTATTAAGAGGAATATAAAACTTCAATGTGATGAGAATTTATTTTTTAAAATTGTAAAATTATCCTTTCAGCAAAGAAGAAAAACAATTAGAAACAGTTTAAAAACATTTAATTTATCCAAAAATTTAAGAGAACATACTATCTTTGATAATAGACCGGAACAGCTATCGGTCAATAAATTTGTTCAGTTAACCAATTTAATTTTTGAAGATATAAGATATTAGAATTGAAAAAAGTAGAGAAAAATATAAAATTTCAAATTTCCGACAAGATAATTTCAAGTATTACAGATTTTATCAAGAATTCCGATGAAGAGTCCTTGGAAAATCTTTTTTCTGATTTTCATCATGCAGATATTGCTGAGATTTTAGATGAACTAAATATTGATGATGCGCTCTATATAATCAAGTTACTTGATTCTGAAAAAACCTCTGAAGTTCTCATGGAACTTGATGACGATTACAGAGAAAAAATTCTAAATAATCTCTCCGTTAAAGAAATTGCTGAGGAAGTTGAGGAGTTAGATTCAGATGATGCTACTGACATAATCTCTGAACTACCTGAAGACAAACAAAAAAAGGTAATCTCAAAGATTATTGATGCAGAACACAAAGCTGATATAAAGGAACTTCTAAAATATGATGAAGACTCAGCAGGTAGTTTGATGGCGAAAGAATTAATTAAGGTAAATGAGAACTGGACTGTAACAAGCTGTGTTAAAGAGATGCGAGTCCAAGCATCCGAGGTGACGAGAGTACACTCAGTTTATGTGGTTGATAATGATGATATTTTACTTGGAAGACTTTCTTTGAAAGACTTACTTGTTGCAGATCCAAAAACTAAAATTAAATCTATATATAAGTCTAATGTTGAATTTGTGTTTGATTATGATTCAGCTGAATATGTTGCAAATACAATGCAAAAATATGATTTGGGTGCTATTCCAGTTATCGATAAAAGTAAAAAACTTCTAGGTAGAATTACAATTGATGATATTGTAGATTTAATAAAAGAAGAGGCTGAAGAGGATTACCAATTGGCTGCAGGTATATTACAAGATGTTGATGTTGATGACTCTATTATCGAGCTAACGCGAGCTAGACTACCTTGGTTAATTTTAGGACTAATTGGTGGAATTGGAGCTGCATTTATTATGGGTGGATTTGACGAAATTTTAATCGAAAATAAA
>CACLCL010000024.1 GCA_902605445.1 uncultured Bacteroidota bacterium | reverse complement strand
TAAAAATTAATACTAAAAATTTTTTCACATCTATTTTTTACACAAATTATAAGCTTGATGCATATTCCATTAGCCATGTACATAACATTGCCCCATATGTTCCAACTACATATCCAAAAACTGCAAGCAATACCCCCACAGTAGCTAAAGATGGATGGAATGCAGCAGCGACTACTGGTGCTGATGCAGCACCACCAACATTTGCTTGGCTACCAACAGCTAGAAAGAAGTATGGAGCACGAATTAATTTTGCAACCACAACTAGTAAAATAGCATGAATTGAAATCCATATCAAACCAATTAATATAAGTTTTGGCTCGTCAAAAATAGAAGTTAAATCCATTTTCATTCCAATTGTTGCAACCAGTATATAAATAAATATACTTCCTATTTTACTAGCCCCAATACCTTCATAGCTTCTAGCTTTGGTAAAAGATAAGCCAATTCCGACAAATGTAGCTATAGTTATCATCCAAAAGAACTTGGATGCAAATGAGGATAGTCCAGAACTTTTATTTGAGATAGCCTCAAAATTTTCACTAAGAACTGAAGAAATTATATCTGCTCCTAGATGTGAAAATGCTACAGTACCAAAAGTCAGTGATAATAGAATCATATAGTCTGTTAAACTTGGTAATCTTTTATTACTATTTGAAAAGAATGATACTTTTTTCTTCAAATCTTCAATGGCAGTAGTATCAGCTTTCAACCATCTATTTATTTTATCTCTTTTCCCAATTCCAAATAATATCATACCCATTAAAATATTTGCAACTACAATATCAACTAATACCATTCCACCATACTTTGTAGGGTTATATTCAAAAATCTCAAGCATTGCTGCTTGATTAGCACCACCACCAATCCAGCTTCCGGCAAGTGTTGATAATCCTCGCCATATGGCGTCTGGTCCAACACCATTAAACAGCTCGGGTGAAAAAAATGAAAGAATTAGTATTGAAATTGGACCTCCAATTATTATCCCAATAGTACCAGTGAAGAACATAATTAGTGCTTTATAGCCCAAGTTGTATATAGCCTTTAAATCAATACTTAAGGTCATGAGTAATAATGCTGCGGGTAATAAGTATCTACTAGCAATAAAATATGTATTTGATTCTTCTGAAGAAATAATTCCCAGGGAATTGAAAATCGCAGGGATAAAATAGCACATCAAAAGACCAGGAACTATTTTATAGAATTTGCTCCAAAAACCATTCTTTTTTGATTCGGTGTAAAAAACAAATCCAAGTGACAGCATTAATATGCCAAAAACAATCGCATCGTTTTGAAATGGTAACATTTAAATTTTTTATATTTAAGATTAAAATTAATATAATAAATGAGGACTTTTAAAATTATTCTAGCATTTTGTTTATTTTTTACAAACTTTGGTCTTTCACAAATAATCGGTAATTACGAATCTGATGGAATAAATATATATGAATGGAATTATAGTTCTGAGGAGTATGAGCTGTCATTAGAGGAGGCAGTCAGTTCTGAAATTTTCTTTGAAGAAAACAGAGTTGGACTTAGTATAGATGGTAAACCTACTGATTACGTAAAATGGAGTTACGATGATTACAATCAAGAATGGGACGCAGATATTTATTTAGGAACCTCACAGTCTGGAAAGGAACTTAAATTTTTAGTAATGTATGAAACAAGTGATTTATATATTTACTCCGAAAATAATAATGGTAGATATGAAAGTTTGTGGCAAATAAAAAACCTATTAACCTATGATGATATTGATTATAACTCAACGTCCTCTGATGATAATTGGCTTGCAACAGGTTCTGGAATTATATTGACCTCTGATGGTTACATTGCAACTAACTATCATGTAATTGAAGACATGTCAACTGTAGAGGTTGAATTTATTCATGAAGGAAAAATTCAGCAATACAATGCTGACATAGTTAAAATGGATCCCGTAAATGATCTTGCAATTTTAAAAATTAATGATAATTCATTTAATAATTTAAAGTCAATCGAATATAATTTTAAAACCAAAACAAGTGATATCGGAGAATCTGTTTTTGCTCTAGGTTATCCCGAGACTCAGGAGTTAGGAACTGATCTAAAATTTACTGATGGTAAAATAAGTTCTTTAACGGGCTATAAGGGGGATGTCACAAGATACCAAACAACCACTCCGATAATGCAGGGCAATAGTGGTGGTCCTTTATTTGATAAATATGGAAATCTAATTGCTATTAATACTGAAATAATTACACCTGACAGAATGGAAAATGTCTCCTACTCTGTAAAAACTATTTATTTACTTGCATTAATTGAAACTCTACCTGAAGATATTAAAATTCCAAGTAGCAGATTGTTAGAAGGTAAAGATTTCCCTCAACAATTCAAGACTTTAAAGAAATATGTTACTCTTGTTAGGGTAAAATGATAATAAATTGAATATTTAAAACTCATGCTTTGTTAGTCAAACCCCCATCTATTCTTGACTTCAAAATGTATCATTTGCCACCTAGACTCTTGGAGTTGTAAATCAAGAATTCTAATAATATTCGTTTCAAGATCAAAAAGTATTGATAAATTTTCCCCTTCATCAGTAACTACTTCCCAGAAGACTTGAGATTCGGATTCAGTATCTAAGGTATTCTGAATATAAAGGGTAGCTTTATTTTCAGGACCTGTGATTGTTATTACAGTTTCGTCTTTGTTAACAACAATTAAGTTACTTGCGTTGTATTGTTCGCAATTTGTTGACCATTCACCTTTACTAGGAATCCAATCACACATTTCAAAGTAATCACTAGAAAATGAATATTGAGCATTCAGAGAAAATGGAAGAATGAGTAATGTAATAATTATGTATAATTTGTGATAATTCATTTGTGTAATTATTTTTGATTTTAAATCTAAATTAATTTTAATAAATTTATTTAAAATCAAAAAATTTAAAAATGAAAAAAATATTATTACTCTTTTTTCTTGTTCCTATAATTTCACTAGGACAGTGTGTTGATGGCGACTGTGAGAATGGAGTTGGTACTTACGTATCTGATGATGGATCTGTAACTAATGGTTCTTGGACGAATGGACAGGCTGATGGAGTCGTTCAAGAAATATTATACGATGATGAGGGTAGGTTAATTGGTACCTATGATGGAATCATGAAAATGGGAGTTATGCAAGGATGGGGAACAGCTACGCTTTATGATGAAGATGGTACTCTACTTGGAACATATATTGGTGAATTTGCTAACAATGAATATAATGGATGGGGTATATGGATATGGGCTGATAAGGCTATAGAAAAGGGAATTTGGAAAAACGGAGAGTTAGTAAGAGAAATTAGATAATAAAAAGTACTACTCCACCGTAACAGACTTTGCTAAATTCCTTGGTTGATCTACATTCTTTCCAAGCATTACAGCAATATGATAGGACATAAGCTGAAGAGGTATTACAGTGATGAATGGAGTAATTGATTCAATACATTCTGGCACTTCAATTACATCATCTGCAATTTTTTTTACCTCTTTATCCCCTTTTGAAACAATGGCAATAATTTTACCCTTTCTAGATTTTATTTCTTGTATATTACTCACAATTTTATCATAGTTTATCTTATTGGTAGCAATTACAACTGTAGGCATATCTTTATCAATCAGGGCGATTGGCCCATGTTTCATTTCGGCTGCTGGATATCCTTCAGCATGTATGTATGAAATTTCTTTTAACTTCAGGGCACCTTCCAAAGCAATTGGAAAATTATATCCTCTGCCTAGATATAAGCAATTCTTTGAATTCATATATTTCTTAGAAACTTTCTTTACCAAATTATCATTTTTTAGTGCAATTTTAATTTTATTTTCAATAGCACTTATTTCATGTAAGTAATTAATGAAAGATTTTTTTGAAATAACCCCTCTGATTTTTGCTAATTTTATTGCCATTAAATATAATATGGTCATTTGAGTTGTAAATGCTTTTGTTGAAGCTACTCCAATTTCAGGTCCAGCATGAGTATAGGAACCTGAGTCTGACTCACGCGCTATACTTGAACCAACAACATTACAAATACCATAAACATATGCACCTTTTTGCTTTGCCAATTTTATTGCAGCGAGTGTATCTGCAGTTTCACCAGATTGTGAAATGGCAATAACAATATCATTTTTGTCAATAACTGGATCGCGATATCTAAATTCAGATGCATATTCAACCTCAACAGAAACTTTTGCAATTTTTTCAAACATGTATTCACCTGCCAATGCTGAATGCCAAGATGTCCCACACGCAATTATAGTAAGCTTTTTACAATTAATAAATTTATCCATATATTCATCCATTCCAGAAAGTTTTACAATTCCTTTTTTGATATTTAGTCTACCTCTCAATGTATCCCTAATCGCTTTAGGTTGCTCGTAAATTTCTTTCAACATAAAATGTTTGTAGCCCTTTTTTTCAATCTTTTCTAAACTTAATTCAAGTCTACTGATTGTAGGTAACACTTTTGAGTTATCTGATATTTTTCTGAATATTGTTGGTTTATGATTTCTAATGATAGCAAGTTCACCGTCTTTTAAGTAAACAACTTTTTTAGTGAATTCAATGAATGGACTTACATCACTTGCAATATAAAATTCATTTTTTCCCATTCCTATACATAATGGACTCCCCAATTTGGCAACAACTAATTCATTTGGCCTATCATAATCCATTACACAAATTGCGTAAGCACCTATAACTTGTCTTAAAGCTATTTGAACTGCCTCTCCAAGTTTTAGTTTCTCACTTTGCTTAACAAATTCAATAAGATTAACCAATACTTCAGTATCAGTTTCTGATACAAAAGAAAAACCTTCGTTTATTAGTTTTTCTTTTAGGGTGTTATAGTTCTCAATTATTCCATTGTGAACTAATAATAATTTACCCGAATTTGACATATGAGGATGCGCATTAATATCGCTTGGTTCACCATGAGTTGCCCATCTAGTGTGCCCAATTCCGATAGGCCCAGAAATATCTTTAATTTTCTTAAGTTTTTTTTCAAGTTTATTTATCTTTCCTTTAGACTTACAAAACCTAGTTGTATTACCATCAGAAATTGCTACTCCTGAACTATCATATCCTCTATACTCTAATCGCTTGAGTCCTTTTATGATAATACTCAAAGAATCTTTGTTGCCAACATAACCAACTATTCCACACATATTTTATAAATATTTTGAATTTTAATCTTCAGGTTCCGTGTAGTAAATTTTTATACGAGGTCTTTTTTCTATCTCTGGAGATAGATTACCATGTAAAATAGTTCCTTTCGGGCTTAGTATAATTCCTGCAGCTAAACTATTATTACTATTTGAGTCTTCATCGCCTAAAATTGTAAAGTTTTGGACTGAGGAAATATTAGACATAACACCAAGTCCTAATTTTGAATTAGAGGAATCTCTTAACACTAAATTATTTAAGTGTTCAGTGATTCTAATTTTATATTTAATTCCACGATTATCATTTAAACTATCTTTTATTAATGGAACAAGATGATTAATCTTAGCATTTATAGTTGTAGAACTTACTGATTGATCTAAAAAATAGTCAATTAAGGCAGTGTTTTGCTCATAATTATAAATGAAAATTCTTTCAGGTTCATCACTATTCATGAAATTTTGATTTACATAGAATTCTATGTACGCTTCGTTAATCAGCCTTTTCGGTGAATCAGAAATATTATCATAGAAAAAATCTTTAAAATGATCAAACTCACTAATCTCTTCGCCATTATCATTTATTAGTGATCCAGAAAAAAGGTCAAGAGTTGTAATAATACCTTCACCCCCCCGAAGATATATGTTTTCGTTTCCATCAACAGTATTGGTGCCGTTAACGTCAACTAAATTTTCATTTTCAAACATGTTTACAAGATTTCCAGAAAAATTTAGAACATACTCATGTTGATTTGTAAGGTTGTCATCTGTAGAACCAGTATCATTGTTTACTACTTCATTATCAGATGTGTAATGAATAGTTAACTTTGCGTTTGATGAGGCTAAATTTAATAGCATCATTGATCCTGAACTATTCAAACCCTCTGTCTTGATATAGAGACCTCTAAAAAATTCCTTGAAATCAGGTTCATTTGATAAGTTTGGTAAGCCCTCATTGTTAAAGAAAAGTGTTTCCCAAAAATTATTGTTTGGATTATTAAGCTTAAATCTTAGAGCAGGTGCTAATTTTTGAGAAATATAGGTTTCACCAGAGGTGTCAACAGCTGTAAGATTTATTTGATTGGCATTTGGCACAAAATCATCTATTTCAAAAAGAAGTTGACCTTCGAGCTGACTAATATCAATTTGTTCATTGTTGGAAAGGGATCCATTAGTAAAATAATTTTGACTAGAATCAAAAGATTGGAATGGGTCGAATGTCCTGAGGAAAAAATTATTTTTATAAATCGAAATTTTAATAGGGTTGTTGCCATACACAGAGTCAATTTCATATGTGACATCTAAATTTTCATCAGTATCAATGGCCCTTGAATAATATGGTATACTCAAAATTACTGAGTCTAATTCTACATTATTACCAAAATCATGGTTGTAATCTGCGGGAACCATTTGACCTACAAAATTAGCACAAGAATTTCCAAACTGGGGATGATTATATTTTCCGATTAAAAATGACGGTAAATTATTTGACTGAACTGGATTTATAATTTCTGACTTGCTTAAGATACTATAATCTAGTTCACCCGTTAAAAAATCTATGGCATTTTCAGAGTTAATAACATCTGAGTCAAAACTAGTCAATTCCTTATCACAAGATTGAAAAATAAAAAAAAATAACAGAATTATGTATAAATTAAGCTTCATAACAAAAATTATTTAGAGAACAAATTTTCACAAAATTCTAAATAAGGCTCATCTAAGGAGTCTAGTTCATTAAAATCAAGAATTGGGTTTTTGTAAGTCTCTAAAAATTTCTTTAATTTTTTTGAAATATTATTTGACCCAATCACCAACGCGTCAGAGTGATTTGCAGAAACCTTCAATAAATTTTCATAAGTTGGGCTTTTAAGCTCTGAATAATTTGACTTTTCAATTTCATCAAACTCAATTTTGCTTACGATTTTTTTATTTAAAATTTCTTCAAATTCATTTCCATAAATAGAGGTTATGATTTTTGTTTTTTCAAAAATCGGATCTTTTGCATAAATCTTTTTGAGATAAAGAGGTAAAAGACATGTCATCCATCCATGCACATGAATGATATCTGGGGACCAGTTTAATCTTTTAATTGTTTCAAAAACACCTTTTGCGAAGAAAATAGCTCTTTCATCGTTATCTTCAAAAAGTTTTCCATTTGAATCCAAAAAGGTAGATTTCCTTTTAAAGTATTCCTCGTTATCTATAAAATAAACTTGAATCCTCTCTTTTGGAATGGAAGCTACTTTTATGATTAGAGGCATATCTAAGTCATTGATAACTAAATTAAGCCCAGATAATCTGATTACTTCATGAAGTTGATGTCTTCTTTCATTAATATTTCCATACCTTGGCATGAAAATTCTAATTTGACCACCATGTTTATTAACAAATTTTGGAATCTCAAAAGATGAAGTTGATATCTCAGATTCAGGCAGGTAGGGGACAACTTCTGACGAAACATATAATATCTTTTTATTTTTCATTAACTCAAATTTGAAATGTCCCTACAATAGTGTAAAATTACAAAAATTATGTTGACTAATTACAAAGTATTATGTTTAAACAAATTTAATAACTCTAATGCTCATATTTAAAAAGATAAAAAAAACCAAAAATTATTTGAAAGCTTTGAGAGCAAAAAACCATCGAATAGGTTTTGTTCCTACAATGGGTGCACTTCACAACGGACATTTATCCTTAATCAAAAATTCATTAAATGAAAATGACAATACAATAGTGTCAATTTTCATTAATCCAACCCAATTTGAAAAAGAACAAGATTTTGTGAAATACCCCTATGAAATTGAGAATGATATTAAGAAATTAGAGAAAATTTCAAAAAAAATAATACTCTTTTCACCGTCAAATCATGAAATGTATCAAGACAAAATAATGTCAGATAATTTCAACTTTAATAATCTAGACAAATTTATGGAGGGAAAATATAGAAAAGGTCATTTTGAAGGAGTTGCAACAATTGTAAATAAATTATTAAACTTAATAGAACCTACAAAAATATATTTTGGTGAAAAGGATTTTCAGCAACTCAGAATTATAGAGAATTTGATTAAAAAAAGACATCCTCAAATCAATTTGATAAGATGTGAAACAATTAGACATAAAAATGGGTTGGCTTTTAGTTCTAGAAATAAAAAATTAAATAATTCTTCGATAAAAATAGCAACTAATTTGTATAAAGCACTTAATTTTGTTAAGCAAAATATTCACACTGCTGATTTAAAAAATATTAAGAAACAAGCACTGAAATATTTAAGTCAATTTCCTGAGATTAAAATTGAGTATCTAGAAATTGCTGATGAAGAAACTTTAACAACAGTGGAAAATTGTGTCAATGAAAAAAAATATAGAGTTTTTATTGCTGCCTATATTTTTAAGGTTAGACTAATCGATAATATAAAATTATACTGATGAATATTAAAGTAATGAAATCTAAGATACATAGGGTTAAGGTAACAGATGCCAACCTTGATTATATTGGAAGTATTACAATTGATAAAGATTTAATGGATGCTGCTAATATTATTGAAGGTGAAAAAATTCACGTTGTAAACAACAATAACGGAGAAAGATTTACAACTTATGTGATTAATGGTAAAAGATCAAGTGGTGATATAATCTTAAATGGTGCGGCTGCAAGAAAAGTAAATATTGGTGATGTTTTAATCTTAATATGCTATGCTAGTATGGAGTATGCTGAAGCCAAAAAATTTAAACCCACAGTTATATTCCCTAATGAAAAAAATAATCGATTAGTTTAGCGTGCAGAACAATATAAAGTATGTTTTAAAAATTATAACCCCAATTTTTATTGGTGTTTTTTGTATATACTACTCATTTAGCAAAATAGATTTTTTTGAGGTTAAAAAATATTTTTTTAAAATAAATTATAATTGGGTAATTGCTGGAATTTTTTTAGGCGCATTGAGCCATATTTCTAGATCTTATAGATGGAAACTCTTACTAAAACCATTGGGTTTTAAATTAGGTATAATTAATAGTATTTTAAGTGTTTTCTCTGCATACTTAATTAATTACACAATCCCCAGAGCTGGGGATATTGCTAGAGGAAAAATTATCTCTGACTATGAAAAGATTCCATTTGAAAAATGTATCGGAACAATAATAGCTGAGCGAATTGTAGATGTAATTTGTATAATTATATTAATACTAATTTCATTAATAATCGAGTATGATAAACTTTCAGATTCATTAAACAAAATTTTTCAAAATTTTGATATTGAGTCTACCATTATTGCTGCTTTAACCTTTTTTACAGTAGTTGTTTTTATCTATAAACTTTTAAAAAAATTTCTCTTTAAAAGATTCAAAAATTTTATAGCTGGATTAAAAGATGGTTTAATCGTAATTTTTAAGATGAAAAATAAATTAGAGTTTTTAACTCATACTATATTTATTTGGTCTTTATACGTTTTAATGTTTTATTTTACTTCGAAGGCCTTCACTGATTTAATTGATCTTTCATTTTATAAAGTTATGGTATCTTTTACATTGGCTGCTATATCGATAATATTTTCAAATGGAGGAATTGGTATTTATCCGCTAGCTGTTGAGGAATCTTTAAGTTGGTATGGGATAGATTCAGTAACTGGTCTTGCATTTGGATGGGTGAGTTGGTTGTCCCAAACATTGATGGTTATAATTTTTGGTGGTTTATCTTTATTTATATTACCTTTCATAAATAGAACCAAAGCCATATGAAAAAAACAGTAATTATTTTATTCCTATTTGTCACAAATATGTACACACAGGAAATAGATAAAATTTATGGCTTAAAGGTAGGTGATTCTCTATCAAATAATTTATTATATAATGATACAATAAAATCCAAAATTTTAAATACTGATAGGCCTATTCAAATCAAATTACCCAGATCTTACCACTATGAAAATAAACTCGAATATCCATTAATAGTTGTTTTAGATGGAGATTATTTATTTGATCTAGTTTCAGGCAGTGTTGATTATTTTTCTTATTGGGATGAAATACCCGAAAATATAGTTGTTGGGATTAGTCAAAAAAGTTCTAGATTTAAGGATTCTGGGGTATATGATAATTTAGATTTTATACCGATTAGTTCAACGAAATCATTCTATAAATTCGTTTCTGATGAATTGATTGAATATATTACTAAAAATTTTAGAGTATCAAATTTTAAAGTTATTGTCGGTCATGAATTAACAGCAAGTATATCGAATTTCTTCCTTTTAGAAAATCAGCCAGTTTTTCGTGGTGTAATTTCCCTAAGTCCAAGATTTTCAAAAAATATTGATCAATATTTATTTGACGCTTTGAGTAGGACTAACAAAAAAATAGTCTACACTGTTTCTTCGTCAAAAAATGATTTTCAAAGTATTTCCAATGAGGTATTGAGTTTTTCGAACATAATGAACGAAATCGAAAATGAAAATTTGATTTTTAATTCGCTATTTTTTGAAAACGAAAATCACTATCAATTACCGACTAGAGCCATTTCCGAATCAATCTTAAAGACTTATTCAATTTATTCTGATATTAGTAGAATTGAATTTGACTCAATCATGAAAAATATCAAAATTTCACCAATTGAATATGTCAGAAATAAATATGAAATGATTGAAGAATTCTACAGTATAGATAAGAGGGTCACAATAAATGATTTAATGGCAATTGAAAAGTATATTGAATTTTCAGAAAATTATGAGCTTTATAATGAACTATCAAAATATTCTATTGAATATTATCCTGAGACAGTCTTGCCAAGCTACTACAGAGGAAAATATTATGAGCTTACAGAAAATTATCGAAAAGCTATACAGGTTTACAGATCTGCATATAATATGGATGAAATTGGTGGTTACACAAAAGATTACATGTTAGAATTAGCTGATTTACTAGAAGATTATTAAATATGTCTAAAATCAAAAGAATATTTATTTGTAAAGAATGTGGATCTAATTATCCAAAATGGCAAGGCCAATGCAACAAGTGCGGTAGTTGGAATTCTATTGAAGAGGAGGTTCAAAACGTAGTAAGTAATAAAGTTTGGGATTTAACAAAATCAAACCTTAAAATAACATTAAACTCACCAAAATTAATTGACGAAATTAAAGTAAAGAGTGAGTACAGAATCAAAACATCTGATAATGAATTTAATCGTGTCTTAGGAGGAGGAATTGTTGCTGGTTCGATTGTACTACTCGGTGGTGAGCCTGGAATTGGTAAAAGCACACTATTTTTACAAATTAGCCTTAACTTAAATAAAAAAATTCTTTATGTTTCTGGAGAAGAGAGTGAAACCCAAATTAAAATTAGAGCTGATAGAATTCAATATTCAAATAAAGAGTGTGTAATATTATCTGAAAACAATTTAGAAAACATATTTTCAATTGCCGAAAAAATAAAACCAGAAATTATAATTATTGATTCAATTCAAACTTTGAATACAAATAATATTGATTCTATGCCAGGGAGTATTAGTCAATTGAAATTTTCTGCTTCTGAATTAATAAATTTTGGCAAAAGAACATCAATCCCAATTATGTTAATTGGGCATATCAATAAAGACGGAAATATCGCTGGTCCAAAAGTTTTAGAACATATGGTAGATGTCGTTCTTCAATTTGAAGGTGATAGAAATTATATACACAGAATATTGCGTGTGAAAAAAAATAGGTTTGGATCAACAAATGAGATTGGAATTTATGAAATGAGGGTGTCTGGTTTAAAACAAATAG
>CACLCL010000023.1 GCA_902605445.1 uncultured Bacteroidota bacterium | reverse complement strand
AATGGTTTAATCGAGCCAACTACAGTAATTTATCCAAATGGGAAAAATTTATGTAAACATATATTCTCAGAAGATAAATCTGTTGGTTTTAGGATTCCAAATAATAAGTTTTGCTTAGAACTGATTTCTCTAATAAATAAACCTATCGTATCAACTTCTGCAAATATTCATAGAGAAGCATTCCCAAAATCATTTTCAGAAATAAATAATCACATTTTAAAAGAAGTTGACTATGTTGTAAATTTGCCGAGAGATAACTGGTCAACCAAACCATCATCAGTAATTAAAATTGACGAGTTTGGTAACTTTCGTAAAATCAGATAAATGGTATTCAAAAAAGCGATAAATATCCCTATTTTTAGAAAAATATCAAATTATTGTTCTGATTATAATGTTGAATGTTATGTTATCGGTGGTTTTGTTAGAGATTTTATTCTAAATAAACAGTGTAAAGATGTTGATATTTTGGTAATTGGAGATGGTATCAGCGCTGCTAAAAAAATAGCCAATACTATTGATCCTAATATATCTGTTACAGTATTTAAAACCTTTGGAACAGCATACTTTAAGCACGAAGAATATGAAATTGAATTTGTAGGCTCAAGAAAAGAGTCATATGTATCAAGCAGCAGAAACCCAATCGTTAAAGCAGGAACCCTGGAAGACGATATAAACAGAAGAGATTTTAAAATTAATTCAATTGCAATTTCTTTAAACACACATAATTTTGGAGAATTAGTTGATTTACACGATGGATTAAGTGACATTCGTCAAAAGATTATCAACACACCGTTAGATTCTAATATCACCTTTTCTGATGATCCCCTAAGAATGCTAAGAGCCATTAGATTTTCATGTCAATTAGATTTTGAAATTCACCCTGATTTGATAAATACTATGACAAAACTTAAAGAAAGAATTAGCATAATTACAAGTGAAAGAATAGTTGAAGAAATCAATAAGATTATTTTAACTAAATCTCCATCTAAAGGTTTTAAAATTTTAGAAAAAACGGGGCTACTAAAATTGATAATTCCAGAGCTTACAAACCTTAAGGGAATCGACGAAATTGAAGGACAAAAACACAAGGATAATTTTTATCATACTCTTGAGGTTCTAGATAATATATGCTTAAATACAAATAACCTATGGTTGAGATGGGCGGCATTATTACATGATGTTGGTAAAGCACCTACAAAAAAATTTAATAAAAAAATTGGTTGGACATTTCATGGACACGAATTTGAAGGAAGTAAAATGGTATATAAATTGTTTAAAAGACTTAAAATGCCATTAAACGATAAAATGAAATACGTTCAAAAGTTAGTTTTAATGAGCTCTAGACCGATTGTTCTAGCTCAGGAGAATGTTACTGATTCAGCTGTTAGAAGGCTTATATTTGATGCTGGTGAGGCTGTTGATGATTTAATGACGTTATGCGAGGCAGATATTACAACTAAAAATAAAAATAGATTTAAAAAATATCATGATAACTTTAGGGTTGTCAGAGAAAAAATTATCACAGTTGAAGAAAAGGACAATATTAGAAATTTTCAACCTCCGATTTCTGGTGAGGAAATCATGAAAGTCTTTAATCTCAGTCCTTGCAAAACAATTGGAATAATCAAAGAAAATATAAAAGAGGCTATTCTTGATGGAGTTATTGGAAATAATTACGATCAAGCATACAAATTGATGATAAAAGAAGGAAAAAAGTTAGGTCTTTCTGATGGAAAATAAATTTCATGTTTTTACAAAATTAGCATTGATACTAGTTTATTTAGTAATAATTGCAGGTGCATTTGTTCGAATGACAGGATCGGGAATGGGGTGTCCTGATTGGCCAAAATGTTTTGGCTTTTACATACCTCCAACGGAGAAATCACAAATTTTATTTAAACCAAATAACGATTATTCTAAAGGTCAAATGATTTTGTATAATGAAGAAGAACTATTAGTCGCTAAATCTAACTTTAGAAGTGAGAAAATTATGAATCTGAATAACTGGGAGGTTTATGAAAAACATGACTATGTAATATTTAACCCAGTCCATACATGGATTGAATATATAAATAGACTAATTGGAGCGATCTCTGGTATTCCAATTTTAATTTTTACCATTATTTCAATATTACACTTTAAAACATTTCGTCATTTGACGATAATATCGATTATTACCTTGATTGCAATGGGTTTTCAAGCATGGCTAGGTAAAACAGTTGTAGACTCAAATTTGGAGGGTTTTAAAATTACAATTCATATGCTAATGGCATTATTCATTGTATGCCTTTTGATATATTTAGTCTTTACTGGAGTTAAAAAATCCAATATTAAAGAAAACACTCTATTCAGAAATTTACTGATCATTGCAATTTTTTTATCATTAATTCAAATTATCCTTGGCACACAGGTAAGACAATTTATTGATGAACAGTCTCAAATTAACTATGATAAAGCTAATTGGTTTTCTGAAATACCTTTAGTTTACGAATATCATAGAACGTTTTCTATCGCTGTTGTTTCGATTAATTTTTTCTTATTTTATCTAAATAAAAAGCTATCACTTGGAAATAAATATATTAGTCATTTAATGATCTTATTATTAACTGAAGTAATCACTGGGGTGCTTATGTTTTATTTTGATTTTCCTTTTGGAACACAAACGATCCATTTAGTATTTGCTTGTTTAATATTTGGTGTTCAATTTTATATATTACTTAATAATTTTTTAATAAAAAAAACAGGTAATGATATACAGGATTAGAGTAATTCTAGATAACGATACCAAAGAAGATATTTTTAGGGATTTAGAAATTATCAAGGACTCGAGTTTAAAAGATTTACACGAATTAATACTATCAGCTTTTAAATTTAGTGGAGAAGAAATGTCATCTTTTTTTACAGTTGATGAGGAATGGAATCAAATTGATGAAATTAGCCTTATGAACTTTGATAATTCAACAAAATCTATGGATTCAATCAATCTTTGTAGTCTAATTAATCACAATAATACAAAACTTTTATATGTATATGATTTTATGAAAATGTGGACTTTTTATGTAGAGCTAGTCGAAGAAGGTGAATTAATAAATAATCTGAAATATCCAAGAATTATTTTTTCAAGCGGAATAACTCCAAATGTTGCTCCAAAAAAAATATTTGATAAAAAGGATTTTGAAAGTGATCATGAAGATGATTTTCTTTTCTAACATTTTTGAGATATGAATTTTAATCTAACAACGAGTTTTAAACCAACCGGAGACCAGCCATCAGCAATAGAATCATTGACAAAGGGTATAAAAAAAGATGAAAAATATCAAACATTGTTAGGGGTAACTGGTTCAGGAAAAACTTTTACAATTGCTAATGTAATTAATCAATTAAATAAGCCAACACTTATCTTAGCTCATAATAAGACCTTGGCTGCACAACTATACTCAGAATTCAAAGGTTTTTTTCCGGAAAATCTGGTAGAATATTTTGTGTCATATTATGATTACTACCAACCGGAAGCATACATACCCTCAACAGGTATCTATATTGAAAAAGATTTATCAATTAATGATGAGATTGAAAAACTTCGATTAAGTGCAACTTCTGCATTACTTTCTGGGAGAAATGATGTTATCATTGTAGCTTCAGTTTCTTGTATTTATGGAATGGGCAATCCTGAGGATTTTAAAAATAATACAATTAGAATAACTACTAATTCAGGTTTTACAAGAACTTCTCTTTTAAAAAGCTTAGTTCAAAGTTTATACTCCAGGGCTATTGATAATGAATTTAGACATGGTAAATTTCGAATAATTGGAGATACAATTGATATTTTTCCCGCTCACACTGATTTTGCATATAAAATTCATTTTTTCGGAGATGATATTGAAGAAATTGAAAAATTCAACCCAATTTCTAATGAAATTCATTCAAAAGAAAAAGAAATAATAATTTTTCCTGCAAATATTTTTGTTACATCACCTAATAAAATAAATGACGTAATAAAATTAATTCAAGATGATTTGTTAATGCAATATCAGTACTTTAAAAAAAATGGTTTTGAGTTGGAAGCAAATAGAATTAAAGAAAGGACAGAATTCGATATGGAAATGATAAAAGAATTAGGTTATTGCTCAGGAATTGAGAATTATTCACGGTATTTTGATGGAAGAAAACCTGGAACTAGGCCATTTTGTTTGCTAGACTATTTTCCAGATGATTTTTTAACTGTTGTTGATGAAAGTCATGTTACAATACCACAGGTTAGAGCAATGTATGGTGGGGATAGAAGCAGAAAGGAAAATTTGGTTGAATATGGATTTAGATTACCTGCAGCAATGGACAACAGACCATTAAAATTTGAAGAATTTGAAGCACTACAAAATCATGTGATTTATGTAAGTGCTACTCCAGCTGACTACGAACTAGGACTATGTGAAGGAATTATATCAGAACAAATAATTAGACCCACAGGTTTGCTAGATCCACTAATTGAAATCAAACCATTAAATAACCAAATCGATGATTTAATTAATGAAATTCAAATAATATTGGAAAAAAAAGAAAAGGTATTAGTAACTACATTAACAAAAAAAATGGCAGAGGAACTAGCAAGTTTCTTGTCAAAGATAGAAATTAAATCAAAATATATACATTCCGATGTAGATACGCTTGAAAGGGTTAAAATTATGCAAGGACTAAGAGAAGATGAATTCGATGTACTTATTGGAGTTAATCTGCTAAGAGAAGGTTTGGATTTACCAGAAGTATCATTAGTAGCAATTTTAGATGCAGACAAAGAAGGTTTTTTAAGATCACATAGATCATTAACCCAAACAATAGGTAGAGCAGCAAGACATGTTAATGGTAGAGCGATACTTTACGCTGATAAATTAACTAAGAGTATAAAAAAGACCGTTGAGGAAACAGAGTACAGGAGAAAAAAACAATCAGAATTTAATTTAAAAAATAAAATTATTCCTAGAGCAGTTGTAAAACCCTTTAAAAACCCGCTGACAGAAAGAATTTTAAAGTCGGAAAACAATATTGTAAATGATGATATTATTGATTTTGAGATACCATCAACCCCCAAGGAATTTGATAAAAAAATTCGTGAATTGAGAAAAGAAATGGAAAAATCTGCTAAAGAACTTGATTTTCAATCAGCAGCCTTTTTCAGAGACCAAATTAGAAAAATGAATGAAATAAAATCAAACAGAAATTAATACTTGCTGAACTTTTTCAGCAGCTTCTTTAAATTCTGTTGCACTGTAAAAGTTTAAACCTGATGAATCTATTATATTTTTTGCGATATGCGAATTTGTTCCTTCAAGTCTTACAATGATTGGAACAGAAATTTTATTTCTCATGTTGCTGCACGCATCAATAATTCCCTTTGCAACAGTATCACATCTTACGATTCCACCAAAAATATTTACTAGTATTGCCTTTACATTTGGGTCCTGTGTAATTATTCTAAATGCCGTTTGAACTCTTTCACTATCTGCTGTTCCACCAACGTCAAGAAAGTTTGCAGGTTCTCCTCCAGCTTGTTTAATAAGGTCCATAGTAGCCATAGCTAGTCCTGCACCATTAACCATGCATCCAACATTTCCTTCTAAATCAACATAATTTAAACCAGCCTCCTTAGCCTCAACTTCAATTGAATTTTCTTCTCGAATATCTCTCATTTCTAAATAATCTTGATGTCTAAATAGTGCATTATCATCAAGAGTTACCTTCGCATCAACAGCAAGTATTTTATTATCGCTAGTTTTTAAAACCGGATTAATTTCAAAGAGAGATGAGTCAGACTTCTCATATGCGTCATATAGAGATCTTATAAAAACAAGCATATTTTCTCTAGCAATTCCAACAAGGTTTAAATTGTCAGAAATTTCCTTTGCATTTTGTTCAGTCAAACCTTCTTTTGGACATATATCGAGATTAAAAATCAACTCTGGCGTTTTTTCAGCAACAGCTTCAATATCAACACCTCCTTCAGGTGAATACATAATCATATTTTTTGAAGATGATCTATTTAAAAGTATTGATATATAAAATTCTTCAATTTTTGAATCGCCTTCGTAATATACATCCTCTGCAATTAAAACCTGAAATACTTTTTTTCCTTGTTTTGGGGTCTGAGGAGTGACAAGATTCATACCTAATATTTCATTTGACAGCTTGTATACTTCATCAATGGATTTAGCAAGTTTTACTCCACCACCTTTTCCTCTTCCACCAGCATGTATTTGGGCTTTAATCACAAAATACTGGGTCCCAGTTTCTTTTTGGAGTTTTTTTGCAATTTCAGTTGCCTCTGTTGGGGTGCTAGCTACATACCCACGTTGAATTAGAGCACCAAAAGTATTTAGAATGCTTTTTGCTTGAAATTCGTGTATGTTCATTTAAAATTTTGTTGACAAATTTAAAAAGATATAATTTGTTAATTGTTTTTTATTGAAAAAAAATCATAATTTTTAAATATGAATAAATTCATCATCATTTTTATTGCAATTTTCTCAATTAGTTCATGTAAGTCTAATTTTAATCCGATAAAACAAGCATTAAAGTCGGAAAAACCATCCATAAAAAAAATAAGTAAAAAAATATCCAAATATGACGTACAAATCAAACTTACGCTTATTGACTCAAATAAAAATTTTAATGACTATGAATTTAGGGTAAAACCAAAAAAATATTTTTATCCAGCTAGCACCGTTAAATTACCAATAGCTTTATTTGCTATAGAAAAAATCAATGAAATAGATGGTCTTGATTTATCTACTCCTTTCAAAATTGAAGGTGAAGACTATATTACGAGTTTAAAAAGAGAGATTGAAATGATTTTTGCTATTAGCAGTAATAAATCAAGTAATCGTCTTTTTGAGCTTCTAGGACAGGATTATATTAATCAAAAATATAAATCTAAAGGGATTAATAATGCAAGAATGTTTCACAGATTATCGACCAAAAATTCTGATAATATTAATACAAAGAAAGTTATCTTCTTAATTGGAGATTCAATTGTTACTATTCAAACAAAAAATAAACAGAAAGATAGGTTAAAGATTAAAAATCTATCTCTTGGTAAGGGTCATATTAAAAACGGACGCTTGATAAGTAAACCAATGGACTTTTCAGAAAAGAATTTTATAAGTATTGACAATCTTCATTATTTGATAAAACTTGTATTTTATAAGGAAAAGTTTGACGAAAGATTTAGATTTAATTTTTCTTCAGAACAGTATGATTTTATTAAAGAAGCAATGTCGATAATTCCAAGTGATATTGGGCTTGATAAAAATAAATATCCAGATAATTATGTGAAAAACTTTATCTATGGTGATATTTCAAATATTGATAAGAAAGACGGAATTAAGATTTACAATAAAACTGGCAGTGCTTATGGTCATATGACTGAAGTTGCACTAATTAAAAAAGGTGATTTAAGTATAATACTTACGGCTACCATTAATGTCAATACTAATAAAATTTATAATGACAATAATTACGATTATTCATCATTAGGTTCTCCTTTCTTTGCAGAATTGTCAAGAGAAATAATCAAAATAGTGGAATCTAAATAATATATTTGAATTCTTAATATTATATGTTGAATAAATTCTTATATACATTTTTGTTATTTGTTATTTGTTTTTTTGAGGCTATTTCACAGAATCAGCCTCCAACTATCACCTCAAACGGAAATCAAATCTATTGTCCTCAAACACAGCAAAATATAGTAAGTACTTTTAACATAGAAGACCCCGATGATACTAGCCTTGATGCATTGTATATACAAGTTTCAGAGGGATATGTTCCAGGTGAGGATATATTATCATACACTGGCTCAAATCCAAATTTAGATTTTAATTGGTCTGTTTCTGAGGGTAAACTTGAAATAACTGCTTTGGGTGGTAATTCAGCATTAATTACTGACCTTATAGATGCTGTTTATGAAGTTGTATTCTTTTCAAGTAACCCAAATCCATCTGATAAATCATTTTCTTTCACAATTGGAGATGCAAATTATTTACCATCAACAGGACATTATTACATATTTTTTGAGTCACTAGGTGTTACCTGGATTCAAGCTGAACAACTAGCTGAAAGTTCTAGCTATTATGGACTTCAAGGATACTTGGCTACAATTCTTTCAGATGAGGAAAATCAAATTGCTGCGGAACAGTCAGGTGGTGCTGGATGGATTGGAGCAAGTGACCAAGATGTTGAAGGTCAATGGAACTGGGTAACTGGACCAGAAGCTGGAATAAATTTTTGGAATGGAAATCAGCCCAACGGAAATCCTGTTGCTGGAATGTATTCCAATTGGAACAACGATCCTGCAGAACCAAATCAATCTGGAAATGAGGATTATGCACACATTACGGACGATAGTATAGGTTTAATTGGCTCATGGAATGACTTAGGTAATAGCGGAGCTAGTGGTGGCCCATACCAACCCAAAGGGTATGTTGTAGAATATGGAGGTATGCCTGGTGACCCTGAATTAAATCTGTCTTCAAGTACAGTTCTCTTAGCACCGCCAATAATTGAGGTGACTCCATACAGCGGAATTGATTGCGAATCTACGATATTAAACGCAGTTGCTAATGAAGGTGATGGATCTGTTTATTGGTTTACAGAATTTGCAGGTGGAAATTCAATTTCATACGGTACCTCATTAGATTTGGGAAATTTAGCTCAAGGAAGTTATTCATATTGGGTTTCTCCATTTGAATTAGGAGAATGTGATAGTTATGAAAGAGTTGAATTAAATGTTACAATCTCATCAGGATTTCCAGAAATAATTTCTCCAAATGTTACAGTTGATCAACTATGCTACTCTGTTGAAGAGCTTGTTACTGATGTGTTAATTAATAACTCATGTGCAGAAGTAACAAATATAACTTGGTCTAGTGGAAATGATTTTGATGATGTAAATGGTATTGGTCATTTTCTTGAGCCAAGTGGTAATTTTCCATTTTCTGAAGGTATAATACTTGCAACTGGTAATGCCAGCATTGGAAGTGGTGTGAACTCAGGTATAGGTAATGCTAGCTCTGGTGAATTTAGTTGGCCTGGTGATTCTGAGCTTGATAATTTAATTGGTGACGAAACTCATAACGCTTCTGTAATAGAATTTGATTTTGTTCCTATTTCCAATAAATTAAGTTTTAGATTTATAATGGCATCTGAAGAATATGACCAAGGTAGTTTTGAATGTAATTACTCTGATGTATTTGCATTTTTATTAACCGATCAAAATGGAAATACAATAAATTTAGCGGTTTTACCAGATACCGATATTCCAATTGCTATAACAAATATTCATCCCGAAAATGATATTTGTGATGCCGCAAATCCTGAGTATTTTTATGGATACACCGAAGTTGGACAGCCTGATATTGAATATGACGGCAGAACTGTTCCATTTGTTGCAGAAGCAGATGTTAATATTGGTGAAATTTACCATTTAAAATTAGCTGTAGCAGACGCAACCGATACTTCATTGGATTCAGCAGTATTTCTTGAGGCGGGTAGTTTTGACCTTGGTGTTAATCTAGGAGATGATATTTTATTAGGTTCCGGAAATGAAGAATGTATTGGAAACGAAATTATTTTAGACACACAAATTGATGATTCATTTGAAAATATTTCTTTTAATTGGTATTTCAATGGTGGAATTATAAGTGATGAAAACTCATCAACAATTTCAGTAACCGAAACCGGTGTTTATTCAACAGAAGTTATACTTTCTGAAAATTGTACAGCAACCGATGAAATTTTAATTGAGTTTTACATTCCTGAAGTTGTTGATTCACTACCTGCATTAATTTCCTGTGATAATTTTCAAATTGATGGATTCGGCATATTTGATTTAAATGAGCAAGATTCAAATATTATCGATCAACTATCTTCAAATGAATTTGTTATCACATATTACGAAACAGAAGAAAATGCAATTATTGATTCTGAACCAATAATTGAATCATCTTCATATCAAAATATTAATCCATTCAGTCAGACAATTTATTCTAGAATTATTCCAAATTCAAACCCTAACTGTTTCTCTATTAGTACTTTTCAAATAGAAACAATTATACCTCCAGATGTTATTATTCCTACTGCTTTAGAGGAATGTGATGATAATTATGATGGAATAGTATCATATTTTAATTTATCACAAAAAACAGATGAAGTTTTAAATGGTCAAACTGGAGTTTCTGTCTCATACCATGAATCAGTTGATGATGCTGAGAATAACGTTAATCCTATCACTGATTTGTACACTAATACAAGTCCTGACTTTCAGATTGTTCACGTTAGGCTTGAGGATATTGAAACTTCATGTATTGCAACAACCACACTGGAACTTATAGTTAATCCGATACCTGATATTATCACCCCTCCTATTTTTGAAGCATGTGATAGTAACTATGATGGTATTACCACGTTTAATTTAAGTTCTTTGGATGAAACTATATTGAATGGTCAAACTGGTATTACTGTTAGTTATTACGAAACTCAAGAAGATGCAGAAAATGCTATTAATGTACTACCAACAGAATACCAAAACAGTAATCCAAATACACAGGAACTTATTGTACGCCTTGAAAATGATATAACAGGGTGTTATTCTACTACTACTCAAGGACTGATAGTTAATATACCGGCGGTGATTGAAGTCACAGACTATGAACAGTGCGATTATACAAACCCTGGTGATTTAACAGAGGTCTTTGATATAACAACCAAAGATGATGAAATTATAAATGGTCAAAATGCTTCGGTGTCATACTTTACATCTTTTAGTGACTCTCAAAATAATATCAATGCCCTTTCTAACGCGGCTTTAACAAACTATTCTAATACCACTTCTGCAAGTGAGATAATTTATATAAGATTAGAACAAAATGAAACAGGATGTCTAGCTTTTGGGTCATTTAATGTAACCGTTAATCCACTTCCAAATGTTATTGAAAATACAGATTTAGTGCAATGTGATATAGACAATATACAAGACGGAATTTCTATATATAATTTAGAGGAAGCTGCAGAAAATATAATAATAGGTGACAATCCTGAAAACTATATCCTAACATTCCACTTATCGCAAGAAGACCTAAATGCAGGTATTAATGCTATTGAGAATCCCACTTCTTATGTAAATTTAACACCTTTACAGAATATCTATTGTAGGGTAGAAAATATTAATACAAGCTGTTATACTACTTCTTACTTCTATCTAGAAACTATATTTAACCCGATTCCAGAAGACTCAGGGCTTGTTGTTTGTGATAACAGTGAAGGAAATGGTAATGATTATGATGGTTTAGGGCTATTTACTCTTAGTGATGCTAACGAATATGTTCTATCATTAATAGTTGCAAATCCTAATAACGATATAACCGATGCAAATCAGCTGACTATTGCTTATTACCTGACAGAGCAAGACGCTTTGTTAGAGTTAAATCAATTGCCAAACCAGTATACAAGTGTAATTCCTAATGAACAAACAGTGTACCTAAGGGTAGAAAGAGACAATGATTGTTTTGGTATTAATTCCATGCTCCTAGAAGTATTACCCGTACCAGCATATAATGAAGTACCTGACGAAATTTTATGTACAGATACACCTGGAGTAATCGATATTGATCTCACAGATTATGATTCTCTAGTATTGGGAGTACAAGATCCAAACTTATATATAGTTACATACCATAACTCTCAATTAGATGCAGATACCGGATTTAACGCATTAGAGAGCCCTTATACTGTTAACAATCAAGAAACTATATATGCCCGTGTAGAAGTAAATGATAGTGACCCATTTACAACAGGCTGTTTTATATCTAATATAAACTTTACTTTAACAGTAGAGCCTAAACCGGTTTTTGCAGCACCTACGCCCCTTATTGTCTGTGACGATGATGAAATCGATGGAATAACATCTATCGATATATCTGTTAAGACTGAAGGTATAATGGCGGGTATTGTAGAAAATGTGGTAAGCTATCATGAAACTGAAGAAGACATGAACGCAGGAATAAATGCAATAGAAAATATTACAGCGTATACAAATACTGTTAATCCACAAATCTTATATGTAAGAATAGAAGATAACATGACTGCAATAACCGGATGTTACTCTGACACAACATTAGAATTAATAGTACAAACTCCCCCACCAGTAAGTAATCCACCTAACCTAGAATATTGTGATGCCGATGCTGATGGTTTTGGCGTATTTGATTTAACAGAA
>CACLCL010000022.1 GCA_902605445.1 uncultured Bacteroidota bacterium | reverse complement strand
ATTTTTTCCCATTATTAAATATTTTTATCCATAAATCTTTAGCCATTTCGTTTTTGCAATATATTTCGAAACCACCACATCCAGTGTAACCGGTATTAGAAATTATAACTCCATCAACGTATCTAAAATGATAATATTTAATTTCTTTCAAATCAATATTAAAGAGTGGATTTAAAACATTTACAGAATTAGGGCCTTGTACTGAAATTAAAGAATAATCATTTGACACATCAATTATTTGAGTTTTGTAATTATTTTTGGAATTTAAGAAATTCAAATCTTTTTCAATATTAGAGGCATTTACAACCAGCATGTATCTATCAGCTTCAAATTTGTATAGAATCATGTCATCAACAATTCCTCCTTTTTCGTTTGGAAGGCAGTTGTACTGTGCTTGCCCTATTTTTAAAATTGAAATATCATTGCTTAAAACAGATTGAAGAAAGACTTCTGCTTCATCCCCGTGAATATAGAATTCGCCCATGTGAGATACATCAAAAACACCAACATTATTTTTCACGTTATTATGCTCAACATTTACTCCTTCATATTGAACAGGCATTGAGAAGCCAGCAAAGTCAATCATTTTCGCATTTAGTTGTAAATGACAATCGTATAGTGCGGTTTTCTTCATGCTAAAATTTTTTGTCAATTCAAATTTAACTAATTTTGATTCAAATTTATTTTTGATGTCCCATTACATTTTAAAAGATATTAATATTTCATTTAATGATATATGTTTGATTATCAATAAAAATCTAAAACTATCATTAGATAAGAATGTTATTAAAAATATTAATATTTCAAGAAAATTTCTTGAAAATAAAATTGCTAATTCAAATTCAAAATTTTATGGAATTAATACTGGCTTTGGAGACTTACACAATGTAAAAATTGATGATAATAATTTGAGCTTACTTCAAAACAATTTAATAAAATCTCACGCTTGTGGAACCGGTGAAAAAGTTGATTCAAAAATTGTTAAGTTAATGATACTTTTAAAGATTATTTCCTTAGCCAAAGGATTTAGTGGTATTAAACTGGAAACAATTAATAGACTAATTTTCTTTTATAATAATGATATTTTTCCAAAGGTTTTTAAATATGGTTCATTAGGTGCTTCGGGAGATCTTGCTCCGCTTTCGCATATGTCACTGCCGCTAATTGGACTTGGTGAAGTTGAGTATTGTGGGGATATATATGAGACAGATTATATTTTAAAAAAATTTAATTTAAATCCGCTATCCCTGGGTTTGAAAGAAGGATTAGCACTTATAAATGGCACACAATATATGCTTGCATCGTTGATTGACTCAACAATAAATAGTATTAATCTTTGTAATTATTTTAATTTATCAGCAAGTATTTCCTTAGATGCTTATTGTTGTAATTTATCTCCGTTCGATTCCCTAATTTCTAAGACTAGAGTTTATGAAGGTCAAAAAAAGGTTTCTCAGGATATACTCAAAAATTTAGATGGTGGGGAGGTTGCATCATTAATGAAAGAAAACGTTCAGGATCCTTATTCTTTTAGATGTATTCCCCAAGTTCACGGCGCTACGCAGGATGCCTTGAAATATTGTATGAATATTATCGTAACAGAAATTAATTCTGTAACAGATAACCCATTAATATTTAAAGAGGAAGATAAAATAATTTCCGGTGGTAACTTTCATGGTCAGCCTCTAGCTTTGACAATTGATTTTCTAAAAATAGCAGTATCAGAACTGGGAAATATTTCTGAAAGAAGGGTTTTTAATCTATTGTCTGGAAAAAGAGGATTGCCTCCTTTTCTGTCATTGAATCCAGGCTTAAATTCTGGATTAATGATACTTCAATATACATCTGCAAGCTTAGTAAGTGCTAATAAACAACTTTCTACTCCATCAAGTACGGACTCGATAACATCTTCGAATGGACAAGAGGATCATGTTAGTATGGGTGCGAATGGTGCTAACCAACTTAGAGACATTATAAACAATTTGTATAATATACTAGCAATTGAATTAATTGTTGCAATTCAAGCAAAGGAGTTTAATAGCCATAAACCATCAAAAAAAATAAAGGAATATATATTAAAATTTAGAGAAATAAGTCCTGTAATTAATGATGATAGGATTTTATATAAGGATATAAGTAAAGTGTCTGAATTTCTGAGATCTGAATTAAAAATGGATACATTATTTTGATGTTTTGGATTCTTTTTTACTGACTATTTTTATTGTTAAGTTTTTATCATTGTTTTTGTAATCAATATTAATTGTATCACCATTATTTAGATTGGAATTTAAAATCTCATTAGCAATCAGGTCTTCCACATATTTTTGTATGGTTCTTTTCAGTGGTCTTGCACCGTATTTTTTATCGTAACCTTCATTTGAAAGAAAATCCTTTGCTTTTTTACTTAGTTTTATAGAATATCCTAATTCATTTATCCTCTCATATAATTTTACTAATTCAATATCAATAATACTGTGAATATCTATTTTTGATAGTGAGTTAAATATTACCACTTCATCAATCCTATTTAAAAATTCAGGTGCAAATTTCTTTTTTAATGAATCCAAAATCGTTTTTTTACTTGATGAATCCTCTTGTGATTTTTTTGCAGCAGTACCAAAACCAACGCCAGCACCAAAATCTTCAATTTTTTTAACCCCAATATTTGAAGTCATTATAATTACACAATTAGTAAAGTCTATTTTTCTACCTAAACTATCTGTTAAAAACCCATCATCAAGTACCTGAAGTAGCATATTAAAAATATCAGGGTGAGCTTTTTCTATCTCATCTAATAAAACCACTGCATATGGTTTTCTCCTGATTTTTTCGGTTAATTGACCACCATCCTCATATCCAACATAACCTGGTGGGGCGCCAATTAACCTTGATAATGCAAATTTCTCCATATATTCACTCATATCGACCCTGATTAGTGAATCTTCGCTGTCAAATAATTCTTTAGCTAATACTTTTGCTAATTGTGTTTTTCCAACACCAGTTTGACCAAGAAAAATGAATGAACCTATTGGTTTCTTTGGATCTTTTAAGCCAGCTCTATTTCTTTGGATTGATTTAACAACTTTTTCAATTGCCAAATCTTGACCTATAATACTTTTTTTGACAATTGAGGTAAGTTTAGATAGTCGATTGCTTTCTGTTTGTTTAAGTTTATTTAACGGAATGCCAGTCATCATTGAAACCACGTCTGCAATGTTTTCTTCATTTACAATTTCTTTATTCTTTTTGCACTCTTCTTCCCAACTCATTTGGGATATATCTAATTTTTTTTCTAGAATTTTCTCTTTATCTCTTAGGTTGGCAGCCTCCTCGTATTTTTGATTTTTAACAGCCAAATTCTTTTTTTCTTTGATATCTTCAATCTCGGCCTCTAAATCTATAATGTGCTTTGGCACTTCAATGTTTGTTAAGTGAACCCTAGAGCCCGCTTCATCAAGTGCATCAATTGCTTTATCAGGTAAATGTCGCTCGGTCATATATCTAGACGTCAACTTAACACAAGCAGTGATTGCCTCATCGGTATATGCTACATTGTGATGTTCTTCATACTTAATCTTAATATTTTTAAGGATTTCAATAGTTTCTTTTTCATTTGTTTGTTCAACAATTATTTTTTGAAATCTTCTTTCGAGAGCACCGTCTTTTTCAATTGAGTTTCTAAATTCATCAAGAGTTGTTGCTCCGATACATTGTATTGTTCCTCTGGCAAGTGCAGGTTTAAACATATTTGAAGCATCAAGGCTTCCTGTTGCACCACCGGCTCCAACAATAGTATGAATTTCATCTATAAATAATATAATATTAGAGTTTTTTTCTAATTCATTCATTACAGCTTTCATCCTCTCTTCAAATTGACCTCTATATTTAGTGCCTGCGACAAGACTTGCTAGATCAAGTGACATAATTCTTTTATTAAATAAAACTCTGGAAACCTTTTTTTTGATTATTCTAATTGCTAGTCCCTCAGCAATAGCTGACTTACCAACACCAGGCTCTCCAATCAATAGGGGATTATTTTTTTTTCTTCTGCTAAGAATTTGAGATACCCGTTGAATTTCTACTTCTCTTCCAATTATTGGGTCTAATTCGTCATTTTCAGCCATTAAAGTCAAATCCTTGCCAAAATTATCTAATACAGGGGTCTTTGTTTTCTTGTTACCTTTGGAATGTGTGCCAAGGACTTTAGCTTCTTTTTTTACATTATCATTATCGTTTTCATCTGTATTGGTATCATCATTATTATCTTCATTGATAATCAAATTATATTCATCTTTAACCACATTATAATCAACACTCATATTATTAAATATTTTGGTTGTTGCATCGTTTTCATTTCTTAGGATACATAATAATAAGTGAGCTGTATTAATGATTGAGCTTTGGAACAGCTTAGCCTCAAGAAAGGTCGTTTTAAGGGCGCGTTCAGCTTGTCTTGTAAGATGTAAATTTTTTTTTGTTGAGTCTTTAGTCTCAGAGTCAAAATTAATTGGATTTAATGATTCAATCTTTCTTCTTAGTTCGTTTAAATCTAAACCGATAAAATTTAATATATCAATTGCTTTACCCTCACCATTTCTAATAAGTCCTAAAATTAGATGTTCGGTACCAATAAAATCATGACCCAGTCTTAATGCTTCCTCTTTACTAAAAGTAATAACATCTTTAACTCTTGGGGAAAAATTATCATCCATAAATATAATTTTTATAAAAATAATGATTATCAGTTTAAATTTAAAGCAATACCTAATTTAAATTTAAATGCAAATTGTTAATAAATTTTGCTTTTTAATTGATTATTTGGTTCATATTAAGATGCTCAAATTATTATATTTGCTAATCATATAATTTAGATTAAACTAACCTTTAATTTTATGGAAAATAAAGAAAAATTAATTCCCATTAATATAGAGGATGAAATGAAGTCATCCTACATTGATTATTCAATGTCAGTTATTGTTTCAAGAGCTCTTCCAGATGTAAGAGATGGATTAAAACCAGTACATCGAAGAGTTTTGTATGGAATGCATGATTTAGGTGTCAAGTCAACTTCCGCTCATAAGAAGTCAGCAAGAATTGTAGGGGAAGTAATGGGGAAATACCACCCGCACGGTGATTCCGCAATTTATGACACCATGGTTAGAATGGCTCAAGATTGGAGTTTAAGATATATGCTTGTTGATGGTCAAGGTAATTTTGGCTCAGTTGACGGTGATAGTCCGGCTGCGATGAGATACACAGAAGCTCGTATGCAGAAAATTTCTGAGGAAATGCTCTCAGATATCGAAAAAGATACTGTAGATTATAAATTAAACTTTGATGATACACTTAATGAGCCAACAGTCCTACCAACTAAAATCCCTGCGCTATTGGTAAATGGTGCATCAGGAATTGCTGTTGGTATGGCTACAAACATAGCCCCCCATAATCTTACTGAAGTAATTGATGGTACACTTGAATATATAAAAGATAACTCAGTTGATATTGATCACTTAATGAATTTTGTAAAAGCTCCCGATTTCCCAACGGGGGGTATAATACATGGATATGAAGGAGTAAAAGAAGCATTTCATACTGGAAGAGGAAAAGTTGTTTTAAGAGGAAAAGCAGAGATTGAGGAATTAGACGGTAAAGAATCTATCATTGTAACTGAAATTCCATATCAAGTCAATAAAGCTGATATGATTAAACGAATTGCAGATCTTGTAAATGATAAAAAACTTGATGGTATTTCTACAATCAGGGATGAGTCAGACAGAAATGGTATGCGTATAGTATTTGTATTAAAAAGAGATGCAATCCCAAATATAGTCCTCAACAAGCTATATAAGTATAGCCAATTGCAATCTTCATTCAGTGTTAACAGTATTGCACTAGTAAATGGTAGACCAATGATGCTTAACCTTAAGGACATGATTAAGCATTTTGTTGACCATAGACATGATGTAGTAGTTAGAAGAACCAAATTTGAACTAAAAAAGGCTGAAGACCGATGTCATATTTTAGAAGGATTAATAATTGCATCAGATAATATTGACGAAGTAATTTCAATTATAAAAGCATCTGAAAATGCTGACGATGCAAAGAATAATCTAATTAAAAGATTTAAGTTAACTGATATTCAATCAAAGGCTATTGTTGAAATGAGATTAAGGCAATTAACTGGACTAGAACAAGACAAATTAAGAAATGAGTTTGAGGAAATTAAAAAGCTTATTAAAGATTTAAAAGATATTTTGGATAATGAACCAAGAAGAATGTTAATAATTTCAGATGAATTGAATGAAATCAAAGAAAAATATGGTGACGAAAGAAGGTCTGTAATCGAATATTCAGGTGGTGACCTTTCAATTGAGGATATGATTCCTGATGAAAAAGTAGTAATTACAATATCGCATGCTGGTTACATAAAAAGAACACCGCTTACTGACTACAAAGTACAAAATAGAGGAGGTGTTGGACAGAAAGCCTCAACGACGAGAAATGAGGATTTTCTAGAAGATTTATTTGTTGGAACTAATCATCAATATATGCTCTTCTTTACGCAAAAAGGAAAGTGTTTTTGGATGCGTGTTTATGAAATTCCAGAAGGAAGTAGAACCTCCAAGGGTCGAGCAATACAAAACCTCATCAACATAGAACAAGATGATAAGGTAAAAGCCTTTATTTGTACTAAAGATTTAAAGGATGAAGATTATATAAATAAACATTATGTTATAATGGCTACTAAAAAAGGTCAGGTTAAAAAAACATCTCTTGAACAGTATTCTAGACCGAGAATTAATGGTATTAATGCAATTACAATAAAGGACGGTGATGAGCTCTTAGAGGCAAAATTAACTGATGGAAACAATCAGGTTATGCTTGCATTAAAGTCAGGAAAAGCTATCAGATTCGAAGAAGCTAAAACCAGGCCGATGGGAAGAAATGCATCTGGTGTTAGAGGAATAAGACTTCAAAATGATAAAGATGAAGTAATAGGAATGGTAGCCGTAAGTGATATGGAGAGTAACATTCTTGTTGTTTCATCTAATGGATATGGAAAAAGATCTAAACTTGAAGATTATAGACTGACAAATAGAGGGGGTAAGGGTGTTAAGACAATTTCAATTACCTCAAAGACCGGCGATTTAGTTGCTATTAAGAATGTTGATGATAGTAATGGGTTGATGATTATTAACAAATCTGGAATAGCTATCAGAATGGCAGTAGAAAACTTGAGAGTTATGGGTAGGGCAACCCAGGGTGTTAAATTGATTAATATTAAAGAAGGCGATTCAATTGCAGCTGTAGCAAAAGTAGTTCACGAAGATGATAATGAAAACGAAGATATAAATGAAGAAACACAAGAATAAAACAAATGAAAAAAACAAATGAAAAAAACAATTATAATTGGACTAGCATTTCTTTTCTTTAGTAATGTTTTAGGTCAAAAAAAAGAATTAAAAAATATAGAAAAGCTCATCAAAACTGAAAACTTTGAACTGGCTTTTACGGAGCTTGGAAAAGTAAAGGATTTAATTAGTAGTAGCGATAATAAAATAAAATCTAAATACCATTACTTAAGAGGTTTACTATTTTTTAATGATACCCTGACAGATAGGTTTGAATCTTTGAAAAGTGCAGTTTTTGAATTAAATAAAGTAAAAGAGTATGGACAAACTGATTCATTTAATAAATCTAAGACTTTACTGCAGAATATTTTTAATGATTTTATTGAAAAGTATAATAAATTTTACCAATTAAAGGATTACGAAAACTCATACAAAAATATAGAAGCAGCATACAGGGTATACAACAAAGACACTTTGTATTTATATAATGCCGCTATAATAGCTAATCAAGCTAAAATGTATGATGAAGCATTAACTCATTATATTGAATTACATGAAATGGGATACAAAGGAATTTCCACAAGGTATTTTGCTATTAATAAAGAGAATGGATTGGAAGAGGAGTTTCCAGATGAAAAACAAAGAGAATTATTTATGAAGTCTGGAATGTATGAAAAACCCAGAGATGAGTTAGGTAAATCTGAGGAAATATTTATTTTAAGGCAGATCTCTTCTATACTCAGAATGCAAGAGCGTTATGATAAAGCACTTTCATACCTTGATAAAGCTTTAATTGTTAAGGACAAAGAAATAAATGTATTGTTAGACAAAGCAACGATTTATGTTGATCTAGAAAAATGGGAAGAGTATCAAAATATTGTTGAATTAGTCCTTACTATCGAACCTGAGAATTATGAACTGCTTTGTAACCTAGCTATTGTAAATAAAGAGTCTGGAAATACTGAGGAAGCTATGAATTACATAAATAGAGCCCTTTCTATTGACGATAAAAAAACCAGAGGACTAATTATAGCGGGTGAAATTCTTTTAAAACCAGCTGATGATATTTTAGAAGAAATGAATTCATTAGGATATTCTCGTAAAGAGGAAATAAAATATGATGAACTTAAGAAACAAAGAGAAGTCGTAATTAGAGAATCAATTGCATATTTTGAAAAAGCATTTAATAATGATAATAGCAATGAGTTTTTAATATCAACTCTTTCAAGACTATACTCAGTTATTGGAGATGAAGAAAAGTTTGAATATTATAAAGGTTTTGAAAAATAATAATCCTAAAAAATTTTTTTTATGAATCTCAGATTATGTGTATGTATATTTCTTTCATTATCATATATTCCCGTTTGATCTAACCTGTCAATTTTAACTTTTCCGCTTGCATGAATAATATAGTTGTCTTTTAGTATAATTCCAACATGAACAATTTCATCAGAGCTATTATGAAAAAATGCTAAATCTCCAGGTTCACACTCATCGATAAAGCTTAAAGTTTCCCCTTGCTTTGCTTGATCCTTAGCGTCACGAAGTAATTTATGACCATTTATTTTATAGACCATTTGAGTAAAACCTGAGCAATCAATTCCAAATGGAGTTTTACCTCCCCATAGATAGGGTGAATCTAGATATAGTAATGCCGTATTAACAATTGAATTTTTATTATTTACTGAGTCGCTTATCTCACCTTCATATTCATGCTTAAGAATATTAATGTTCGTCAAATCAGAACCAATTAAAATCGATTGAAGATGATGCTTTTCTGTTTTGATAAATTGTACTAAATCTGTAGCATATATTGAGCTGTCAAAATTTACAAGACTTTCATCTTTGATTTCTTTATATTGTTTTTTGTCTATGAATCCATAATACCCATCATATATGGTCTTTATATTTACCCAAGAATCCTTGATTTCAACTATTTCAATGAGATCTCCATAAAGAAGTTGTGTTATCATTTCAGATTTATCACAATTAGTTGCTCTGACAGGGACAATACTTAAAATGCAAATTCCAATTTTTCTTTTAGACATTTTAATAAATTATCATTATTTAAATCAATTATTTATTAAATAGCAATTTGTATTGATGATGCTCCACCACCTCCATTACATATAGACGCAACTCCATTAGTTTTGTTATTTTGGTGTAAACAATGAATAAGTGTTGTTAAAATCCTTGCACCCGAACAACCTAAAGGATGACCTAAAGAAACAGCCCCACCATTAATATTTACTTTACTTCTTTCAATGGATAAAATATCCATATTTAGTAATGGAACCATCGCAAATGCTTCATTAATTTCAAATAAATCAATTGAATTTATTTTGGTTTTTGATCTTTTTAATAATTTTTTTATGCTTATTGAGGGGGCAGATGTAAACAATTCAGATGAAACTGAAGAATCATCATAATTAATAATTTTTGCTAAGGGATTAATATTTAATTCGATAGCTTTTTTTCTGCTCATTAAAATTAACATCGAAGCCCCATCACTAATAGGGGAGGCATTTGCAGCGGTTATAGATCCATTTTTTAGAAATACAGGGTTTAATTTAGGTATTTTATCAAAATTAACTTTTGATAATTGTTCATCTTTATCCAATATTACTTTATTTCCATTTTTATCTAAATACTCTATAGTTGTTATTTCTTCATCAAACAATCTATTTTTTGTAGCATGAATAGCTCTTTTGTATGAATCTAATGCATAGTTGTCCTGTAATTCTCTTGAAATACTATGTTGTTTGGCCGTTTCGTCAGCTATAACTCCCATTGATTTTCCATTATTTGCATCGGTCAAACCATCATAAATTAATCCGTCTACAGATGTTAAATTTCCATATTTTTTGGAATTTCTAAAGTTTATGTAATGTGGGGTATTGCTCATACTTTCGATACCACCTGCAATTACAATATCATTTCTTCCTAATTGGATTGATTGCATTGCTAATGTGACTGCTTTTAACCCTGATGAACAAACTCTATTTACAGTCGTACACGCCACTTCAGGTTTAATATTAACTTTATTTGCAATTTGTCTTGCTGGAGCTTGACCACATCCCGCCTGAAGAACATGTCCAATAAATATTTCATCGATTAAATCTTTACTCAGATTAACTTTACTAATCGCACCATTTAATGCAAATGTTCCTAGTTCAACAGCTGAAAAACCAGATAAAGAGCCCATAAATGACCCCAAGGGAGTTCTTGTGGCACTAACAATTACAACTTCATTTAACATAATTTTTCTTTATTTAAAGTTAATAAATTATAATTTTGTATTTGAATATTATCATTTTTACCTAAAACACATATGAGAGGCTTTCTAAATTTTTTAAATAATATATTTTTTAGGGGTTACAGATTATTTCTTTTTTCTCTATCAATAATTACTATAATTTATTTTTTTCCTATTAAGGGTAAGTTTAAATATGATTTTGAAAAAGGTAGACCATGGCAATATGAAAACTTATATGCTCCATTCGACTTTACACTAAAAAAAACCCAGGAAGAGATAAATGAAGAATTTGAATTAATAAAAATAAAAAATCCTATATTTTTTAATATTGATAGTTCTGCTATATACCAGAACTATGACAATATAAATCTTGCAATAAAAGATCTTGAAAAGGACTCTATATTAGCAAAAACCGATACAATTAATTTTAAAAAACTGGATAGCTTAACTAGAATTATTTTTTCTGAAATATATAAAAAGGGGTTATTAGATTTAAATTATGACTTTAGCAATGAACAGTTATCATCGGTTCTAATTGATAATGATGAGATTAATACTACTTATTTCAATGAATTTATTAAACCCGAAGAGCTATTTAAATTTGTTGAAAATAAAATTTTAGAATTTCAAGCTGAAGATCTAGGGCCTCAAATTATTTGGTTGGTAAGTGAGATTTCTACACCAAATGTCGTATTAAATAGTACTCTAACAGATAAATCAATTAATGAAGTTTATAATGGTATTTCCACCGATAAAAGTTCTATAGAAAAGGAAACATTAATCATTTCAAAAGGTGAGATTATTGACGATAAAACTCTTCAAATTCTACAATCTTTAAAATATGATTACGAAATGAGTAGTGATTTTGATAATATAAATACAATGTATTTAGCTTATTCTGTTCTGTTGATTTTGTCAATTTTAATGATTGTCATGTATTTAAGAAAATTTGAAATTTCCATTTATCAAAGCAATAATAAATTAACATTTATTTACTTTAATTTATCCCTATTGATTATAATTTCAACATATATTATCAATATAAAACCTGATTATATTTATTTAGTTCCTTATTCATTGTTGCCATTATTATTTATGACTTTTTTTAATTCTGGTATAGCTTTGATTTGTCATAGTATAGCAATCCTTTTGATTGGATTTATTGCACCTAATAGTTATGAGTTTATTTTTTTAAATATTTTGACTGGTATAGTAGCAATTCTATCTTCTAAAAATATATACAAAAGATCAAATTTATTTTTAACAGTAATTAAAATTACATGTGTATATATATTATGCTATGTATCATTTCACGTTATTAAAGATGGATCTTTATCAGAAATTAAAATTTCAAATGTAGTCGTATTCCTTATTTGTGGATTATTGACTTTATTTATTTATCCTTTAATATATATCTATGAGAAAATATTTAGATTAGTTTCAGATGTTTCGTTACTAGAATTATCAGACACAAATTCAGGTTTATTGAAGAAACTTTCAGAAAAAGCTCCAGGAACCTTTCATCATTCTTTAAATGTTGCTAATCTAGCGGAGGCATGTGCTGACAAAATAGGGGCAAATGCACTATTAAGCAGGGTTGGTGCATTACATCATGACATTGGGAAAATTAAAAATCCTGAATATTTTATTGAAAATCAAAAAATAAATGAAAATATTCATGATAGTATTACTGCAACTGAAAGCGTAAAGATTATTAAAAATCATGTACTTGATGGAGTTAAGTTAGCCAAATCTGAAGGATTACCTGAAAGAGTAATAGATTTTATTAGTACTCATCATGGTACAAGTTTAATTTCATTTTTTTATAACCAGGAAAAAGAATCTAATCCAAATGTTCTGAAATCAGATTTTTGTTATGTTGGTCCAAAACCCTCTAGTATTGAAATGGCTATTGTTATGATGTGTGATTCTGTTGAGGCTGCTACAAAAAGTATAAAAGACCCTGATTCGAAAAAAATAGATGAGTTTGTAGAATCAATTATTGATAATCAAGTTGAGAATAATCAATATGAAAATTGTGAACTAACATTCAAGAATATCTCAACAATAAAAAATATTCTAAAAGAAAAACTTAAAAATATATATCACATTAGAATTGAATACCCAAGATAAAGTTTAAAAAATATACTTTATTGTTGTGATGTTTAAGACTAAAAACTATTTTTGCAAGCGCATTTCTTTAAATGCTACCTTTTTTTGGAGAGGTGCCAGAGTGGTAATGGAGCAGATTGCTAATCTGTCGACGTGTAAACGTCGCCAGGGTTCGAATCCCTGTCTCTCCGCCATTTCGGGGTGTAGCGTAGCCCGGTTATCGCGCCGCGTTTGGGACGCGGAGGTCGCAGGTTCGAATCCTGCCACCCCGACTAATTTAATTGAAAGGTCGCGTAGCTCAGCTGGATAGAGCATCTGCCTTCTAAGCAGACGGTCATAGGTTCGAATCCTATCGCGATCACATTGAGCCCTCTGCAATTCAGAGGGTTTATTTATTGTATGAATAAATAAATTCATAATTATTCAAATCTTATTTAATCAATATTTAGTATTTTTAGAATATACCCTTTTTAAATATTTAAATATGAAAAAAATATCTTTATTAATAATAACATTAATTTATGTTAATTCATTTTCTCAAAAAATAAACACGTTTGAAACCAGTGAAGAAAAAATAGATTATTACAAAGATATCTTTGATCTTGAATGTGCCAAAGATAAAGCAACAAATAATAGGGGTAATGGCAATCCAGTCCTATACGGAACTAGAAATTTTAGAACTATACTTCATGGGGTAGCCTATAGAGGTGGCGGTAACAATTATTACCATAAAACTAATAAAAGAAATAATAAAAATCCGCTTCCCAATGATGGATTAACGAATTTATCAAAACTTAACTTTGAAGCAGCAGTTTAT
>CACLCL010000021.1 GCA_902605445.1 uncultured Bacteroidota bacterium | reverse complement strand
ACCAACAGAAGTTGCATTAAGTAACGGAGCAATTGGTTTATTTGGAGAAAAATATGGTGATGTAGTAAGAACAATAAAATTTGGTAATTCCTACGAATTATGTGGAGGTACTCATGTTAAAAATACATCAAAGTTATGGCAATTTAAACTTATAAGTGAAAGTGCAATTGCCTCGGGTGTGAGAAGAATTGAGGGAATAACTTCTAATTCAGTAAGAAAATTCTACAATGAAAAAATACAAGATTATAATAGAATCGAAAAGCTACTTAATAAGCCGAAAAATTTATCAGAGTCTGTTAACCTGCTTAACAATGAAATATTATCCCTGAGAAGAGAGATTGATTCTTTGAACAAAGAAAAATTAGTTCAACTTAAAGATAAAATTATTCAAAATTTAGAAATTACCTCTGATATCAATTTAGGCTGTTCCACCATCGATATTAAACCAACATTATTGAAAGAGCTCTGTTTTACGATAGCAAATGAAAAGGATAATTTGTTTTTAATTTTAGCCTGTAAAGATTTAGATAAGATATATTGTAGTTGTTACATTTCAAAAAGTTTGGTTTCTAGTAGGGGAGTTAATGCTTCTGATGTCATTTCAAATCTTTCAAAAATTATTGATGGAAAAGGAGGTGGACAACCTTTTTATGCAACTTGTTCTGGAACTAAAATGGATTCATTAAATAAACTAATTTCTTCAGCTGCTGAGTTACAAAAGCTATTAATTAAATAAATGGTTATCTCTAAACAAGATATTATTAATGTAAAAAATAATATCAATAATTATATAATTAAAACCCCAGTATTGTCATTTGAATTGATTAACAAAATCTGTGATTGTGAAGTATTTTTTAAATGTGAAAATTTTCAATCGTCAGGATCATTTAAATATAGAGCTGCTTTGAATGCAATAAAGAATTTACCAATTAAATTTAAAAAAGACGGGTATAATCACTCATTCATCAGGAAATTTTGCTCATGCATTGGCAAAAGCAGCATATGATTTAAAAATACCGTGTTACATTGTAATGCCCTTAAATACTGATAATTTTAAAAAGCATTCTGTTTACGCCTATACCAAAAATATCTTCATGTGTGATTCAAATCTTTTGTCAAGAGAAACAACAACCAAAACAATAGCAAAAAAAAACAATCTATATTTTATACATCCATCTAATAATTTAGATGTCATTCTAGGCAATTCCACTTGTGCTTTAGAGTTACTAAATGATTATTCAGATTTACAATATATATTTTCACCGATAGGAGGTGGCGGATTAATAGCAGGAACATCCTTGGCAGTTAAAAATTTTTTTAAATCTTGTAATATAATTGGAGTTGAACCAAAAAATGTGGATGATGCTTATAGGTCAGTAAAGTCTGGTAAAATTGAAACCAATTTCACAACAAATACAATTGCAGATGGACTAAGAACAAATCTTGGATCCATTAATTTTCCGATAATTCAAGAATTCGTTGAAGAGATTTTATTAGTTACAGAAAATGAAATCTTAAGTTCATTAAAATTAATTATTGAAAAATTGAAAATTGTAGTTGAGCCATCCAGTGCAGTTGTTTTAGCAGCACTAATTAAAAACAAAAAAAGATTTAGAAATAAAAAAAATCGGTTTAATTATGTGTGGGGGTAATGTAGATATTCAAAGCCTAAAATTTTAAATACTTAGTCATAATTATTTTCCATCTAAATTTTCTTATGTATTCACCTTCATCATATGTGACTATAAACTCTTCTCTTTTTAAATATGATACTATATAGCCAGTAATACCAAATAAAAATTTTAAGAGGTTTAAGCTATTAAATGATGATTTTAAAAGGGAAAGCACACTTAAGACAAGACCAAATCTCATGATATATAATGCTTTGCCCTGTAAAAGTTTTGATTTTAAAGAATAATCATCTCCAGTTTTTCGAAGATGCTTAACTTTTAAATTATAATCAGTAAATATTTTCCATCCATATCTTTGAGCCAAGAGTACATCAACAGTATCCCATCCAATAGATCTCCTTAAACCCTTAATATCTTTAAAGCATTCAGCTCTGTAAGCTTTAATAGGGCCTCTTACATGGGATTTTGCTGAAATATTTTCATATACCCATTTTCCGTTTTTTAATACAAATAGATTACCTCCCGCTATCCCAATTTTCTTGTCATTACGGAAAATTTTTTTTAAACTTTCTCATTTTGACCATCTAAAAACTCTGAATAGCTGTATGCTACTGTAACTTTGTCCCATTCACCAATCCCTTTTGCATATGCATTATCCAAACTGATTTCATTATTTTTTAAAGTAATAAGTGGATGAGGGTAATCCATAACAGATGATCTATCCGCAGTACTGGATGTAAAATTATGTGCAAACCCTAGAGTATGCCCAATTTCATGTGCACTTAATTGTCTAATTCTTGCAAGAGACATTTCTAACATTTCGTTTGAAATATCTTGATTTTTGTAAGGATTTTTTAGCAATGATTGAGCAATTAAAAAATCCTGTCTTATCCTCAAACTACCTAAACTAACATGACCTTTTATGATTTCTCCAGTTCTTGGATCAACTATACTAGCTCCATAACTCCAACCTCTAGTCGATCTATGGACCCATTGAATAACATTGTATCTGCAGTCCATTGGATCAGCATCATCGGGCAATAATTTAACCTGAAATGCATCTTTAAAACCAATTGATTCAAATGCTTCATTCCACCATCTGGCTCCATCTAACAATGCACTTTTAATTGGTTCTGGAGTGCCAGGATCTAAATAATAAACAATTGGCTCAATAGCTTCTGAAATTTTACTTTTTGGATTCTTTTTTTCAAGTCTATGTCTGATAACATACTTTTTGTTTATGTTTTCATCAACTGGGACAGAATAGTCCATAAATGATATATGAATTGCACCACTTCTTGGATCAAACGCTCTTGGTTTATATTTACTATCAGGCAACTTAATGAAAGAATGGTGCTGTATAACACTTACGAAATTAGGATCAGGTGAGACACTTCTAATCCAATCTCCCTCAGCCTCACCAGTAAAAGTTAATAATGCTTCAAACTCGATATTTTCTGGAAATGCTTTGGTATTATTAATCTCGATTGCACTTTTAGATAAGTCAATAATATAATCACCTTGATTTGTTTCTTTAAGTCTGTTAGAAACTCCGTGCCTGTCATACATTAAAAAGGGTGTTAAATCTATTTTATATACACCCATATCTGTTTCAAGAATTTCAAAACCAAAAATTACTGATTTGGCAAACGCTTGTTCCACACTTTTTTTTTCACTATTATTTTTAGAGGATGCTCTGTATTTTTGATTTGGCTCAATAAGAAGCAGTTTATTACCTCTTTTGATAAACTTTACAATTTTTTCTGATCCTAATTGTCCTCTGTCTAGTTGTATATCATTTGATCCAACTCCTGATGAAAGAGAACCTATATACATAAACTCATAATCGATTTTATCAACATATAAAAATATTTTATCATTTGATTCATCATATGAAAAATCAAAAAATTTATCCGAATTATTTTTTGCTAGCGTACAGGTTGAAAACAAAATAAATATGAAGGCTAAATGTGATATAAATTTCATGAATTTAATTTGCTTAAAATTACACATTATAAATATTTAATAAAAATATTACAATCTACTTTAATAAATATTAATTTTGTCATTATGATTTCTACTGACCAAATTAAATCACTTAAAGATCGCCTGGTTGCGTTAAGGGGGTTTCTTTGACTATGATAATAAGTTAGTGAAACTACAAACTCTTCAAGAAAAAACTTTGAGTGAAAATTTTTGGGATGATTCAAAAAAAGCACAAATCACACTCAAAAAAACTAAATACTTAAAAGGCTGGATTGATGATATTAATCAGATTAGTGAAAAGATTTCTGACCTGGATATACTTTACGAATACAATAAAAAAAATGAATGCTCAGATGATGAACTGATTGAGCATTTCAAAACCTGTGAAAATATTTTAAAAGATATCGAATTTAAAACAATGCTTTCAGATGAAATCGATAGTATGGATGCTGTTTTGCAAATAACTGCAGGTGCAGGTGGTACTGAAAGCTGTGACTGGGCTGGAATGTTAATGAGAATGTATGTAATGTTTAGTGAAAAAAATAAATTTAAGGTTTCAAAATTGAATGAGCAGGATGGTGATTCCGCAGGTATTAAAACAGTAACACTTAAAATTGAGGGTGATTTTGCATTTGGTTGGCTAAAAGGTGAAAATGGAGTTCACAGACTTGTTCGGATTTCTCCTTTTGACTCTAATGCAAAGAGACATACTAGTTTTGCCTCAGTATATGTTTATCCACTTGTTGATGAATCTATAAATATAGAAATAAACCAATCAGATATAGAGATTAATACATCAAGATCTAGTGGGGCTGGTGGACAAAGTGTGAATAAAATTGAAACTAAGGTTCAATTGACACACAAGCCTACAGGAATTCAGATTTCATGCTCTGAGACTAGGTCTCAACTAGACAATAAAATTAGAGCAATGCAAATGCTAAAATCTCAACTTTACGAAATAGAAATCAAAAAGAAAAATGAAAAAAGATCAGAAATCGAATCAGAAAAAAAGAAAATCGAATGGGGAAGTCAAATACGAAATTATGTGCTTCACCCATACAAACTAATTAAAGACTTGAGAACCGGAAAGGAAACGGGAAATGTTGATGGTTTTTTAAACGGAAATATGAAAGATTTTTTAAAAGCTTTTTTAATGTTTAATTCTACAAAAAATAAAATAAATGAAAATTTACCATAATCCAAGATGCCGAAAATCAAGAGAGGCGGTTAAATATCTTGAGGATAAAAAGATTGATTTTGAAATTATTGAATATTTAAAAACACAAATAACAGAATCAAAAATGAAAAATCTAATAGGAAAATTAAATATTAATGCAATTGAATTGGTGAGAAGAAACGAGAAGGTATGGAAATCTAATTACAAGGGAAAAAAAATGACAGAAAAAAAAATAATTGAAATATTAAGTAATGAACCAAAATTAATCGAGCGTCCAATCATTGAAACAGAAACAAAAGCAGTTATTGGTAGACCAAAGGAAAATATTGATAAACTTATTTAATTTTTAAATAATAGCTGGCACGTGTTTTGAAACAACAACTAAAACTTGACTCAATGATTAAAAAACTAACCTCATCAATAATATTATTTTTTTTTATCAATTATTTTTTTTCTCAGCAGAATAATACTGGAGAAAACTTTGAATATAGCGTTAATGGAGTAATAACTAGCTCTGAAGGTGATTTCCTTGAATATGCAACAATAACATTACTAGATCCAGAATCAAATAACGTAATTACAGGTGGCATTTCTGATAATAAGGGTAGATTTTCTGTGAAAGCCAAAAAATCTAGCTACAATATATTAATCGAGTACATATCATTTAAAAATAAAATTCTTAAAAACTTCTTACTTAACAAAACAACTAATTTGGGAGTTATAAAACTTGAAATTGATTATGAGTCCCTAGATGAAGTAGAAATAATAGCAGAAGAAACTAGTGTAGAGATTAGACTTGATAAAAAAATATATACGGTTGGTAAAGATCTTACTGTAAGTGGTGGTACAGGCACTGATGTATTAGATAATATACCCTCAGTTTCAACTGACATTGATGGAAATATTTTATTAAGAGGAAATGATGCTGCAAGGATTTTAATTAACGGTAAACCATCCAGATTAGTTGGAATCAATTCTTCATTCATAAAAGAATTACCAGCTGATGCCATAGAAAAAGTTGAAGTTATAACATCTCCATCAGCTAGGTACGAAGCTGAAGGAAGTGGTGGTATAATTAATATTATTCTTAGGAAATCTAAAAAACTTGGATTTAATGGCTCTTTAAGTGCAAACCTAGGAGAACCTAAATCAAATTCGATTTCATCAAATATCAACTACAGAAATGGTAAAATAAATTTTTTTAATTCATCAAGCTTGTATGATAGAACAAGACCTGGAAGTTCTAATGGAATTACCGAATATTTCAATAATGATGAACCAAGTACTTTTTTTAGTGAAAACAGAAAGAGAGAAAGAAATAGTGAAGGGTATTTTATTAATAATGGATTTGAATGGTATATTGACGATTATACTTCCCTAATAGGTTCATTTTTTTATAATAGCTTTGAAGGTGATAATAGTGAATCAAACTCTATTAATGAGCTTGATTCTAACTCAACAATCATAAATACAATAATTCAAAACGATTTAGAGGATGATGTTGACAATAACAGAGAATATAATATAAATTTTGAAAGAAAATTTAATGATGATGGGAAAAAACTCACTATCGACTTTCAAATTGAAAATTCTAAAGAGTGGGAAGAATCTTTAATACTTGAACAAGAAATTGTAAAAGAAAACATTATTGAAAATATTGAAAGCAAATCTTATTTAATTCAATCAGATTTTATTTACCCTATTGATGAAAATAAACAATTTGAAGCGGGAATTAGAATTGAAAACGAAGATGATATTACAGACTATAAAGTTTATGACAATATCAATAACGTATTTATTGAAGACCATGATCAAAGTAATCTTTTTCAGTACAAAGAAAGGATAAGTGCAATTTACACTCAATATGGATTTAAATCTAATGATAAATTTTCTTTTTTATTTGGACTTAGAGTTGAAAATACGCTTAAAAATATAAATCAACTTACAATACAAGATTTTACCGAAATTAATGATACAGGCTTATTTCCAACTTTTAATTTTGGCTTAGAAATAACTGAAAATGAGACAGTTACTTTTGGATACAACAGAAGAGTCCGAAGACCATGGTCTAGATTTGTAAATCCATTTCCAACCAAAATTAGCCCTATTCTTATATGGAGAGGAAATCCATATTTAAATCCAACCTACTCCAATAATCTGGATCTAGGTTATTTGAAAAGATTTAAATCATCATTCACTATAAATACTTCTTTATATTTTCAAAAATCTTTAAACTCAACTAACACCATAATTGAAGAAACTGGGGAATTTGCAGAAATAAATGGAGTTTCTGTACCTATCATAGTTAGATATCCAATAAACTTATCCACTAATGAAAGATTTGGATTTGAGTTAAACCTTTCATACAGAAAAGGTAGAAATTGGAATATATTTACAAACTTTAACTTATTTCAAAATAAAGTCACTGGGAACTATAATGACATAGTTTATGATAGTAAAAACACTAGTTGGAGCTTTAGGCTTAACAATAAGCTTACATTGCCAGGAAAAATTGATTGGCAAACGCGTATGAATGTTAGGGGGCCAAATGAGACTGCAGTTAGTAAAAGCGACGGAGACTTTTCTATTGATTTAGCTTTTAGTAAGGAATTATTCAACGAAAAGGCAACATTAACATTAAATATAAGAGATCTTCTAGACCAGAGGGGATGGAGAAATGAAACATTCAATGATAATTTTTACAATGATTTTGAATTTAGATGGAGTAAAAGATCAATTACTCTTAACTTCACATATAGGTTTAATCAGAAAAAAAATCAAAATAGAAGACAACAAAGAGGTAGATATGATGGGGGTGGTTTTGATTTCTAATGTATTATTTTTTCTTTCTATCTGCTAAAAATTCCTCAATTCGTTCCTTTAAAGCTCCGAATACCCAGTAAGGAATAATGAAAAGAAGTAAAACGAAAAACAACCAAAAACCTATAGTTAAAATGGTCAAAAAAGCTAGAAAACCTAAATACTGATCAAATTCAAACATTCACATGTATTTGAAATGCAAATATAAGAATTTCATTTAGCTTAAGTTCAAATTAAACTATCAATATTATTAACAAAATAATTTAAATTTTATTCCTTATGCTTATTTGATTTTGTGTATAGTTATATATTATATGTAAATTTGCGAAGGCAAATGATGGCACTATGAAATATAGGATAGAAAAAGACACTCTCGGAGAGGTTAAGATTCCTTCAGAAAAATTATGGGGTGCTCAAACTGAAAGATCAAGAAAAAATTTCAAGATTGGCCCTGAAGGTTCAATGCCATTAGAAATCATATATGCATATTCTACCATAAAAAAATGTGCTGCAAAAACAAATAATTATCTTGGTGTTTTATCTAAAGAAAAATCAGATTTAATAAGTAAGGTATGTGACGAAATTAGTTCTGGATTACATGATGAGCATTTTCCTCTTGTTATTTGGCAAACTGGCTCTGGTACCCAAACTAATATGAACATCAATGAAGTAATTTCTAACAGAATTCAACAGCTAATCGGAAAAAAGCTTGACGAAGAAAGGTTTGTAAATTCTAATGATGATGTAAATAAATCTCAGTCCTCAAATGATACATTTCCAACAGCAATGAATATAGCTGCATACCAAACTGTAAAACACAAAACAATACCAGCATTGAAAATTCTTCTTAAAAGTCTTCAAAAAAAAAGTGATGAATTTAAAAATATAATTAAAATTGGCAGAACACATATGATGGACGCGACCCCTATAACCTTAGGTCAAGAGTTTTCAGCATTTGCAAAACAAATAGAAAAAGGAATTAATAGTATAGAAAACTCGATTAAATTATTTTCTGAAATAGCATTAGGTGGTACTGCTGTTGGCACAGGTCTCAATACACCAAAAGGATATGCAAAGAAAGTTGCAGAATTAATTTCAAAAGAGACAGGATTTCCCATTACATCTTCCACAAATAAATTTGAAGCACTGTCATCTCATGACTCGTTTATTGATGCACACAGCTCATTAAAAAGGATAGCTATTTCATTGAATAAAATATCAAATGACTTAAGATTGTTATCATCTGGTCCTAGAGCTGGTTTTTCTGAAATAATTTTACCCGCAAATGAACCTGGAAGCTCAATTATGCCAGGCAAAATAAATCCAACACAATGCGAGGCAGTATCAATGGTTTCGAGTAAAGTTATGGGAAATGATACAACAATTAGTTTTTCTGCGGCACAAGGCCACCTACAATTAAATGTATTCAAGCCTGTAATTATTGAAAGTTTTCTAAACTCTGCAAAACTTTTGGCAGATTCGGTTGAGAGTTTTACTAACAATTGTATCTCTGGAATTAAGCCTAATTTAAAATCAATTGAGAATAAACTAAAAAGTTCATTAATGCTAGTAACTGCATTAAATACTAAAATTGGTTATTATAAATCAGCCGAAATAGCCAATAATGCCTTTAATAATAATACAACATTAAAGGAAGAAGCCATTAAATCTGGCTATCTCACTTCAGAGGAATATGAAAAATTTGTTGACCCCAAAAAAATGGTCTAGCCAATTTGTAAAATGACAAAACTACTCATCAATATAAAAGAGCTAGTTCAAATAAGGGACAATAAAACCTCATATTTGTCTTCATCAATGATGACATCCCTACCCTCAATAAAAAATGCTTTTTTATTGATTAAAGATGGGGTTATTTCTGATTTTGGACCAATGTCGGATATACCCAGTATAGATAACAGCAAAGTCATCGATGCAAGAGGAAAGTTTGTTATACCATCATGGTGTGATTCTCATTCACATTCGGTATTTTATGGAACTAGATCCGATGAATATTTTGAGAGATTAAAAGGTGTCGAATATAACGATATTGCAAAAAGGGGTGGTGGAATTTTAAAATCATGTAAACAAGTTAATAATGCTTCAGAAAATGAATTGTTTGAAGTTTCATTATTAAGAGTTAAAAAGCTTATAAGAAATGGAACTGGTAGTTTAGAAATTAAATCAGGTTATGGATTAAATTATGATTCTGAATTAAAAATTTTAAGAGTAATTCAAAGAATAAAAGATTCATTACCAATAATGATCAAATCAACTTTTCTGGGTGCTCATGCAGTTCCGAAAAATATTTCAAAAAAAGAGTACCTAGACAATATTTTGTACAAGATGCTACCTGACTTTACTAAAATGAATTTGATAGATTTTGTAGATGTTTTTTGCGAGAAAAATTATTTTTCAGTTAAAGAGAGCTCAAAAATATTTTCTGAAGCAAAAAAATATAATATCAGACCTAAAATACATGTCAATCAATTTAATTCAATTGGTGGGGTTCAAGTCGCAATTGAAAATCAAGCAATTTCGGTTGATCATCTTGAAAAGTTAAATGAACAAGACATTAAATATCTTAAAAAGGGTGGCACAATGCCCGTTATTTTACCTGGCTGTTCATTTTTTCTTGATATTGACTATTGCCCTGTAAATAAATTGATTAAAAATGATATTCCATTTGCAATTGCAAGTGATTATAATCCAGGCTCATGCCCTACTGGTAATATGAATTTTATTGTTGCTTTGGCCTGTAAAAAATTAAAATTGTCAGTAGAACAGGTTATTAATGCTGCTACTTTAAACGGAGCTTATGCGATGGGAGTCTCAAATATTTTAGGAAGTATTACCAAAGGTAAAAGAGCTAATTTGATCATAACAGAAAAAATTGACTCGCTTAGGGATTTGCCATATTTTATTTCTGAAAACCTAATTAATCAAGTACTAATCAATGGTAATGAAGTAATTTAGTTTAATTTATTATCAACAATCTTTAATATTAGCGTTTCTTCTTTTTTTGTTTTTTTTAAAATTTCTAAGCATTCACGGATTATTTTATCAGTGAATTCTTTATCTTTTAAATCTTTACAATTTATTCTTACGTTGAGGAATGCACCATTAATTGCAGCTTTGGCGCAATGCATTGCAACACCAGCATCTGTTATTGAGTTTGGATTTCCATTTTTAGCCATTTCTTTGATCAATGGCAATGAATCAAATGATAACTGCATAATTTTAAATGGGACTTCAATTGCATTCCTTGTGGCTTTTTGAATCTCTACGCTCCTAAGCTTTTTTTCTTGACTAGTTTCTTTTGGTAATGAAAATGCTTTAATTATAGAATTAAAGGCATTGGTATCCTCATCAACAAGAGCTATTAGTTGCTTCTGTAATACCATACCAATCTCACCCCAGTCTGAAAAATATCTCCATTTTTCATCCCAACCCCTCTTATGTGATGATAAATTTGCAACCATAACAGCCAAGGAAGTAGCTAATGCTCCACAATATGCCGATATGGATCCTCCCCCAGGTGCTGGCGATTCACTAGATGTCAAGTTTGCAAAGTTAATCAAAGACTTATTAGCTAAAACTGCATCTCTGTCTTCAATCATGTATTCAATTATTCTAGAATCAATATCAAAGGAAGCTAACTCATCCAATCCTAAAGATTTTACAGCTATATGAATAATTTCTCCTTCTGAAATTGCCAATGATCTTTTTTGTTTATTTAGAAAGTATTTTCCAGCGTCGATTAAAACTTTTTTGGGAACTAATCCAATAAGTTCAGATCCAGTTACTCTTAATCCTCGTGCATTTGCTCTTTCACAGGTTTTATCAAATACTTCATGTAAGGGTGTTGTATTAATATTGGTAATATTATATGAAATTTGGGCTATCCCATACTCATCAATAAACCACCCAATACCTTTAAGATTTTTAAAAATTCCTGGGATTCTCACCGGATTACCATTTTTATCAGTTATTATTTCACCTGTAAGATTTCCACCTTTTCTTTTAATTCGTCCAGCTTCCCTCAAATCAAATGCAACTGCATTTGCTCTTCTGGTTGAGGTTGTATTTAAATTGATATTATATGCAACTAAAAAATCTCGAGCACAAATAGCAGTTGCACCAGATTTTTCTATTTGATCATCGTATTGACAGGGTCCATAATCCGGTTTCCATAATTTATCTTTTAATTTATTTTTTAAACCCTCGTATTCACCAGCACGACAATTTGCCAAATTCACTCTTTTTTTTTCTTTTGCAGCATTCTCATAACAATAAACAGGGATTGATAGTTCATCTCCAACACGTTGTGATAATTTATGTGCAAGCTTGATAGTTTCGTCCATGGTAATTTCAGAAATGGGAATAAAAGGACATACATCAACAGCTCCCATTCTTGGATGCTCTCCTTTATGACAGCTCATATCTATTAATTCTTTTGCTTTTTTTATCAACTGAAATGCAGCTTCGACAATGATTTTTGCATCAGCAACAAATGTTATAACTGTTCTATTTGTAGCTTTTCCAGAATCAACATTTAGAAGTTTAACTCCGTTCATCTTGATTAAAACATCGACAATTTTATTAATAACATCTAAATCATTACCTTCAGAAATGTTTGGAACACATTCAACAAGTTTGTTCATTGTAATTTTTGTAATTTTTATTTAAAGATAGGATATAAAGTGGAAATAGAATTTATAGGTTTTAAAAAACAGTATGAAAAAGATTTTCATGATCTTAATATAGATTGGCTAAAAACATATTTTGTTGTAGAGGAATATGATAAAAATGTTTTGCTAGAATCGAAAAAATATATAATAGATAAGGGTGGCTACATATTTTTTGCAAAATTAGAAAAACAAATTATAGGTACAATTGCTTTTTTGAAAACCGAAAGGGAGGACATTTTTGAATTAACTAAAATGGCTGTTAAAAAAAATTATAGAGGTTTAGGAGTTGGAAATTTTATTTTAAAAAATTCATTAAATTTTGCCAAAATAAATAATTTTAAATGTGTAATTCTTTATTCAAATAGAAAATTAAAAAACGCAATTTATTTGTATAAAAAATATGGGTTTAAGGAGATAGTTGTTGAAAGAAATAGTCCATACCAAAGGGCTGATATAAAAATGGAAAAGATCATCTAAACTCTCCCCTTCAGTGCATTAAAAACCCAAGCTATGGAGAAAAAACCAACCCCAACTGAAACAAAACCCCACCCGGCTATTTCTTTGTATTTAAATAATCCTAGACCAACTAAAACAAATCCAAAGAAAACCATTATCCAGGTTGCCCATGCTAAAACAGTATTTTTATTCATTTTTCTTTTTTTTCTTTTTTTTCTTTTTTTTCTTAGTAAAATCCATATCCATATACTTTGATATTTCATCTGGAGATAATATTATAGATAGAGAATTTATAAAATCTATCTCATGCTGCTTTAAAAAATCAATTCGTTTTTCTTTAGAAATATCATCATTTTGAACAATCAAATTATAACTTTCAAATTTCTTAATTAACAGGTCTTTTAAAATTTGTGCCTCAAAATCATCAAGTTTAAATTCATTGATACACTTTGGTAAAACTTTTTCTAACTCATCGTAAACATCAACAGAAACAACATAAGTAGAAGTGTCATATTTAGGAGGTGGAATATAACCTCTTTGTCCTCTTTGAGGACCATAAAATTGTTGAGCTTGGAATAACGAAATATTAAAAAATAATAATAGAAAAAATATCTTTTTCATAGTAATAGCGCAATTTAAAAATAATTTTATTATGTTGCGAATTAGCTGAAATTTAATTTTACGTAATTGAAAGAAAAAATAATTTTACTTCTTGCTGTATTTAGTTTGCTTTGTTCTGAATTATACACTCAAAATTTTGAAAATATTCAGTGGAAAGAAATTGACAAAAATGAAAAAATTGAAATTGAAGAGTTTAAATTATATGGATATTTTTCTAATTATTATGTTGAATATTTTAAAACCAATGAGGGTATAAAAAAATTCAATTCGCACCATTTTAAAACTAAGGTTTCAGAATCAAATACTGATTTTTCAAAAGAAATTGTAATTGAAAATTATAATTCATCAAAAATAATTGATTTAAGAATGAGGATTTACAGAGGTGATACAATTTTAAAATTTAATTCAGAACAAATAAGTAAGAAAATTGACTCTCAAAAAACCAACAATGATTATTTATATTATAAAATTGATGAAATTTCGCCTGGTGATATAATTGAGGTCATTTACACATTAGAGAAGTATATGGATTTTGAAGGGTTTCAATACATTCAACAATCATACCCAATAAAGTCATCATATTTCACATTAATCCATAATGATTTCGAACCAATAACAAAAGTATACAACAGTGAAAAATATTTAGAAAAGGATACATTAATAAATAATTATAAATC
>CACLCL010000020.1 GCA_902605445.1 uncultured Bacteroidota bacterium | reverse complement strand
GTCTAATAAAAATAAATAATAAAATAGTAAAAGCTATAAAACTTGAACCTCCATAACTTAAAAAGGGTAGTGGTATTCCGATTGTTGGAGTTAAACCGATTACCATTCCGATATTTATTAAAAAATGAATAAATAATATCGCTGCTGTTGAGTACCCGAAAACTCTACTAAATTTATTTTTTTGACTTTCCGAAAGAATCAATATCCTAAAAATTAGAATATTGTACAAAATAATTATGAAAGTACTGCCCAAAAATCCCCATTCCTCACCAATTGTGCTAAAAATATAATCAGTATGTTGTGCGGGTACAAAATTGCCCATTGTTCTTGTACCTTTTAGATATCCCTTTCCAAAAATACCACCAGAGCTAATAGCCTTTTTTGATTGATTTAAGTTATAGAGAATGGTTTTCCCCATTTCCTTTATTTTTTTTGGGTCGTCCTCTAATTTGAGCCATACTTTTATATAATTTCTTTGATGATTTTTTAGCACCTTCTCATAAGTTAATTTTGTTACAAAACATGCTGTTAGGCATATTGTGCATGTTATAATAAAACCAACCAATTTATTTCTTTTTCTTTTTAATAAATAATATAATCCAACAATTAAAATTGATGAAATTGAAGATGTTATCAATGAAAATTTTAATGTAACTACCGCAAGGATAATAATTAGAAAAAGGATACTAATATATTTTTCTGAAATACCTTCTCTGTAAAGAACAAGAAAAAGAGAAAGAAATACTAATGCTGTACCTGTATCATTTTGAAAAATGATAATTGAAAATGGTATTAATATGATTAAAAAGAGTTTAATTTGATCATTAACTTTTTTTAAGTCTGTTTCATAATCACTAATGTATTTTGAAATAGCTAATGCAACTGTAATTTTAACAAATTCACTAGGCTGAAAATTAAAATCTCCAAAGCTTATCCACGATTGCGCTCCATTTACAGTTTTTCCAATTAAAAATAAAGATAAAAGAGTTAGTATTGAAAATACGTAAATTATACTAGAAAATTTTTCAAAAAATTTTACATCAACATACAATATAATAAATGCAATTATGAATGAAAAAATAGCAAAAATTAATTGTTTACCGTATAGGGTCGATAGATTAAACAACTTAAATTCCTCTCCTGAAATGCTAGATGATAATATATTTCCAATACCAAAGCCAGCTAAGGAAATATAAATTAATATGAGAGTCCAGTCAATTTTGAGTATGTTTTTTCTATCTACAATCATTCAATATTTGAATTTATGGTAAACGGTCTGTTTAAGAATGGTTTAATATATTCTGATTTTAAATTTTTTTTCTTCACACTAGACTCCATTTCAATATTTGATACTTCTCCTTTGAGATATTTTTCGATCATAAGACTTGCAATCATACCTGCCCATCGAGAACCGTAATGTCCATTTTCTACCAAAACAGATATTGCAATTTTTGGTTTAACTTTTGGAGCATATGCAACAAAAATTGAGTGATCAGTTAATTGTGTTTTCTTACCATTAATTTTTGTGAAGTTTTCAACTGTACCAGATTTACCACATATTTCAATATTATTCACTCTCAACAGTTTTGCTGTCCCTGTTTTATACACGTTTAATAGACCTGATTCTATTTGATTAAAATATTTTTTATCTATTTTGACTTCATTTTTTTTTCTAAATCTCCTGTCGATTGAATCTCCTGAGATACTTTTAATTATGTGGGGAGTAAAGTAATATCCTTTGTTTGCTACAGAAGCCATCATATTAGCTAGTTGAATTGGAGTTACTAATATTTCTCCCTGTCCAATAGAGTTAGATAAAGTTGTCAATGCACCCCATCGAAAGTCAGGATACCATTCATCATAAAATTCTGAATCTGGAATAACTCCTTTTTTGCCAATTGGCATATCATTATTTAAAAAATTTCCCATTCCAAAACTTTTAACGGTTGAACTCCATTTATTGAATTTTTCATCAATTTCACTGTACTTTCCACTAATTGTTTTTCTGTAGACATCAGCAAAAAAAGAATTGCATGAAGTTGAAATCGCACTAGTTATATTTCTATAACCACCACCACAATTACATTTCATTACTTTGTTATTTTTACCGTAAGTATATTTTCCTTCACAGAAAATTGTACTTTTATTAGTAATTATGTTTTCATTTAATCCGATTAGTCCTACGATAATTTTAAATGGAGATCCTGCAGGAAATGTAGATAATAAACTTTTATCAATTAGTGGCTTGAATATGCTGTCCTGAAAAAGTATATTATAATTTGAAGATCTTTCTCTTCCAACAAGTAGATTAGGGTTGTAAGATGTACCTGAAACCAAAGAAAGAATTTCACCAGTTTCTGGTTCAATAGCGACTATTGCACCTTTTTTATTCTTCATTAAACTCTCTCCATATTTTTGAAGATCTGAGCTTATTGTTAGAGTTAAGTCACTGCCTGCAAGCGAATTTATATCATTTTTTCCATTGTTATAACTTCCAATATCCTGGTTAAATCTATCCTTTTGAATAAATTTAATCCCTTTTTCCCCTCTTAGATATTTTTCATATGATAATTCAACTCCTTGTTTCCCAATAATATCCCCATAAGAGTAGTATTGATCTTTTTCTATATTTGACTTGTTTACTTCAGCTACATATCCTAAAACATTTGCGGCAAAGTCAACATTATATTCTCGTAAATTCCTTTTTTGAATATAAAACCCACTATATTTTCTTATTTTTTCTGAAAGAAATCCATAATCCTCTTTCGATAAATGGGCTAAAAATACAGAAGGTAGTTTTTTTGAATAATTACTTGTCTTTTCAAATTTTTCCTTCAAATATTTTTTAGATATTTTTAATAAGTTACAAAACTCAATTGTGTCAAATTTTTTTACTTGTTCAGGAATAACCATAACATCATAAGATGGCTGATTTGAAACCAAAAGATTATTATCTCTATCAAAAATATATCCACGCTTGGGATATACATAAACTTTTCTTATGGCATTATCTTCATATATTGAATAAGGTTCAGAGTTATATACTTGCAAGTAAAATAGTTGTGCAATGTAAATGGCTGATGTAACAAATACGATTATGAAAAATAAATTTTTTCTCATGAAAATTTATTTTTATTTATTAAAAATTCATAAAAAATATAAACTATAAAGAAAGTAAAAAGAGAATTAAAAAAAGTATTTTTTAAAATCAATAGTATTTTACCAAAATCAAATACTTCTAAGCAAAAAATAATTAAATGGTGAACAAAAGTAAGGGTAAATAAGTAGAATATATTTTGATTTAATTCAACTGAATTAAATTTAACGACCTGATGTTCGTAAGCCATTCCAAAGTATAATTTTAAAAAAACAGGTCTAAAATACGCAATAATTAGACATGCCGCTGAGTGAATTGCATGCGTATCAGAGAAAAAATCTTGAATTAAACCATATAAAAAAGAAATAAATATAAAAATTATGCGATTATTTTTGAGTGGATAATAAACTATGAAATATATATAGAGAAAGGGATTTAACCATTCAAATAGATTGACATTATTTAAAAAGAGCCCTTGAAAAATTAAAAAAATTAAGCCAAAGAATGTGTGTAAAAAAAAATTATTCATCCAATGAATTTAATTCAAAAATATTATTATTTCTTATAATATATAAATTTTCAATATTAGTCATGTCAGTTGATAAAATAATTTCAACTTCAAGATAATTTTCAGAATTGTCAAGTTTATATGAGTCAACATAACCAATTAGTACATCTTTTGGAAAAATAAATGAGTTTCCACCAGTAACAATTGTATCACCTATTTTTATATCCACTTGTTTCGGAAGGTCTTTTAGCTGAACTTTATTTATGTTTCTGCCATTCCATGAAAGAACTCCAAAAGAGTTTGAATTTTTTAACTTTGCATTTAACATAAAATTTTCGTTCAATATTGATATAACTCTAGAATAATTTGAGGTTGATTTATCTATTATTCCTACAACACCATTTGATGATATAACGCCGTTATCTATTGTGATACTATCGATTAAACCTTTATCTATTGTAATGTAGTTTTTTGTTTTAGTATAACTATTTTTTATAACGGTTGAAGCAATGAAATCAAAGTCCATTTCTTCAATTTTTTTAGAAATTTCGATTGGATTTTTTGAGTTATATATGATTTCTTTAAGTTTTAAGTTTTCATCAATTAATAATTTATTTTGGTATTCAAGATTTAAATATTTAGTTACACTAAATTTAGCCTCATAAAGACTTGAAATTATGAAATTACTTGAGTTCATAATTTTGCTTCTGTTATATTCGTTAAAATTAAAATTAACTGCTAGCGATACGGTTAACAGAGCAAGAAATAAAATAAAGTTTTTATTTCTTATCAAAAAATAGATAATTTTCTGCATGTTTATCTATTTTATTAAAACACTTTTATATTTTGGAATATTTTTAAGAACAATACCAGTTCCACGAACAACAGCTCTTAACGGATCTTCGGCGATGTATACTGGTAAATCAGTTTTTTTAGAAAGTCTTTTATCAAGTCCCCTAAGCATAGAACCACCACCGGCTAAATACATTCCAGTATTGTATATATCAGCAGCAAGTTCAGGTGGGGTTTTAGATAAAGTTTCCATAACGGAATCTTCAACTCTTAAAATTGACTTCTCAAGAGCTTTTACAATTTCTCTGTATGATACGTCAATTTGTTTTGGCTTACCTGTCAAGAGATCACGACCTTGCACACTCATCTCCTCAGGTGGATTATCAAGATCTTCTGTAGCTGCTCCAATCTGGATTTTTATTTTTTCAGCAGTTCTATCACCAACATAAAGATTATGTTCAGTCCTCATATAATATATTATATCATTTGTGAATACATCTCCTGCAACTTTTAAAGATTGATCACAAACAATTCCACCTAACGCAATTACAGCAATTTCAGTAGTACCACCTCCAATATCTATTATCATGTTACCTTTGGGTTGCATAATATCAACTCCAATTCCAATTGCTGCTGCCATTGGTTCATGAATCAGATATACTTCTTTACCATTGACTCTTTCAGCAGATTCTTTTACAGCACGCATTTCGACCTCAGTAATTCCAGATGGAATACAAATTACCATAATTAAAGAAGGGGAAAAAAATCTATTTTTTAGAGTTGGTATGCTCTTTATAAATAAATTTATCATCTGCTCAGAGGCGTCAAAGTCAGCTATGACACCATCCTTAAGTGGTCTAATAGTTTTTATATTTTCGTGTGTTTTTCCTTGCATTAAATTTGCTTCGTTACCAACTGCAATGATTTTACCGGTTATTCTGTCTTTGGCAACTATCGATGGACTATCAATTACAACTTTATCATTATGAATGATAAGTGTGTTGGCTGTTCCTAAGTCAATAGCAATTTCTTCCGTTAAAAAATCAAAAAACCCCATGATTAATATAAAAAATAAGTTATTCTAGATATCTAGATCCACGCTGTAAATCTACTAATAATAATTAAGATATGAAACTAATGTTTTTTATATCAATGTTTGAAGTGTCTGACTCCTGTAAATACCATACTAATGTTATTTTCATTGCAAAAATCAATACTCAAATTATCTCTTACTGACCCACCAGGTTGTATTATTGAATTTATTCCAGCAGTATTTGCAATTTCAACACAATCTGGAAACGGAAAAAAAGCATCACTAGCCATACAGGCATCAGAAATATTAAAATTAAATTTTTTTGCTTTTTCAATTGCTTGATTTAATGCATCAACTCTGCTTGTCTGACCTGTTCCACTTGCCAGAAGCTGTTTATTTTTTACAATAACTATGGTATTTGATTTAGTATGCTTACAAACTTTTGAAGCAAAAGTTAAGTCATCAAGTGATTTTTTATTTGGTTTCTGATGGGTAACGTATTCAAATATATCAATGCTATCACTAATATTATCTACAGTTTGAATGAGGCTACCGTTTAAACAGGATCTTATTAATCTATTTTTTTTTGGAAATGATTTTAATGATAGTATTATTCTGTTCTTTTTTTTCTTTAATATTTCAACTGCTTCATTTTCAAAACTCGGTGAAATAACAACTTCGCAAAATAATTTATCTATACTAACAGCAGTATCTTTGTCAATTTTTGTATTAGAAATTAAAATTCCACCAAATGCAGAAATAGGATCTGCTTCAAGTGCAGCGTCATAAGCATCATTAATATTATCCCTTGTTGCAATTCCACATGCATTATTATGTTTTAGAATTGCAAAAGTTGGTTTATCATCTTTAAATTCATTCATTAGATCAACAGCTGAGTCTATATCAAGTAAGTTATTATAGCTAATTTCTTTTCCGTTTAGTTTTGTAAAGATTTCATCTAGACTTCCTGAAAAGAAACCATTTTGATGTGGGTTTTCTCCATATCTCAAAACCAAATCATTTGAATTGTTAAAATATCTATATATTTCTTGATCATATCCAGAGGAAATTTTAAATGAATTTAATGCAAAAACTCTTCTTTCAATTTCACTAAAAACTCCTTTATTTTTCTTTAATTTATCTAAAAACAACTTGTAATCATTTTTTGATGAAATACAGAGTACATTTTTGAAATTTTTTGCAGCAGCTCTTATTAACGATATCCCACCAATATCAATCTTTTCAATGATATCAATCTCTGACCCACCTTCTTGAACTGTTTTTTTAAAAGGGTATAGATCGACAATAACTAAATCAATTGAAGGAATATTAAATTTTTCTTTTTCATGAATATCATCATTATTATCACGCCTAAATAAAATTCCCCCAAATATCTTGGGATGAAGTGTTTTAACTCTACCACCAAAGATGGACGGATACTCAGTCAAACTTTCAACTTTTGTAACATTGTAACCAAGCCTAGAAATATAATCGTATGTTCCACCTGTGGAGTATAGTTTTATGTCATTATTTATAAGTTCTTCAATGATTGTATCAAGTCCTTCTTTGGAGAAAACGGAAATTAATGCTGATTTTACTTTAATATTATCCATCTACTCAAAATTAAATAAATACAGCATTCATAAAGTAATGTTTTGATAAAAAAAATAGTTTTTTTTTAACACACATATACCCCAACATGTATTAAATTTACAATAGATGATAAAAAATGAATAGAATCCTTTTATATATTTTTTTATTTTACTCTAATTTTTTTGTTTTTTCTCAAGAAATTACAGGAAAGGTTGTTGAAATTATTGATAACGAGGAAATGCCTGTCGTTGGAGCAAATGTATATTGGATTGATAATTCAGGAGGAACAATTTCAAATATTGATGGTGAGTTCAAATTAGAAAACTCAAAAAATAATAGTTTATTCATTATTAGTTATGTTGGATATCAAAATGATACACTTGAGGTTGGTAATTCTTTTTCTAAAATTGTTCTCAAAAAGGATTCAGAGTTAGATGAAGTATCGATTGAATACAACAGGAAGTCTTCATCAGTATCACTCTTAAGTTCCTCCAATGTTATCAATATATCATCTGAAGAGTTATTAAAAGCAGCGTGCTGTAACTTAGCTGAAAGTTTTGAAACAACTCCCTCTATAGATGTTAACTTTTCCGATGCAATTTCGGGCAGAAAACAAATCAATATGCTTGGTTTAAGTAGTCCCAATATTTTAATGTCCATTGAAAATATTCCATCAATTCGAGGTTCCCTTCAATCTTATGGCTTAGCATATATACCTGGAACATGGATTGAGAGTATCCAAATTGCTAAAGGTTCAGGAAGTGTTGTAAATGGTTATGAAAGTATTTCAGGCCAAATTAATGCTGAATTGAGAAAGCCATTGGTTGACGATAAGTTGTTTTTAAATCTTTTTGCAAATCAAATGGAGCGCATTGAGTTAAATACTCATTTTACAGGCAATATAAGCACAAAAATAGATTATGGAATATATTTTCACACCAATAGAAAAGATGCTAGTGCTGATAATAATAACGATGGATTTAGAGATACACCAACCGGAAATCAGCTGAATATTTTGAATAGATTTCAGTACACTAACCTTCAAAAAGGTATTGTTGGATTTTTTGATTTTAATTATGTAAATGACAATCGTGTTTATGGTGAAAATGAATACATTGATCAATTTATTTTTAATGAAAATCAAAATTTTTGGGGAGGAAAATCTGAATCAGAAATTCTAAAAACAAATTTTAAGTTAGGATACGTTAATCCAGATATTCCATATAGGTCATTAGGTATTCAATTTGCATTTACAAACATTGATATGGGCTCAACCTTTGGTAATAGTGTTCATGATTCCAGGCAAATAAGTACATATTCAAATCTTGTATATAATTCAATTATTGGAAACACCCAAAATAAAATCAAAACTGGGATTTCTTTTTCTTACGATAATTATGATGAATTTATAGATAATCTAGGTCTAAATCTTTTTGATATCTCGAGATTAGAAAAATCAATAGGTGCATATTTTGAATATAACTATGATGATTCAGACAAGTTAAATCTAACCGCAGGTATCAGATACGATAATCACAATAAAATAGGAAGTTTTATTTCACCAAGGTTTCATTTGAAATATAGTGTTTTACCAAAGTCAATAATCAAGCTCTCGATTGGTAAAGCAACACGTATTGCAAATATCTTTTCAGAAAATCAAAAATTATTTTACAGCTCAAGACAAATTCTTTTTACAGAAGATTCATCACCCTCTGATTTCTCTGGTTTGAATGCAGAAGAAGCCCTAAATTATGGAATTTCAATCATTAATAGTTTTAAAGTCTTTGATAGAGATTCACAATTAGTTTTAGATTATTACATCACTGATTTTCAAAATAAAGTAGTTATTGATTGGGAAACGCCATCGATAGTAAATTTTTATAACTTAACCGGTAAAAGTTTCTCCAATAGTTTTCAGATCCAATATTCTTACAATATTTCAAATTCCATCGATATTTTATTTGCTTACAAAAACACAATTGCTAAAACCGATTACATTTCACAAGGAAGATTAAAAAACCCTTTAACTCCGGAAAAAAGAGTATTTTTTAATTTTGCGTACGATGGCCCTAAGAATAAAAAAGGAGGAAATTGGAAATATGACTTAACCTACAATCATATTGGTGAACAAAGATTGCCGTCTACCTTAAGCAATCCAGTTGAATATAGAATTTCAAATTTTTCAGAAAGATTAAATCTTATTAACACACAGATAACAAGAGTTTTTAGTGAAAAATTTCAAATTTATTTGGGGGTTGAAAATTTAACCAATTACAGGCAAAAAAATACCATATTAGCTCCAGATGAACCATATGGTGACTATTTTGATGCAACCTACGTATATGGTCCAATTTTTGGTAGAATGTCGTATATTGGATTAAGATATTATATAAACTAGAATTAAAGAATTATGAAATTGAAATTAAGTATTTTAATGGGTCTTTTGTTTGCATTTTATTCACAGGTTATTTCTCAGACTAAATCCGAGACGATTTTGGTTAATGGTGTTTGCGGAATGTGTGAGAAAAGAATTGAATCAAATTGTTTAAACATTAAAGGAGTAAAAATGGCAGATTGGAATAGAGAAACTGGAACGTTAAAAATTGTATTTAATGAAAAAAAAATATCTTTGGACGCAATTAGTAAATCGATAGCATCAATCGGTCATGACACAAAATTGATTACTTCCGATGTCGATTCAAGATGGATTACTGCCCCGGACGAAGTATATGAAAAACTACCTATGTGTTGTAAATACCGTGATGAAGAGGTCGTGAAAAATCATCCATAACAGATAAAAAAAAGAGCAGATTATTAAATCTGCTCTTTTTTTGTTTACATCATACCAGGCATTCCACCACCTCCCATTGGAGGCATTGGAGCAGGTGATTCCTCTTTAATGTCAACGACTGCACATTCAGTGGTCAGGATCATACCAGCAACTGAAGCTGCATTTTCTAAAGCGATTCTTGTTACTTTCTTTGGATCAATGATACCTGCTTTTAGCATATCAACATATTTCTCATTTTTAGCATCATATCCGATGTTATTTTCACTTTCAATAACCTTTGATATGACAATACTTCCTTCACCTCCTGCATTTTCTACAATTGTTCTAATGGGGGCTTCAATAGCTTTATCAACAATTTGAATTCCTGTATTTTCATCAGCATTTTCAGATTTCAAATTTGCTAGCTTATCTTTGGTTCTTACAAGTGCGACACCACCTCCAGCAACAATTCCTTCCTCAACAGCCGCGCGAGTAGCATGTAGAGCATCATCAACTCTATCTTTTTTCTCTTTCATTTCTACTTCACTAGCTGCACCTACATATAGAACTGCGACTCCACCAGCTAGCTTTGCTAGTCTCTCTTGTAGCTTCTCTTTATCATAATCACTAGTAGTAGTTTCGATTTGTGCTTTTATCTGATTTACTCTAGCTTTAATTTCATTAGCTTTCCCCTTACCATTAACAATTGTTGTGTTGTCTTTATCAATAGTTACCGTTTCAGCAGTTCCAAGCATAGTTAAGTCAGTATTTTCTAGGGAAAAACCTCTTTCTTCTGAAATTACAGTACCACCAGTTAAAATTGCGATATCTTCAAGCATAGCCTTTCTTCTATCTCCAAATCCAGGAGCTTTGACAGCGGCTATTTTCAATCCACCCCTTAGTTTATTAACAACTAGTGTGGCTAAAGCTTGGCCTTCTACGTCTTCCGCGATTATTAATAGAGAACGACCAGATTGAGAAACAGGTTCTAAGATTGGTAATATTTCTTGTAGATTTGCTATTTTCTTGTCAAATAAAAGAATGTAGGGGTTTTCTAATTCAGTTATCATTTTGTCAGCATTAGTTACAAAATATGGAGATAGGTATCCACGATCAAATTGCATTCCTTCAACTACGTCAACATACGTATCAGTTCCTTTTGCTTCTTCAACCGTAATTACACCTTCTTTACCAACTTTTTCAAATGCCTGGGCAATTAAGTTCCCAACATTTTGATCATTGTTTGCTGAAATACTTGCAACCTGTTGAATCTTCTCAGAGGAGTTTCCTACTTTTTTTGATTGTTTATCTAAGTCATCAGTAATGCATTTTACTGCTTTATCGATACCTCTTTTCAAATCCATGGGGTTAGCTCCAGATGCAACGTTTTTTAAACCTTCTTTAACGATTGCTTGAGCCAAAACGGTTGCGGTAGTTGTACCATCTCCAGCTAAATCATTTGTTTTAGATGCAACTTCTTTTACCATTTGTGCACCCATATTTTCCAGTTCATTTTCAAGCTCAATTTCTTTTGCTACAGTAACTCCGTCTTTTGTGACTTGAGGCCCACCAAAAGATTTGCTTATAATTACGTTTCTACCTTTGGGTCCTAGAGTGACTTTAACAGAGTTTGCAAGTGCATCTACTCCTTTTTTTAGCCCATCCCTCGCGTCAATATCAAATTTTATATCTTTTGCCATAGTTAATATTTTAAAAATTATACAACTGCCAGAATATCTTTCTCTGACATAATTAGGTAATCTTTGCCCTCATACTTTAACTCTGTACCAGAGTATTTTCCATAAAGAACAGTATCACCAACTTTTACAGTTAATTTGTAGTCTTTCGTACCATCTCCAACTGCAATTACTTTTGCTTTTTGAGGTTTTTCTTTGGCGTTATCAGGAATTATTATTCCAGATGCAGTTTTAGTTTCAGCTTCTAACGGTTCAAGAAGAACTCTATCAGCAAGTGGTTTAATATTTATTTTCATAATTCATTTTTTTAAGGATTTTTCACAAACCATGCCAGTTAAAAAAAACTGACATAATTTCAGAATTGTTTACTCATTTCCTAAATTGATGTCATCAGGGATATCTTCGTTTGGTAGATTTAGAGGAACTTGATCTTCAACAATTTCTTGTGAATCTAGTGCTTTAGATTCCACATCCTCATCATTGCTATTAAATGTCACATTTGAAAGTAATATCAAAACTATAAGCGTGATAGCAAGATACCAAGTACTTTTATCCAAAAAATCAGTTGTTTGCTTTACACCTCCAAGTTGTTGGGTACCACTACCTCCAAAAGATGATGCAAGTCCACCGCCTTTTGGATTTTGTACCATTATAACTGCGACCAGGAGAAATGCAACAATTACTATGAGTGTAAGAAAGACAGTGTATGAATTCATAACATTGATTTTTTTATTTTTTTTATTTGGTTTGCAAAGTAACTGTTTTTTTCTGGAAATTTCAAAATTAATATCTTATATGATTGAATAGCCTTTTCATAATTTTTTTGTTTTAAATATAATTTAGCCAGTGTCTCTGTCATGAAGTACTCATCGTCTATAATTTCTTTTGGGACATTAAATAAATAATCATCATCGCTTTTATTTATTTGAGGTTTTTTAGAAGTAAATTTTAATGAGTTGTTTATTTCATTAGATCTATCAATTGGCTTTAAGTTTGATATGGCAAGCCAATCGATAAAACTATTTTCTTCTTTTATACTTTTATCTTCAGCTTTTGGGGATTTTATTAAAATATTTTCAATTTCGGTAGTTTGCTTTGATCCTTCTGTTTCACTTTTTCTGTTATTTATAAAATCATGTAATAACTTTCGATCTCTACTTAGGGCAGCACCAATTCCCAAATATCTTTCAAATTTTAGATCACCATTTTTTTTAAATTCTCTTAGTTGAATAGCTCTTGATATAGAAAAGAAAGGGAATGCTTTATTCAGCTCTTTTAAAAGTTGTAAATCTTTTTTTGCCAGTTTTGATGGATTTTTGACTATTTTATTGAATCTTTCTTTGCTCATATTTACCAGTTTGCCAATGAAGAATTAAATATGTCCTGTGTTATTCTTTCAAATATTTCATCAAGAGCAGTTTCCAGTTGACTTCCTATTAATTGCGCATTGCCTGGGTAGTCAAAATAAAATGAAAATCTTTTTTCAAAATCTAATTCACTATTATTTTTATCAAAAAATCTTACGTTTACTCCAATTGTTAATCTGTTTTGAGCTGCAGTATTATTGGCTGTTGCTGTTGTTGGCGATATTCTATATTCAACTATTTCCCCCTCATAAATTAAATCACCATTAAACTTAACAAGTTCTAAACTTGTTTGATTTAATAGTAAATCAGTTAGTTTATTTGTAAAATTCCTGTCCAGACCAGGTTCTATTAGCGGAGCATTATTTTGAAAAAAATTGACTTGAAAAGATTTTGTTTCTGGTGAAATTGATGCTCCGGTTAAACTATATTTTACACTACAACTCACCACACAACAAAAAATTAAAATATTTGTAATTATCGATCTCATTCTTAAAGATTGAATTGCTTTATTTTTCTATATAGAGTTCTTTCACTAATACCAAGCTCCTCAGCTGCAAATTTTCTCTTTCCTTTATGTTTTTCAAGAGATTTTTTAATTAACTCTAATTCTTTTTCATGAATTGACAAAGATTCTATTGCTTTAACTTCTTTAACAAAATTTACATTCTGTTTTTTATTATCGTCTTTGAAATCTACGAAATTTAATTTTTTGTTATCTTTTGATTCATTGCCATGATAAACTCTTTCAATCAGTTCTTCATTATTTTCTCTAAATTCATTTAAATTGTTAGAGTTCATAAGATCCAAAGTTAATTTTTTTAAATCGTTTAAGTCTGATTTCATATCAAATAACACTTTGTATAGTATTTCCCTTTCATTATTAAATTCTTCATCATTTGAATTTTTTACAAGAGCTGGTAAATTGCTCTTTGATTTTGGCAAATAGTTAACTAAAATATCTTTCGTTATGTTTCTATCTTCCTCAAGTATTGATAATTGTTCAGCAATATTTTTTAGCTGTCTAATATTTCCGCTCCATCTGTAGTTTGTTAACAAACCAATTGCATCATTATCAAGCTTTATTGAAGGCATATTGTATTTATGTGCAAAATCAGAGCAAAATTTTCTAAATAGTATATGAATGTCATTTAACCTTTCTCTAAGTGGAGGTAAATTTATTTCAACAGTAGAAAGCCTATAGTAAAGATCCTCTCTAAACTTATTCTTCCTTATGGCATCGCTCATATTTACATTTGTTGCAGCAATAATTCTAACATTTGTTTTTTGGACCTTACTTGATCCTACTTTAATAAACTCTCCATTTTCAAGAATTCTAAGTAGCCTAACCTGACTAGTCAGAGGCAATTCACCAACTTCATCAAGGAAAATAGTGCCTCCATCGGCAACTTCAAAATAACCTAGTCTTGTTTGGGTTGCACCAGTAAAGGCTCCCTTTTCATGACCAAAAAGCTCGCTATCAATGGTGCCCTCAGGGATGGCACCACAATTAACTGCTATAAGTTTTGAGTGTTTTCTATTAGACAATTGATGGGCAATTTTGGGAATCACTTCTTTACCTACACCACTTTCGCCGGTAATTAATAATGAAATATCCGTGGGTGCAACTGAAATAGTTTTTTCAAGAGCTCTATTTAAACCATCACTGTCACCTATAATTCCAAATCTTTGCTTAATAGTTTGTAATGACATCATAATATATTATTTTTTTGAATAGTTTACTGCTTCTCCAATCAGAGTTGCAGATGTGTAGTTATTTATTCTAACATTTACAAAATCTCCAATTTTATAATTTTCTTTGGGAAATACAACTGTGGTATTTTGTTGATTACGTCCAGCCCATTTAGATTTTGACTTTTTTGATTCTTTCTCAATCAAGACTTCGACAATATTATTCATATATTGTTTATTTCTAAAAAGACTATGTTTTTGTTGTAAACTTATAATTTCACTCAGTCTTCTGCTTTTTGCAATTTCATCGACATTATCATCAAATTTCTTAGCTGCTAAAGTTCCGGGTCTTTCTGAATACTTGAACATGTAGCCAAATGAATATTTTACTTTATCCATTAGCTTGAGGGTTTTTTCGTGATCAGATTCTGTTTCATTTGGGAAGCCTACTATCATATCATGACTGATACCACAATTAGGGATTTCATTGTTTATATTATCAATTAGTTTTAGATAATCTTTAATTGTATGTTGTCTATTCATCAATTTCAAGATTTTATCACTACCGCTTTGTACAGGTAAATGTATGTAGTTACAAATATTTTTGTATTTAGCTACTTTTTTTATGACATCCAACGACATGTCTTGTGGATTTGAAGTTGAAAAACGAATTCTCATTTCGGGAACAGCTAAGGCACACATTTCTAATAATTTTGCAAAATTAATTGAGGAGGCTTTTTGTATTTCAGATGCTTTTGAAAAATCTTTCTTTAAACCACCACCATACCATAAATAACTATCCACGTTTTGGCCAAGTAGTGTAACTTCTTTATAATTTTTTTTACGCAAGTCGATTAATTCATTTATTATTGATTGTGGATCTCTACTTCTTTCTCTACCTCTAGTAAATGGAACAACACAAAATGTACACATATTATCACATCCTCTAGTAATAGAAACAAATGCTGAGACTCCGTTAGGGTTTAGTCTAACAGGATTTATATTAGAATAAGTTTCATCTTTAGAAAGTAAAACATTAACTGCGGTATGACCATCACTAACTTCTTCTAATAGATTTGGTAGATCTTTGTAAGCATCTGGTCCAACCACTAAATCCACAATTTTCTCTTCTTCAAGTAGTTTATGCTTAAGTCTTTCGGCCATGCACCCAAGTACACCAATTTTAATATTTTTATTTTTAGTTTTTACTTTATTGAATTTTTCAAGTCTTTTTCTTACGGTAAGTTCAGCCTTCTCTCTGATAGAACATGTATTGATTAAAATCAAATCAGCATTAAACATGTCATTTGTATTTTTGTAATTAATATCGTTCAGAATAGATAGAACAATCTCACTGTCGCTAAAATTCATTGCACAACCATAACTTTCAATGTAAACTGACTTTGTGCCAACGTTTAGTGACCCTATTTTTGGTGTCATGGTTTCACCATTATACATGTAAGGATTTTTTACTTCCATTTAAAAAAAATAGTATGCTAATATATTAAAAATACGACAATTTGTCATGAAAATTTCATTTTGAATTTTTTTCTGGCTTGATATTTGAAAACATTGTTTTGAAAAAAAAAATTACATTTGTACGCTTTAATTATCAAAAATGGCTGAAAATCTTGTTATTGTAGAATCACCAGCAAAGGCTAAGACTATTGAAAAGTTTTTAGGTGGTAAGTTCAAAGTTGTTTCTAGTTTTGGACACATTTCTGATTTGCCTTCCAAGAGCCTTGGAATTGATGTTGATAATGATTTCAAGCCTGACTACAAAGTTTCAGATGACAAGAAAAAAGTGGTAAAAAATTTAAAGGATTTAGTAAAAAAATCCAATACTGTATGGCTAGCAAGCGATGAGGATCGTGAAGGTGAAGCCATAGCTTGGCACCTTTTTAGGACATTAAAGTTAGACGAGACTAAGACTAAAAGAATTGTTTTTAATGAGATTACTAAAAATGCCATAAATAATGCAATTGATAATCCAAGAAACATTAATTATGATTTAGTAGATGCTCAGCAAGCAAGGAGAATACTTGACCGTATAGTTGGTTACGAATTATCACCTGTTTTGTGGAGAAAAGTTAAGGGTGGTCTTTCAGCTGGCAGGGTTCAATCTGTAGCCGTTAGACTAATAGTTGAGAAGGAGAGAGAAATTAAGAGTCATAATTTTAAATCATCCTACAAGCTCGAGGCACATTTCAAGAACAATTCTGGTAAGTCATTCAAAGCTCGCTTACAAAGAGAATTGGAAAATAAAGAAAGTACGGTCAATTTTTTGAATAGTTTAGCTGGTGCACAATTTACAATTTCAGAAATAACTAAAAAACCAACAAAAAAATTAGCTCCCCCGCCCTTCACAACTTCAACTTTACAGCAAGAAGCATCAAGAAAACTATCATTTCCTGTTTCTAAAACAATGAGTGTTGCCCAAAGACTATATGAGGCTGGATTAATTACATATATGAGAACAGACAGTGTTAGTCTGTCATTATTAGCAATTGATGAAGCAAAGAAAAAAGTTATCGAATTATTTGGAGAAAAATTCTCTAATTCTAAAAATTACAGTACTAAAAATAAGTCTGCACAGCAAGCACATGAAGCTGTACGGCCAACAAGTTTTAATAACTCACCCGAATCGATAACTGATTATGATCAAAAAAGACTATATAGCTTAATATTTAATAGGACACTTGCTTCACAGATGTCTCCTGCCGAGCTTGAGAAAACAAATATTAAAATTTCAAATAATCTTAATTCCTCGACATTTATCTCAGCCGGAGAAGTCATTAAATTTGATGGTTATCTAAAGCTCTACAAGGTTTCCAAGGAAGATGAAACAATTGAAGATGATGGTATTTTACCTCCGCTTGCTAAAAATGAAATAATAACATTAAATCAAATCAGTGGTACTGAAAAGTTCTCCAGACCACCTTTCAGATACTCTGAAGCGTCATTGGTAAAAAAGCTTGAAGAATTGGGTATTGGTAGACCATCAACGTATGCTCCAACTATTTCCACAATTCAAAACAGGGGTTATGTTGAAAAAGGTTCATCTGAACCAAAATTGAGAAATATATTGAAAATTACATTAGAAGGTGGAGTTTTAAATGAGGAAACGTTAACTGAAAAATTCGGTTCTGACAAGGGTAAATTAGTTCCCACAGACATAGGAAATATTGTAACAGATTTTTTGATAAATCATTTTGAACATATCATGGATTATAATTTTACAGCTCGGGTTGAAGAAGATTTTGACAGTATTGCTGTCGGTAAGAAAAATTGGACAGAAATGATGAAAAAGTTTTACAATAATTTTCATCCTGTTGTTGAAGATGTTCAAAAAAATGCTTCTCGGGAAAGTGGAAAAAGAGTACTTGGTGAACATCCAGAGTCTAAAAAAGAAGTCAGTGTTAGATTAGGTAAATTCGGTCCCATGGTACAAATTGGCACTGTTGATGATGAAGAAAAACCAAAGTTTGCAAGCTTACCTCCAAATTTTCAAATTGAATCAGTTTCTCTAGAAGAGGCTCTTTCACTTTTTAAACTTCCCAGAGAAGTTGGCGAACTTTACGGTGAACTAATAACAGCAAATAACGGTAGGTATGGACCGTATCTAAAATTTAAAAATAAATTCATCTCAATAATAGGTGATCTTTCTCCATTTAATATTTCAGTTGACCAAGCTAAAGTTTTAATTGATAATAAGTTAAAAGCTGATGAGCCGATACACATTTATGAAGAAAAAGAGGTTCAGAAAGGCAAAGGAAGATTCGGTCCCTACATTAAATGGAATAATATATTTATCAATGTTAATAAGAAATATGACTGGGAGAATTTATCAATCAATGATATAGAAGAACTAATTGAGGATAAAAAGACTAAAGAAAGAGAAAAAGTCATTCATAACTGGGAAAAAGATGATCTGAGAATTGAAAAGGGAAGATGGGGTAAATTTTATTTGTTAAAAGGTAAGAGAAAAATATTACTAGATAAAAATTTAGATGTTCATTCAATTGATCTTGATACAGCAAAAAAAATATATAAAGCAAACAGCTCAGTAAAATCCAAATAATAAATGTGTCCAGATTTTTTAACATCACCTTTTGATAATTTACTCAAACCAATTGATGATCACATTCTTGTACACAATGAGCTATTATCTCCCCTTATTCTGGGAAATAAAATAAAAATTTTTTCAACCAAAGATGGCATTCCTGATTTAGATTCTATTGACATTGCAATTATCGGTGTTTCTGAATACAGAAATTCAACTGATTTTATTGGTGATGATTTCAGCCTAAATGAAATCCGAAAAACATTCTATAATTTTTATCCAGGTAATTGGTCTACGAATTTAGCTGATTTAGGAAATTTAATAGTTGGTGAAAATGTTGAAGAAACTTACGGAAGATTAATTTCACTTTTTTCAATTTTATTTGAAAAAAGAATCATACCTATTATTATAGGGGGGAGTCAGGACTTATTATATGCAAATTACAGGGCATATGATGGTTTCAAAAATACTGTAAATATTGTCAACATAGACCCAATATTTGACGTTGGTGATTCCTCAAAACCTACTAATAACCTAAGTTATATTAGCAAGATAATTTTAGAAAAACCTCATAATTTATTCAATTACTCAAATCTGGGTTTTCAAACATTTTTAAATTCCCAGGAAGAAATAGACCTAATGAATAATCTTCATTTTGAATCATACAGACTTGGTGATTTAAGTGATAAAATCAGTATTTCTGAACCTGTGTTAAGGGATGCTGATATAGTTGCAGTTGATTTAAAATCAATAAAATCATCTGACGTTAGTCTGAAGCAAAGATTTTCTC
>CACLCL010000019.1 GCA_902605445.1 uncultured Bacteroidota bacterium | reverse complement strand
AAAGTTGTAAATCAAGCTCTTTTATTGGCTCCTCAAATTCAAGATAATTCATATAACACAACTATTTATAATTATTTCTTTTAAAGTACATATTTATCAAAATTGATGATAATATCAAAAAAAATCCAATATAAAATTCAAAAGTCATTATTTCATTACTACCAAATATACATACAGCTAATATTATCCCATATATTGGCTCAAGATTGTAGGTCAATACCATTGAAAAAGGAGAGATATATTTCAACAAGTAAACAGATGCTATGAATGCATAAGCAGTACATATAGATCCAAGTACAAATATGTAAAGATAATTTAATGTAAAAATATTTTGGATTAATAAAGATTCAATATCATTTCTAAGAAACAAAAACAATGTAATAAAAATTACACCAGTAAAAAATTCATAAAAAGATATCCTAACAGCATTATCATGCTTTACTAATATACCATTAAATACAGAAAAGAACGATGCTAATAATGCTGAAATAATACCTAAAAATATGCCTGATAAATACTTTATTTCTGAATTAAAGATTAAAAAAATTCCCACAATAACTGAAAAACCAAGAAAAATTTCTGAAAATTTAATATTTCTCTTGTAAAAAATTGGCTCTAATATTGATGTAAAGAATGCAGCAGTTGAAAACATTGCCAATGTTATTGAAATATTTGATTGCTTGATTGCCTCAAAAAAAGTTATCCAATGTAATGCAATTATTAATCCCTGAAATGAATATTTTTTAAATTTACTAAATGATATAATTAAACTATTTTTTCTTAGGACTAAAACAAAAAAAGCTAAAATAGATGCAATTGCCATCCTGTGCCAAACAATTGATTCAGAACTATTAGTAATCAACTCACCCAATATTGCCGTAAATCCTGCAATAAAAACAAGAAAATTAAGATGTAAATAATGTATTAAGCTATTTTTTTGCATTATTTAAAAGATATATTGCCAAAAAACCAAAAAATAAATTTGGTAACCAGACAGCGACAATAGGGCTCATGTCAGATTGCTGTGCTAAAACTCCAAAAATTTTATCAAAAAAAACATAAATAAGTGCAACAGAAATTCCAAATGCTAAATTTACACCTGTCCCACCCCTTCTCTTTTCTGATGAAACTGAAAAACCAATTAAAGTTAAAATTAATATTGAGAAAGGAACACTCCATTTTTTATATTTAACAACCAAATACCTGTCAATATTAGTAGATCCTCTACTTTTTTCAGTTTTGATAAATTTTGATAGTTCATTATAGCTTAAGGATTCTGCTACATAATTTAATGGAACTAAATCATCAACTTTAAATGGAAAAATTGTATCAAATGTTCTTAAATTAAGGATAATATCAGAGGAATCTGTAACAATTCTTTTCGAATAATTGTTTAATCTAAATTTTTCAATATCTTCAATATATCTAATACTTGTTGAGCTAATTTTATAAACAAGTATGTTGCCAGAAAAACTTTCTAGTGTAAAATTTGTTCCAACATTATTATTCTTATTGAATTGCGACAAGAAAATGTAATCATTCTCTGAAATTTTTCTAAAAATATTTTTATTGTCAATTGCCTTTTTATTACCCTTAAGGTATTTGTACGAAAAATCATTATACTTTTTGGTTGAATCTGGAACAACATACATTCCAATATACAATGAAAATATAGCAACAATCAAAGAACCAACAATATATGGCCTCAAAATCCTCTTGATCGAAATCCCAGAAGAATAAATTGCTATAATTTCGGAATTAGCAGAAAGCTTTGATGTGAACCAAGTGATTGCTAAAAATAAGAATAATGGAAGCAAGCTAGATGAAAAGTATATGCTAAAATTATAATAATGATCTAAAATTTCAGTGAAAGGAACTTCTTTTTCCCTCAATTTATCAATATTATCTGCTAAATTAACCACTATTGCTATTGGCACAAATAATAATTGCATGAGAATATATGTCAGCAAAAACTTTTTTAATATGTATCTATCTATTTTGTTCAATTACAGTCTATTATTAAGTTTACTTACAGCAGAGTTTTTCCAATTTAAAAATTCTCCAGAAATAATTTTTTCTCTTGCAATTTTCATTAGATCGGCATAAAACTTTAAATTATGGATCGAACAAATATGTTTACCAAGTGATTCATTTACAGTAAATAAATGTCTAAGATAGGATTTTGAATAATATTTATCCACCCATGATGAGCCACTTTCGTCAATTGGAGAAAAGTCAAATTCCCATTTCTTATTTTTAATATTAATAACTCCATTCCAAGTGAATAGCATTCCATTTCTACCATTACGTGTTGGCATTACACAATCAAACATATCAATTCCTAGAGAAATATTCTCTAAAAGATTTATCGGAGTACCAACACCCATCAAATATCTTGGTTTCTCTACCGGCAAAATGTTACATACGATATCCGTCATTTCATACATTTCATTGTGAGGTTCACCAACGGAAAGTCCACCTATTGCATTTCCAAAACAATCTTTAGAGGTTATAAATTCTGCTGAAATACGTCTTAAATCTTTATATGTGCCGCCCTGAACAATTGGAAAAAAAATTTGATCAAATCCATGAATGGAATCTTCATTTTTAAAAGTTTTAATGCATCTATTTAACCAATTGTGAGTTAATTTCATGGATTTATTTGTGTAAGAATAATCACACGGATAAGGTGGACACTCGTCAAAGGCCATAATTATATTGGCCCCAATTTTTCTTTGTATTTCAACAGCAATTTCAGGGGAAAAAAAATGTTTACTCCCATCAATATGACTCTTAAACCATACCCCATCATCAGTAATTTTTCTATTATTGGACAAAGAATAAACCTGATAACCTCCGGAATCTGTCAAAATATTTCTTTCCCAGTTCATAAACTTATGAAGGCCTCCAGCCTTTTCAATAACTTCAGTTCCAGGCCTTAAATAAAGATGGTATGTATTACCAAGAATAATTTGAGAATTAACATCATTAGCAAGATCCCTTTGGTGTAATCCCTTTACAGTTGCTTGAGTGCCAACGGGCATAAAAACAGGTGTTTCAATTTCGCCATGAGATGTAATTATTTTGCCTGCTCTTGCATTTGAATTTTTGTCTCTATGTTCTAATGAAAAATTTGGTAACATTTAAACAAATATAATCAAGAATGAATCATTAATTCTTTAACCTGTCAAAAAAGTAAATTTGTTAATAAAAGCAATGATTTTAATTTCATTAATGAAAAACATTAAATTAAATTGCTAAGTCAAAATATTATTATGCTTCATCTTGATTTACTCGAAAAATTATGTACTCAAACTAGGAGAGATATTCTTAGAATGGTTCATAAAGTTAATTCTGGTCATCCAGGTGGTTCTTTAGGCTGTACAGAGTTTTTAGTTACACTTTTTAATTCAGTTATGAAGAGGAATCCTGGATTTAATATGAACGGAATTAATGAGGATATTTTTTTTCTAAGTAATGGTCATATTTCACCCGTATTTTATAGTGTACTTGCAAGATGTGGCTATTTTGAAGTAAATGAACTTAATACTTTTAGATTAATCAACTCAAGATTACAAGGACATCCCACTACTCATGAGGGTCTTCCTGGTGTTAGAGTTGCATCAGGATCCCTAGGCCAGGGATTATCTGTAGCACTCGGTGCTTCACTAACAAAAAAAATGAATAATGATAAATGTTTGATTTATTGTCTATTGGGTGATGGTGAGCTACAAGAGGGGCAAAATTGGGAAGCTTTTATGTATGCATCAGCAAACAAAGTTGATAATATTATTGCTACAATTGATTTAAATGGGCAACAAATTGATGGCTCAACAGACGATGTTCTTAATCTAGGAAAGATTAGAGATAAGATTGAATCTTTTGGGTGGTGTGTAATTGAGTGCAGTGAAGGAAATAATATTGAAAAAGTATATAATTCATTAGAACTAGCAAAAAAGAAATGCTTCCAAAAAAAACCTATATGTATTTTATTGAAAACCATAATGGGAAATGGTGTTGATTTTATGATGCACACACATGATTGGCATGGTAAGGCACCCAATGATGAGCAATTAAAAGTTGGACTTGAGCAGAACCCCGAAACACTTGGAGATTATTAATATGAAAAAATTTAACTTCAAAGAAAAAAAAGATACAAGGAGTGGTTTTGGTGACGGCTTGACACAGTTAGGTAAAATAAATAAAAATATTGTTGCTTTGTGTGCAGACTTAACAGGTTCATTAAAAATGAATGAATTCAAAGAAAAGTATCCAGAAAGATTCTTTCAAATTGGTATTGCGGAAGCAAACATGATGGGTATTGCTGCAGGAATGACGATCGGAGGTAAAATACCATTTACCGGAACATTTGCAAATTTTTCAACGGGAAGAGTTTATGACCAAATTAGACAATCAATAGCATACTCAGACAAAAACGTAAAAATATGTGCATCACATGCTGGAATAACTTTAGGGGAGGATGGTGCGACTCATCAAATTTTAGAGGACATTGGAATGATGAAAATGCTTCCAGGAATGACAGTAATTAATCCATGTGATTACAATCAAACCAAAGCAGCTACAATTGCAATAGCCAGTCATGAAGGCCCTGTTTATTTAAGATTTGGTAGACCGAAGGTGCCTGTTTTTACACCTGAAAATCAAAAGTTTGAAATTGGAAAAGGTGTTAAATTAATAGATGGTAAAGATATTACTATAATAGCTACAGGACACTTAGTATGGGAATCCATTGTTGCTGCAGATAAATTATCTGGCAAGAATATTAGTGCTGAGGTGATTAATATACATACCATTAAACCATTAGATAAAGAAATTATTTTAAAGTCAGTTAAAAAAACAAAGTGTGTAATTACTGCTGAGGAACATAATTATTTAGGAGGTCTAGGCGAAAGTGTTTCAAGAGTACTTTCTAAAAATTATCCTGTTTTTCAAGACTTTATAGCAACAAATGATACTTTTGGTGAATCTGGCACCCCTGAAGAATTAATGAAAAAGTATGGATTAAACGCTGACAATATTGTTAAAAAAAGTATTAATCTACTTAATAGTAAATCTTAGTCATTTCTTGACGCACTATCATCACTATCAAGGTAATTTGGAATACCGTCTCCATCTGTATCATCATTAGTAGGGTCACCGTCACCAATATCATTAGTAGGGTCACCGTCACCGTCTCTATCAAAATTTAAATCAGAGTCAGGCTCCAAATCTTCATCAATAGTTAAGGTTCCATCACCGTCATCATCACTATCAACAAAATTAGCAAACTGATCCTCATCGCTGTTGTCATCAGTTAGATCATAGTCACCATCTAAGTCCTCTAAATGGGATGGAACATTGTCAGAATCGTGATCATTAAACTCTGACTGAAATACCATAAACTTAAAAATTAAATTTGAATAGACTGGAACCGTACCAGCAGCTGCAGAGAAATAACCCAATCCAGAGGGTAAAAACATTATTCCAATTCCTGGGTCATTATATGTTACAGTACCATCATTATTAACTATAAAATTAATAGCATTATTAAATTCTGGTAAAACCCTTCCCCATCCAGGAATAGTTGAGGTTAGGTCAAAATCAACTGGTGTTGATGAGCTATCAAAAATTTGATTATCCATAGTACTACCCTCATAAGAAACTCTTACTTTATCAGAAAAATTAGGTGAAGATTCCGATCCACCTTGATTTAATTTAATAATGTAGTATTCATATTCCGTATCACTAAATGTAGTAGTAAATGTCTCAACTAAATCTGAGAGTAAAATGTTTTGAGATGGATTCGGTAATTGACCATCATCTGGAAGCTCGTTGATTATAATTTCATCAAGTCCAATATTTGAATTTCCAATCAGCTGAGATTGATTAATATAATGTGTTTGAAAATACCCCAATAAAGAATCATTATCAATTACTTGCTGTTCATCTCTATCAGCTTCAGGAACTTGAATAATTCCATTATCATCATCATCACCACAAGAAACAAATATCAAAAAAACTAGTAATAAATATTTAAGTAGTTTAATTTTCATAACTTAATGATAGATATAAGTAAAAATACAACTATAAAATATATATTCTCTTTATTTAACATTTTTTATGATTAAAAATATAATTTTAAATGATTTGCAGATTAGGAATAAGATAAAAAGAATTTCTCTGCAGATAACAGAAGACAATATCAACGAAAATGAAATTGTAGTTGTTGGGATAGAACCAAAAGGTTTCAAACTAGCTGAAGAAATCGTTAAGAAGATTAAAGAAATATCGAAAATTAATTTGATATTATGTAAAATAAAAATTGATAAGAAAAAACCATTTGAAGAACTTAGTATTTCAATTGATAAAGAAAACTTAAAGAATAAATCAGTTGTTTTAGTTGATGATGTATTAAACTCAGGTTCAACATTGATTTACTCAGTAAAGTTTTTACTTAACATTGAATTAAAAAAATTAAAAACTGCGGTACTAATTAATAGAAGTCACACTAAATTTCCAATAACAGCAAACTTTAATGGATTGTCTTTATCAACATCCTTGCAAAATCATATTGAAGTTAAATTTGAAGAAAATAGTATAAATGCATATCTAATCTAATTTATCTAAAATACCATCAATTATATTATCAATTGATTTATCATTGCAATCAATGATGTGATCAGACTTTCTATAATAACTTTCTCTTTCAAATAAATGTTTCGAAATATATTCCAGTAAATCGTTTTCATTATCTATTGATGAAAGTAAAGGTCTTTTACTTCTAATATTAAATAATCTTTCAGATAATTTAGTTGCATTTAATTTCAAATAAAAAGAGATATTTTTAGAACTTTTAATAAGATCAACATTTTTATTGTAACAAATTGTACCTCCACCTAGAGACAAAACAATATTGTCACTTTTTGAAATAATATTTTCTAGATACAAGCTTTCCTTTTCCCTAAAATATATATCACCAGATACTGCAAAAATTTCATTTATTTCTTTTTTTTCAGCAATCTCTATGTAATTATCCAAGTCAATAAATCTTCGATTAATTTTTTTAGCTAACTCAGCACCTATTGTAGATTTTCCACAACCCATATATCCGACTAGAATAATATTCATTAATTATTGATTAAATGCATTGTAATATACAATTAAACATTTTATATTTGCACCCTCAAAAGAAATTAAATTTGACCTGGTAGCTCAGTTGGTAGAGCATCTCCCTTTTAAGGAGAGGGTCCTGGGTTCGAGCCCCAGCCAGGTCACTTTTTTTCTAAAAATAGCAATCCCCCTGAAGAGTTTGAACTTAGCTTACTTGAAAGTAAATATATATTGGTATAACTAATATAAAATATTTGAAGACTTTATACTATTTGGAATAGTACACTCATTATATTTACCAAAAATATTATATCGATTCCTAGCAATTAATTCATACAGAAAATTTAAAAAAAAGTTAGGAATAGTTAAAAGCATGTATTTAAAAATTAAATTTATTTTTAAGTATTTAATACAATATTTTATTGCCTGAGACTTCCTTAAAACTTCACCATTATTCTTTATAACAAAAACGGTATTTCCAAGTTTTAAATTTGGATATTTTTCTTTAATAAATACGCTATTAAAATTTGTAAAATAAATATTTTTAGAAGGGTTTCTCTTTGAGATCCATCTTACATATTTATTACACAGAATGCAATAACCATCAAATACAATTATAACTTTTTCCATATTAAAATTTATACTGAATAGTTAAGTAATAATTTCTAGGGGGAGATGGTATAATTCCTGGACCAGGATAACCTGTAGATCTCCGAGTAAAATACAAATTGTTTAAAATATTATTTACTCCTGTTTCTAATTTAATTTGTCCGAATTTATAATTCATTGATAAATCCAAAATGTCATAAGCTGGAATTTGACCAATTACCCCACTTAAGTTTGATTCAACCGAATTTGATGAGTCTGAAAATTGTCTTTCTAAGTATGAATATTGTATATAAGATGTAAAATTTTTATAGCCAAATTTTATTCCATATTTAATATTATATCTAGGTACAAATTCAACTTCATTACCAACAACTCCAGGTTCATCAGACCTAATGTATTTTGAATCAATAAAAGAAAAATTTAAAAATGTATTGAAGATATATGAAGAACTAAACCCAAATATTTTTCTTAGATTAATATCAATTAAACTTTCAAATCCGTAAATATTTGCATCACCGGTGTTCGTCCTATATGCCTTAACATTACCATCGTCAAACAATCTTTGAACAAACCCAATTCTATTATTGTAAGCTAAATGGAAGACATTTGCATCAAAACTAAAATAATAATTATAATTACCTCTAAAACCTAAATCTATAGTATAGCCATTTTCATCAGAAATATAAGGATCAACTGCATATGCCGGATTGACAGTACTAATGTCTGCATAGGTTACAGAACGGTAATTTTGAGAATAATTAGCATATAATTCGATTTCTTTTTGAATTTTTTTAGTAATACCAACTCCGATCAACATAAAAACTCTTTCATTATTTCTGTTTTCTGCGATAGTATCATGCTGAATTACATTTTGTGCAGCATCTAAAATAATTCTTTCATATGTACCTATGGCCTGAGTATTAATATATTCTAATCTAAATCCCGGAGTTACAGAAAGCTTTTCATTAATGTTAATTATATTTTCGCCAAAAAGCGAAATATTTTTATTTGGATATTTATAATCTGATTGGTTTGGATATGCTGGAAAACTATTATTGTAAAAACTAAAGTCAGCATTTGACAAATCTGATCCAGGACCTTGTTTACTAAAATTTGTAGCAAAATATATTTTTGAACCTACTACAAAAATTGCATCTTTTTTTAATATGGTATAATTATTTAAAAACTTTGCCTCTAAACCAAAATTATTAAAGTCACCACTTATTAAATCGCGTGGACCATTGCTGTCAAGCTGATCCACTCTATTTACCCTAAATCCAAGTGCATTTCTTACAGCATTCAAACCAAACAAACTGACAGATAATGACTTTTTCAAATCAAAGTCGTGGTCAAATCTTAAATTATATAATAACCAGTCAACATTAAACCAATTTCTTGCTCTATTGCTTTGAAATGGATCATTTGAAAACATTTGATCATTTAATCCGCCTGCTTGTTGGGTTAAATATGTAAAATAAGTTAAGTCAAATGATAATTTTGATTTTTTATTAAAATCATAAATTGTTTTTATAAAAATATTTTTCGAATTAAAGTATGAGTTTTTCCTAAAACCATCACCTTGTTTAAAATTAAAATATGTGTAATATCTAAATTTATTTTTTGATCCCGAGAGGCTTGTAAAATTGGTAAATAAATTATTGCTACCTAATGAGTTTCTAAAAATAAATTCTTCTTTTTGATTGATTTGAGGTTCCTTTGTTATAAAATTTACTAAGCCCCCAAATTGAGTTCCATATTGTAAAGATGCTGCTCCTCTTACTATTTGAATGTTACTTAATCCCTCTGACGGTGGTGTATAATAACTCTCGGGGTAGCCAAGTACATCAGCACTAATATCATAACCATTTTGCCTTGTATTAAAACTTGATGTCCTGTTAGGGTCTAAACCCCTACCCCCAATATTGAGTTGTAAGCCAGCATCATCATTTTGAAAAATGTTTAAACCAGCAACCTGAGAATAGATTTGTCTTGAGTTGTTACTGGCTAAATTTGCCATACTTTGATCAACCAACACAACTTCACTTTTTTTGCCTTCATAAATACTTGTCCCCTCAACTGAATTAAGCCGCTGTAGTGAAAAGATCTTTTCATTTCGAGCAATAATTTCAATTTCATCTAAGTTTTCAATTAAGGGTTTTAGGTATACTGTTTCATTTTGACTTAATTTGGTCTCATAAACTGAGTAATTTTCAATGTAAAAACTAATCAAATCATCTTTATTGGCTTCGAAAGAATAGTATCCATTATCGTCTGAAACTTCAATTAAACCAGCTGACTTTGAATATATATTAACCCCACTAATCTTTTCATTAGTTTGCTCATCAATTATGTATCCCGAAAATATAGTCTGAGATGTAATAATAAAAGGCAAAACTAGAAAAACTAGTAATAATTTATAATAAACTTTTGATGTCATCATTAATTGGAATAATCCATTTTTTATGTTTAAAATCGTTCTTTAATTTATACAAGTCAACCTTGGGATCAATAAATCTCATACTTGGTCTGCCATTAAGGGTTACGTAACTTTCAGCATACACGGAAACATTATCAAAACCTCTTTTTTTGTATGTATCGCCAAGATAATGTGCATATTCCAAAATCATATCAGGTTGAAAACTCATTTGCTTTTCTTGAAATGGCGTTAAAAATTCCATATTATCAACCATGTGAAATTTATTGTTTTTGTTGTCAATTATTTTAAATGTTGTAAAGCCTGCTTTTTCTACAAGCATAACCCTCCATGAAAACCTGTAACCTTGCTCTGTCCAAAATAGTTCACCTTTATAAAAATTACTTCTTAAGGGAAATATGATTTGAAAAATGAAAAATAATGTTAAAATTGGTATAATAGATCTTTTTCTGATTGAATTATTGTTTATGGATTTAAATTTTTCTACATCTTTAATTTTTAATCTGAAAAGATTTTTTATGCGATCAAGAACTTTTTTATGTAAGTTACTGTCAAAAAATATTATGCAACTAAATATCATAATGTAAGGAAACATTCCAATAGGTGGAAACAAAACTCTTGTCATTATATGAAATGCAATAACCATAAAAAATGCAAAATTTCTCGTTTTTTTATTTAATAGCAAAAAAGGAATTAAACAGTCATAAATCATACCCCCCCAACTAAATAAATAATATGAAAAATTTTGTTGAAGTAAAGTTTCACCAATAAGCGGAATCATATATTTTGCTCTTAACCAAATTTTTAATGGTTGAGCGTGAATTAACCAATCAGAATTTATTTTTGCTAAACCTGCATATAAATAAACAATAATTATCATAAATTTCAAGCTATCGACCGTCCACTTTGGAACTTTGATATTTTGTTTGCTATCAAATGAAAAATATGATGAACAAGGCAGAAAAATCATTAAAAAGGAAATACAACTTACTAAATAATAATGGTTTAAATAAGTTGTCTTATCCATTAATTCAATGTAAGTAAATGACAAAAATAAGACTACAATTGCATATCTATACTTAAATCCAATGATGACAAGAAACGCTGATATTAGACAAACAGCGAACAACAAGTAAGTGTAAATTCCTAGGGGTTTAACCCATGAAAAACCGTAGTATGAAAAATGAAAAGTGGGATCAATATACAAAGTGGCTATATTTCCCTTCAACCAAAATCTTAATAAACTAAACATTACCAGAACCCCAAAACCAATTCTGTACAATGACAATGAGTAGGGACTTACCTCTTCATTAAAGTATTCAATAAATTTTTTATAAATTATCATTATTCGCAGAACTAATCACCATCTGCGTCATAATAATCAACAGATATGCCAAGAATTGATAACATATTAGTTTTTAATCGAACTACACCATATTGTATGGCGTCATAAGCCTCTAGCATTTGCATATTGTTAGATTCAATCTGGTTAATAAAATTATCATCTAATAAATTTATTTTTTCCTCAGCGTTTGAGAAAGATGATACAATGTCATCATTCAAACCAATAAACATTGATGAGTTAGAATAATTTGTATCATCTAAATAAGCTAAATAATCATAAAAACCATCACCAGAGAATTGACCATTGAAATGAGTTCCATTAAAAAACTTAGTACATGCAGTAAGCGCTTCTTTTGCTAAAATTTTAGAAATATCCTTTTTATAAAATGCCTCAACGTTTTGTGGTAGTAATCCTGACCAAACACCAGCAGGTATACCAATTTTATTTGCCCTAAAACCTTTTTCATAGTAATAAACAAAATCGTTTGCAAGCATATTTAGGCTTGAGCTTGCACTGTTTTCGGTTGAATTAATAAATTCTTGTCGATTATTAATCCAGTAATCCAAAACATCAGCTGTATTATTATGCATTTTTGTAGCTAACAATGAAAGATAGACTAAGGTTGGATTGTCATTCTGGTTTTCTAAATAGATATTGATAATTTCAGAATTATTTTGACCAAGTCCAAATAACAAGTAATCAATTGCTGGAAAACCTTGTGCAGAGTATTGATTAGGATTATTATCTAGGTCAAAGTTAGCACCATTAATGTTGTCATTAATTCTAGAAACATTGGTTGGATAAATATTCATTTTAGAAGCATAATATATTTCCTCTGCATATCCAATGTTAAACATTTCTATGTGTTGCCAATATTTATAAGCTTCTATGAATTGTAATTGAAGATTTTCTAAATTTTCAATATCTCTGTTTGAATTAAATTCACTAAGATCTTCTGTGAAAAGGGTTAATTCTTCTTGAAATTTTTGGTGTGCAGGGATTATTATATTGTCAACAACATTCGTTAATAATGCAGACCTATCATAATTATCAGAAGTCGAAGTTTGCTGATTTTCATTCTCTGAACAGGATATTGAAAATGAAATTAAAGATGTTGTTATAAATATTTTTAAAAATCTCATAAAATTATAATTTAAATATACTTTATATTAACGAAAAATTGAAAGTGGAAACAGTATTACTACTGTTTCCATTTCAAAATTTAGAAAACAAAAAAATAAATTGGTGCATTAATTGCCTCTAAAGATTATTTTAATCAATATTTAATGTTACACCATTTGCCTCAAAAGCTTGTTTTACTAACGCAATCATTCCATCGGAAGCAGTAAATATTTCGGTTCCCATACTATGAAAATCAGACATTTCATTATCCAGGAAGCTTTCAACGGTTGATTTGTCCATGAATGGTTCATCATTTCCATTATTTGTAAACTGCAAGCTTAACAGAAATCCCCAACCCTCAGAAATTGAGTGGTGTGCTCCAGCAACATTGCCAGCTTCAAGCTTTGAAACAAAGTCATTCATATAGTGGATAGCATAATATCCAATCACTTTAGAAAGCTCCACTTTAATAATTGCAGCTTGTTGATCTCTTAATGCATAGTCTTTGTTAACGATGGCCGTTCTACCCATAACAAAGGCATCATAAACAGTTTGTGCAATTCCAGGCTCATATCCACCTTCATCATTAACCTTCTTAAAATATTTCATTAATAAACTTCCACCTCCAGATGGGGTTGTTCCTGAAGATGCAAGGTTATCACCTTCTAAACCATAAAGATAGCCAAAGCCTTCATCCCATTTATGCTCCATGTCAGTGTAATTATTATCACCTGAAAGGACATCATTATCGTTATCATCAATTCTTGTCCCAGAGTCTAATTGATTAGGGTGAATATAATTATTTACAATCTGATCTAAAGTAAAAGCACCAATTAGCCCTTTAAAAAATAATTGGTCAATTTCTTGTCCCTGTGCATTTAGGTGATAAGTTTTAGCACCATCAGGGGTTGAAATTGCACCAGCTTGTCCAACACCAGCATCTGATCCCCAATTTGGAACCACATTAGTAGCAAAATCATTAATCATGTTATCAAACCTTGCTTTAGTAGTTGCACTACCTGCTAAAGTTGATGCAGCTGTTTTACTTCCAATAATCTTTGAAGTACCGTTTAATGATGCATCCGAGAAACCAGCAGAACTGTTAGAATCTCCATTAAACATCAAGTCTAAACCAGTTTCGGTAGCTTCACTAGAGTTTAATTCAGCATATAATTCTTCTGCTTGCATTAATCTGGTTGTTTGACCAGAGAAGCTAACAGAGGATTCTCCATTTCTTGTAAACTCATAAGAATCTGGGGCAACAATAGTATTAGTGTTACTATTGTCATTATCAGAATCACATGAGAAAGAAAATATTGCCAATGATAAAAACATTGACTTATAAATTATATTTTTCATTTAATTAATTTTTTAAATTCAATTGCAAATATATGTTTTTATTTAGATTAAGTCTAAATAAAAATAAACTTTTTATTAAATATTTTTTAATGTGTTACAATTACATCAGTCAACGATATATTATTTAGAATGAAAATCAATTAACAGATTGACCCAATAACAAAATAAATGAACTTATAGCGTTACTTTTAATTTATAAATTGATTTTATATTTGCATTTTGAAAGGATTCTATGATCGGTTTAGTAAGCTTAAATTATAAAATTGCGCCTGTAAAAATTAGAGAGTTGTTTTACATTTATCCTGAAGATTTCGAACTCATTTTCAAATTGATTAATGAGAAAATTCAGTTAAACGGACTATTCATTATATCTACCTGTAACAGAACCGAAATATATTTTGATTTTTCATCCTTAAAAATCAATTCAAAAAAAGCTTTTCATTCAGTTATTATGGCTTTGAGTAAACTTAAAAAATTTAATGACGGATTAAGGCCATACATAAGGAAAGTAGAGGATTCTAGAGAAGTTTCAAAACATCTATTTAGGCTTGCAAGCGGACTTGAATCAATGATAATCGGAGAGTTTCAAATAGTTGAACAAATCAAAAGTGCATATAAAAGATGTAAAAAAAATAACATGTTAAGTCCAACTCTTGAAAGAATGATTCATAAATCTCTTGAAACCAGTAAATTTATCAGAAATAACACAGAAATTGATAAAGGTGGCATTTCAGTAAGCTCCGCAGCTATTGATCAAATTGGAAAATTCAAAAATTCTGAAAAGCTATCAATACTTTGTGTAGGTGCTGGAAGAACCTCTAAACTCTCAATTAAACAACTTTATTCAAAAAAATTTAAGAATATATACATAACAAATAGGACAGAGTCGAACGCTACTCCCCTTCTTAACAAGTTCAAATTAAAACTTATAAAATTTTCAGAATGGAAAAAAATGTTGAATGAGGTAGACATAATTATATTTAGTACTTCATCAAAAAAACCATTACTAACTGATAAGGATCTATCAGATATTGATAGTAAAAGAAAAAATAAAATTACATTAGTAGACCTTTCTGTTCCACGAAATATTAAATTAAAAAAATATTACAAATTAGTTGATTTAGTTGATTTAGATAAATTAAAAGACAAGGTAAATGAAAATTATAACAGAAGAATATCTGAAATCGAAAAAGCAAAATTATTAGTAGATAAGCATATTACAGAATTTGATAATTGGATTAATGAAAGGGAACTAAGACCAAGCATAATTTCAATAAAAAAAGAAATTAAAGATCTAATGTATAACTCAGAGATTAATAACAAGGAAATCGAAAAAATATATGATAAATTTTCTGACAAGTTGGTAAAAAAAATTATTAAGGTTAGCGAAAATGGTAAAGATGCTGATGCGCTAAAAATTATAAATAAAATTTTTGCCAATGATTGAGCAATTTACTGTTGGAACTCGCTCAAGTAATCTTGCGATTTCCCAAACCAATTATGTTATCAAAAAATTAAAAGAGAAAAACCCTTCTGCGGATTTTATCATAAAAAAAATTAAAACTAAAGGTGACATATTATTGAATAAAGACTTAAATAAAATTTTAGATAAAGGTTTTTTTGTCTCTGAAATTCAAAATGAATTAGAAAAAAGAACTATTGATTTTGCCATCCACAGTTTAAAAGATTTGCCCTCTGAAGGAAACAGTAATCTTAGTTCTTTCACTGTAACTAAAAGAGAAGACCCTATGGATGTTCTTGTTCTAAAAAAAGGACTTGCAGATAAAAAAATACATGATATTAAATTAATTGGAACCTCATCGATAAGGAGAAAGGAGCAAATTCAAAAAATTTACAATGGGGTTAAGGTGAAAAGTATAAGAGGAAATATTGAAACAAGACTTAAAAAACTAGACGATGGTGAGCTTGAGGGAATAATACTTGCCGCTGCAGGTTTAAAAAGATTAAGATTAGAGCATAGAATTTCCAAATATTTCAAATCTGATGAAATAATTCCTGCTGCAGGCCAAGGAGCTTTAGCTGTTGAATTCAGAAAGGAGGACAAAAAAACATTTTCAATACTAAAAAAAATACAAGACGAATCAACTCAAATTTGTATTAATGAAGAAAGAAAATTTTTAAAAACTGTAGGTGGAGGCTGCTCTTCGCCAGACGCTACTTTATGCACATTAAATGGTGACAAGATTGAGATTCAGGGAAAAGTATTTGATACAAAAGAAAAAAAATACATTTTTGGAAAAATGACTAAGGAAATTGGCAATCACGTTGATATTGGGGTGAAACTAGCAAAAACATTAATGTCTAAAATTTCTAACAAAATACCAATTCAAATAATTTTGACTAATGAAGGTGATATTAGCGGTTTTGATGAACTATCCAAGAGAGACATAGTTACTCATCATTTTCCATTAATTAAGATTAGTCCACTAGATTTTACTGTGAATAATATTGATAGTTATGATTATATAATTTTCACATCTAAAAATGGAATAAAGAATTTTTTTAATAAGGTTAAAATTTCTTCAGGAATAAAATTTATTTGTATTGGAAATAAAACAAACCAAACTTTAAATGAATATGGATATGAGTCAGCCTACATTTCAAAAAGAAATTATTCCAATATAATGGCGTATGAACTCAAAGACAATAAGTTGCTTAACGGAAAAAAAACTCTTCTAATTCAAGGCAAAATTTCGAAGGATGATTTTAAAATAAATCTTCAAGAATTTTGCAAAGTAGATAGGGTTAATGTTTATGAGACAAATTTAGAGAGTAAAGTAAACAAAGAATTGTTAAAACTTATTGAAACCAAAGAAACATATACTGTTTTCACCAGTCCATCAGCCTTTGACTCATTTATTCAGTTCTATAATCCTAAAGACACTAAAATAATAAGTATAGGTAAGACTACAACAGAATATGTGAATAGTAAAGGATTCGATTGTATGCTAACCTCAAAGATGCAATCCTATGAAGGTATTTCAGAATCATTAATTAAATATTTCTATCAAAAATGAAATTTCCGATAAATAGATTAAGAAGACTCAGGTATAATAAAATTCTGAGGAATATGATTGAAGATGTTCGAATTAATGCTACAGACCTAATATGTCCAGTATTTATAACCGAAGGCCAAAACATAAAAGAACCTATTGACTCTATGCCTGGACAATTTAGATATTCAATCGATCGTACAATAGAATTTTGCAATGAACTAATTCATAACAAAATAAATTCTATAATAGTATTCGGAATCCCAAACAAAAAGGATGAAACTGGTGAAGTTTCCTGCAGTTCTAATAGCATTGTACCGAAGGCTATTTCCGAACTAAAAAAAGTATTTGAAGATAAATTATATGTAATTGCGGATGTTTGTAATTGTGAATATACAACACACGGACACTGTGGGACTATAATCGATAATGATGTTGATAACGACTTAACCCTTCAGACACTTTCAAGTCAATCTTTGATTTTAGCTAAAAGTGGTGCTGATGCATTAGCTCCGTCAGATATGATGGACGGAAGAGTCAAAGTAATAAGAGAAATTCTAGATGATAACAAGTTTGAAAAGATTCCTATTTTCCCCTACTCTGTGAAATATAACTCGGCTTTTTATGGTCCCTTTAGAGAAGCTGCAAAAAGTAGCCCAAGTTTTGGTGATAGAAAAACCTACCAAATGAATTTTAAAAATTCTGAAGAAGCTATTAATGAAGTTAAATTAGATATAAATGAGGGTGCCGATGTGATAATAATTAAACCAGCTATTTCATATCTAGATATCATACACAGAATCAAACAAAAATTTAATGTTCCGATAATTGCGTACAATGTTAGTGGTGAGTATGTAATGGTAAAAAGTGCTTCTGAAAAGAACTTTATAGATGGCATTGAAACAATTTTAGAGATTTTACATTCCATTAAAAGGTCTGGAGCAAATGCGATAATAAGTTACCATGCATTAGAAGTTGCAAAATATTTAAAAGCCAATGATTTATAATAAAAGTATTAAAGCATTTAAGGAATCAAAAGGATTAATCCCTGGAGGAGTAAATTCCCCTGTAAGAGCATTTAAAAGTGTTAATTGTGACCCTGTCTTTTTTGATCACGGTAATGGAAGCAAACTTTATGATATCGATAAAAACGAATACATTGATTGCATCTCATCTTGGGGACCGCTTATTTTTGGACATGCTGATAAAATTACCCAATCCAAAATAAGCGAATATTTACTTAAAGGAACAACTTATGGTGCACCTACGACTATTGAGTCAGAAATGGCTAAAAAAATTATTGAATTAGTACCATCAATAGAAAAAGTAAGAATGGTAAATTCTGGTACTGAAGCAACGATGAGTGCAATAAGATTAGCAAGAGGATATACCTCAAGAAATTTAATTTTAAAATTTTCAGGAAATTATCATGGTCACGGGGACAGTTTTTTGATTAAAGCTGGATCTGGTGCGATGACCCTCGGTCTGCCTGACAGCCCAGGTGTCACAAAAAATACAGCTAAAGATACAATCATTGCAGATTTTAATTCATTGGAATCTGTTTCAGATCAATTTAAAAGTAATCCAGAGAAAATTGCCGCAGTGATAATTGAACCTGTCGCTGGTAATATGGGTCTCGTTGAGTCTAAAAAAGATTTTTTAATAGGCTTAAGAAAATTATGTGATGAAAATAAATCGCTATTAATATTTGATGAGGTAATGAGCGGGTTTAGATTATCAAAAGGTGGAGCACAAGAGCTATATGATGTCATTCCTGATATTACAACTCTTGGTAAAATAATTGGAGGTGGTCTCCCAGTTGGTGCATATGGCGGAAAGGCTGAAATTATGGATTACCTAGCACCTAATGGACCAGTTTATCAAGCAGGTACTCTTTCAGGAAACCCTCTTGCAATGAGTGCAGGACTTTCTGTGTTAAACAGGCTAAATGATGAATTATATCAAAAATTAGAAACAATATCAAAGAAAATCCACGAAGGATTCTTGCAAAATATTCATGAAACGGGAACTAATGCCATTATTAATAGAGCAGGTTCAATGATGACCCTCTTCTTTACAGATAATAACAAAATCGAAAATTACAATGATGCAATTACATGTGACTTGAAGAAATATGCAAAATACTTTAAATACATGTTAGATGAAGGAGTATACCTGCCTCCATCTCAATTTGAATGCATGTTTATCTCGTCTGTATACAGTGAAAAAGACATTGCAAAAATAATTTACTCAAACAAAAAATCTCTTCAATTAATCTAATGAAAGAAAATATATTCATTGAAAATATTAACGGAAATGCAACATCTCGTCCACCAGTATGGTTTATGAGACAAGCTGGTAGAATATTACCCTCTTATTTGAAACTAAAACAGAAGTACAGTTTTGACGAAATGATGCAGAGCAAGCAATTAGCCGCTAAGGTTACTCTACTCCCAATAGATGACCTTGGGGTAGATGCTGGAATTTTATTTTCTGACATATTGGTGATCCCTAAAGCACTAGGTTTAGAACTTGAGTTTACCGCAAAAGGTCCCAAATTCCACAATGCTTTGGATGAAAATATGAATATTGAAAATTTAAAATTTGATCCTCACAAACTTGATTACATATATGATAACATTAAAGAAATAAAATTCCAAA
>CACLCL010000018.1 GCA_902605445.1 uncultured Bacteroidota bacterium | reverse complement strand
TTAATTTTTTCATGATAAATATAAGGTTTAAAAAAACAAAAATTGTAGCGACTCTAGGTCCTGGCTGTAACAATAAGACTACAATCTCTAAACTGATAAGGGCAGGTGTAAATGTATTTAGAATTAATTTTTCCCATGCAAAGTATGAAGAAGCAGACCTTTATATTGACATAATTAGAAAGATAAACAAAGAAACTGAATCAAATGTTGCTATTTTAGCTGATTTACAAGGTCCAAAAATTAGAATTGGACAAATGGAGGATGGCGTAGTAATAAAAAAAGGTCAAATATTTGCTTTATCTACTACCAAAAACCTAGTTGGTAATAAATCTGAAGCTTCTCTTTCATATTTAAATTTTCCAAAAGATGTAAAAAAAGGTGATAAGGTGTTGATTGATGATGGCAAGTTAATTTTTGAAGTATTGTCAACAAACCGAATTGACAAAGTTAAATTAAAAAATATTCAGGGTGGTAAACTTAGTTCAAACAAAGGTGTTAATTTGCCTAACACAAAAATCTCAACTCCATCCTTGACTGCAAAAGATCAAAAAGATTTAAAGTATGCTATATCAAAAGAGCTTGATTGGATTGCTTTATCATTTGTTAGAAATGCAGATGATGTAAATAGCTTAAGGAAAATTATAGAGGTAACATCTGATGAAAAAATTCCAATTATTGCAAAGATTGAGAAGCCTGAGGCAATTTCAAATATCGAAGAAATTATTCAGTCTTCGGACGGTGTCATGGTTGCCAGAGGAGATTTAGGAATTGAGATCCCGTCTGAGCAAGTACCACTGCTACAAAAGAGAATTGTATACTTGGCGAAAAAACACAGAATACCGGTAATTATAGCAACTCAGATGATGGAAAGTATGATTGATAGTTTGAAACCAAGCAGAGCTGAAGTTAATGATGTTGCGAATTCAATTATGGATGGTGCAGATGCAGTTATGCTTTCAGCTGAAACGTCAGTTGGTAAATTTCCAGTTGAAGTTGTAACTCAGATTTCAAAAATTATTTCGAGTGTTGAGTTTTCAGATATGATATCTGTTCCTGAGTCTCCACCTAAAATCAAAACCAGAAGGTATACAACAAAATTTATTTGCTACCACGCAGCTCAAATAGCAAATGAAACCAAAATTGCTGCCATAACAACTTTAACCCAAAGTGGTTATACAGGATTTCAAGTATCATCATGGAGACCTCATTCAAATATTATTGTATTTACATCTAATAGAAGAATTTTATGTAGACTAAACTTATTGTGGGGTGTTAAAGCTTTTTTCTATAATCGGTCTGTATCAACAGATAAAACAATTGAGGAAATAAATCAAATAGTAAACAAAAAAGGTTTTGCAAAAAAAGGAGATATGGTTATTAACCTTGCTTCAATGCCGGTAAAAGAAAGTGGTATGGTAAATACTTTAAAAATTTCTGAAATAGTTTAATTCTATGAACATCCAAGACTCATTAAATAAATTAGGACTTACGAAGCACAATATTGGAACATCTACTGGAAATAATTCTTTCGTTGATGGTGAAAAGATTTTCAGTCATTCGCCTGTTGATGGAAAATTGATAGGAACCGTTTCCACAACAACCCTTCAGGATTACAACAAGGTAATTCAAAGTGCTCAGTCAGCATTTAAATATTGGAGAACTGTTCCCGCACCCCAAAGAGGTGAAATTGTGAGACAATTTGGAAATAAGCTCAGAGATTTAAAAGAACCTCTTGGTGTTCTGGTTTCTTATGAGATGGGAAAAAGCTTTCAAGAAGGCTTAGGTGAAGTTCAAGAGATGATTGATATTTGTGATTTTGCAGTTGGTCTTTCAAGACAATTACATGGCTTAACAATGCACAGTGAGCGACCTGGCCATAGAATGTATGAGCAGTACCATCCACTTGGAATTGTAGGAATAATTTCAGCTTTTAATTTTCCTGTTGCGGTCTGGTCATGGAATACAGCACTAGCTTGGATATGTGGTGATGTGTGTGTTTGGAAGCCTAGTGAAAAAACCCCACTTTGCTCTGTTGCGTGTCAAAAAATAATTGCTGATATTTTAAAAGAAAATAATTTGCCTGAAGGAATTTCTTGTTTAATAAATGGAGATTACAAAGTGGGAGAATACATGACTAAGGATAAACGAATTCCTCTAATTTCAGCTACAGGCTCTACCAGAATGGGTAAAATTGTAGCAAGTGAAGTTGGTGCGAGGTTAGGAAAATCTTTACTTGAACTGGGTGGTAATAATGCAATAATTGTAACCCCTGATGCCGATGTAAAAATGACGGTAATGGGTGCAGTTTTTGGTGCTGTTGGAACGGCTGGACAACGATGCACTTCTACAAGAAGATTAATCATTCATGAAGACATTTATAATGAAGTTCGTGATGCAGTTGTCAGTGCATATAAACAAATAAAAATCGGTAACCCATTAGATCAATCAAATCATGTGGGACCATTAATTGACACTGATGCAGTAAAGATGTATTTGCAAGCACTTGAAAAAATTAAAAAACAGGGTGGAAATATTATTGTTGAAGGCGGACAGCTTGATGGTAAAGGTTTTGAAAGTAGATGTTATGTTAAACCATCAATTGCTGAGGCAAAGCCTGAATATGAAATTGTTCAAGAAGAAACGTTTGCTCCTATATTATATTTACTTAAATATTCAGGTGATGTTGTAAATGCAATTGAAATCCAAAATAATGTTAATCAAGGTTTATCTTCTGCAATTATGACAAATAATCTAAGAGAAGCTGAAAAATTTCTTTCTGCATCTGGTTCAGACTGTGGTATTGCAAATGTAAATATAGGTACTTCGGGAGCTGAAATTGGCGGCGCATTTGGCGGCGAGAAAGATACTGGAGGAGGAAGAGAGTCAGGATCCGATGCATGGAAAATCTATATGCGAAGACAAACAAATACAATTAACTATACGGATGATTTACCTTTGGCTCAGGGTATTAAATTTGATTTATAATTTTCTAATATCATGAGATTTCGTGACGATATAAATGATACCGATATTTTTGTCGCAGTTATTTTTTTTATTATTACAGCATACTTTACTTATTTACTTATTAAAAATATAAATAGAAATAAAAAACATTAAGTTTGATTTATTTGTATGTCTAATTAAAACTTCCAAAATAATCATACTATCATTTTTTACTTCAATATTCAATACTGCATATAATTTTTAAAAAATTGATAATTTATTTTTTAAACTGTTAAATGTTAATATAAGGTTAAAATATTCACTTTTTAACCAAATATTAACAGTAAAATATGCCTTGATTTAACAAATTGCGAATTTAATTTTAATCATATATGGAAAATAAAGTCGATGTTAAGAAAATTAACGAAAAGATAGAAAAAGAGAGCGCTTTTGTTGACCTGTTAAAATCAGAGATGAGTAAAGTAATTGTTGGTCAAAATAGTATGATTGACAGGTTATTGATTGGTTTACTTGGGAAAGGTCACATTCTACTCGAGGGTGTGCCTGGATTAGCAAAAACACTTGCAATAAATACACTTTCAAAAGCAATAAGTGGAAGTTATAGTAGAATTCAATTTACACCTGATTTACTTCCTGCAGATGTTATTGGAACTCAATTATATAATGTTAAACAATCTAAATTTTCTGTAAAGAAGGGTCCTGTCTTTGCAAATTTTGTACTTGCTGATGAAATAAACCGTGCTCCGGCAAAAGTGCAATCTGCATTACTAGAGGCAATGCAGGAGAAACAAGTTACTATTGGAGATAAGTCATTTAAGCTTGACGAACCATTTTTGGTAATGGCAACACAAAACCCAATAGATCAAGAAGGTACATACCCACTTCCAGAGGCACAAGTTGATAGATTTATGTTAAAAACGATTATTTCCTATCCAAATGTTGAGGATGAAAAGTCTATAATGAGGGCCAATCTTCAAAATTCTTTGAGTAGTGTAAAATCAGTTGTAACCCTTAAAAAAATAATGACTGCACAAAAGACTGTCAGAGAAGTATATATGGATGAGAAAATCGAATCCTATATTTTAGAAATTATTTTCGCAACCCGATATCCTGAAAAATATGGGCTATCTAATTTGAAACCATTGATTTCTTTTGGTGCATCTCCAAGAGGGAGTATTAATTTAGCCCTTGCTTCTAAATGTTATGCATTTATAAATAGAAGAGGCTTTGTAATTCCAGATGATATCAGGTCAGTTGTTTATGATGTACTTCAACATAGAATAGGAATTTCTTATGAAGCTGAAGCCGAAAACCTGTCATCATTCGACATAATTAAAAGTATAATTGACAAAATAGAAGTCCCATAAATATTAAATGGATACAAAGGATTTATTAAAGAAAGTACGTAAAATCGAGATCAAAACTAAAAGGCTATCTGACCATATCTTTGGAGGTGAATACCAATCAACTTTCAAGGGTAGGGGAATGGCTTTTAGCGAGGTAAGACAATATCAATTTGGTGATGATGTCAGATTTATTGACTGGAATGTAACTGCAAGACAAAGAGATACTTTTATAAAAGTATTTGAGGAGGAGAGGGAATTGACGATGATGCTTATAATTGATATTTCAAAATCAAATTTTTACGGCTCCGACTCATTATTTAAAAACGAATATGTTACTGAGCTTGCAGCTACATTAGCTTTTTCTGCAACTAAAAATAACGATAAAGTTGGGCTTGTTTTATTTTCTGACTCAATTGAACTTTACATACCACCCAAAAAGGGTAAATCGCATGTTCTCAGAATAATAAGAGAGTTATTAGAGTTTAAGTCGAATGGAAAAAGCACAAACATTAATGCTCCTTTAAAATTTTTATCAAATATTTTAAAAAATAAATCAATCGCTTTTTTAATTTCTGATTTTATTTCAACAGACTATTATAATTCGCTAAAGATATTTTCCTCTAAGCATGATCTAACGGGGATTAGAATTTATGATCCAACAGAACAAAATTTACCCAATTTAGGAATTGTTGATTTATTAGATAATGAATCAGGTACATTAATAACTGTAAACACGTCATCAAAAAATGTAAGAGAAAACTATGTTACTTATTTTAGAGATAAAAGAATTGAGTTTTTTAATAATTTTAAAAGAACTAGATCTGGAACACTGGAGTGTTGTACAAATGATGATTACCAAAAAAAATTACTTCAATATTTTAAAAGCAGGTGAAAAATTTAATTTCAATATTATTTTTGATCATTGGTTTTCAAAGTTTAAGCTCTCAAGCTTTGGTCACAAGTGTAGATAATGACACAATAATCATTGGGAATAATCTCAAATATATAATTAAGTTAGAAAATGATAAAGATGAACCGGTAGTTTTTCCAGACTCAACATCGTTCACATCATTGGAGTATGTTTCTGATGATAAAATAGATACGATAATAGAAAACAATGAATTTATTTATTCAAAGAAATATGATTTAACATCTTTTGATGAAGGAAGTTTCATAATTCCTAAAATGAGTGTCATGGTTGGTGATAAAATCCTCTTAACAGAATCAAAAACTATAAGGGTAAATTTGGTTGAGGTTGATACATTAAAACAGGGACTTTATGAAATAAAACCCGTTTATGAAGACATAAAATATTTCAATTATACTATTTTATACATTTTATTGGTTGTTGTGCTTACAAGCTCATTAATTTATTTTTTCAGAAAAAGTATCTACAATTATTTTAATCCAATTTTAAAATTAATTCCATCAGACAGCTCCTTAGATGAAATAAAAGAAAACATTTTAAATCTTAAAAATTTAGAGCTTAACTCTCAAATTGAAATTAAATTAATGTACTCAAAAATGACTTATTTAATCAGATGTTTTCTGCTTAGAGATATTTTTGGAAAATCTTTAGAAAGTACTTCACAAGAATTAATTGATGAATTAAATAAACTGAAAACACTAAAAAAGTTTGCATTCACAAACAATACAATTTCTAAAATTGATGGCATTTTCAAAAGAGCAGACTTAGTTAAATTTGCAAAATTTAAGCCAGAAAGAGAAGTCATTATTAGCGATATAAATAACGTTTATAAAGAATTAGAAAAAATTCAGAAATTAGTTCCAGAACAATCTGAAGCAGAAAAATTAAGAAATTTAAATTATCAAAAAGAACTACTAAAAAAACAAAAAAATAAAAGAATTAAAAATTCAATTTTATCGGTAGTTGGATTATTTCTAATTGTTTTTTTATTTTCCTCTATAGCTTTTGGATTTCAATTTACTATCGACAAGATTTTATTTAATGAAAATCAAAAACTTCTAAATTCTAAGTGGATAAAATCTGAATATGGAAATCCAGGGATAATTTTAGAAACTCCTGAGCCTTTAATAAGATCAAAAAATGAAATATTTATTTTTGAAGATTTCACTTCTGAATCACATTTTTATGCATCAAACAATGATAAATCGTTAGAGTTATTTGCAATTAATTATTCCACTAACAATAAAATTGATCCTAATAATTTTCAACAAATATTGGAATTATCTCTTGACAAACTTGAGTCCTATGGACTCCAAAACTTCGTTGTAAAGTATGATAATTTTGAAAGCAATAATGGTGCAAAAGGCCTGATAATTTCAGGAGATACTGATTTTTTGGATGAGAAGAAAAATATTAAAAAAGGCAGCTATAAAGTCATAGGGTTTTTATCTCAAACAGGTTTTAAAAAAATAATAATTTTAAATCATGATAAAAGATATGTTCGAGAAATAATCGAAAGAATTGTAAGTTCTATTGAATTACTAAAAGAAAAGAAGAGATGAAAATTCAATTTTTAAATCCTGAATACTTTTTTGGTTTAACATTAATACCATTGATTATTTTATGGTTTTATTTTAATAAAAATAAAATTAATACCTCATTGAAATTTTCAAATATAGAGGGTTTTAATGGAAATACTAAGTTCTACAAAAATTTAAAATTTTTTCTTCGCTTTTTAAGAGTTCTGTCATTTGTCTTAGTAATTATTTCCCTTGCTAGACCTCAAATCATAGATGAGTCTATAAGGATTAAGAAGAATTCTGGTATTGATATTATGATCGCAATTGATGTCTCAGCAAGTATGTTAGCCAAAGATTTAAAACCAAATAGGCTACAAGCACTAAAAAATGTTGCTGAGGAATTTATAAAAAATAGACCCTCAGACAGAATTGGCTTAGTTGAGTATGCTGGAGAAAGCTATACCAAAACCCCTCTAACTCTTGATAAAAACATTATTTTAAGATCTCTAAGCGAGATAAAATATAATAATATTATTGAAGGTGGAACAGCTATTGGAATGGGATTAGCAACATGTGTAAATCGAATAAAGGACAGTAAATCAATAAGTAAGGTAATAATTCTTTTAACAGATGGGATTAATAATGCTGGTTTTATTGATCCTGTTACTGCGGCAGAACTCGCAAAGGAATTTAATATTAAAATTTACTCAATTGGGTTAGGAACTAATGGTTTGGCATTATCACCGATTGGGATAGATGACAGAGGAAAATTTAATTATGCAAATGTGAAGGTTGAAATTGATGAGGAACTACTAACCCAAATATCAGAAATGACTGGAGGTAAATACTTTAGAGCAACCAATAATAGTAGGTTAAAGGAAATATATGATGATATTAACAAACTAGAAAAGACCGATATTGAGGAATTTAAATACTTCTCTGTTAGTGAAAAATATAGATATTTTTTGTTGCCAGCAATTTTACTTATCGGTTTTGATTTAATAATTAGATTAACAATATTAAGAAGCTTTATTTAATGTTTGAGTTGGAAAATATTTCTTGGATTTGGTTGTCAGTAATGATTTTATTCATAGTGGTTTTATTTTTATTTGATTATAAATGGAAATCAAAAACACAAAAATTATATTTCTCAAATAAAAATTTGAATAAACTGAGCCCTAATCGCTCTTCCATTAAACCAATTGCAAAATTTATTGTTAAGATTATTGCATTATTTTTCTTTGTTATTGCAATGATTAACCCTAAAATGGGTACAAAACTTGAATCTTTTAAGAGAATGGGAGTTGATGTGGTCTTTGCTGTTGATGTTTCAAAAAGTATGCTTGCAGAAGATATTTCACCAAGCAGACTTGATAAGTCAAAGCAAATAGTAAATGAAATTATTTTTTCTCTGAATGGTGATAGAATAGGCTTAATTGCATATGCGGGTAAGGCTATTCCACAATTACCCCTCACAACTGATTATTCAGCTGCAACTATGTTTTTACAAAATTTAAATACAGACATGCTTTCATCTCAAGGAACTGCAATTGGTGATGCAATACAACTATCTATCTCATATTTTGATGATGAAGAACAAACGGAAAGACTGCTATTTATAATTTCAGACGGTGAAGATCATAATGAGTTTTCATCAGAAATAGCTAATATCGCTTCCAAAAATAATATCAAGATTCATACAATTGGAGTTGGCACATTAAAAGGCTCCCCAATTCCGATTAGAAAAAACAATGTTATTTCTAGCTATAAAAAAGATTTAAATGGTGAGGTTGTTATTACAAAATTAAATCGGGATTATTTGAAAAATATTTCAAAAGCTTCACTTGGCAAATATATTGATGGTTCAATTACTAAAGATGTATTAAGTGAAGTAAATGAAATTCTTAGTAATACTGAAAAAAAGGAGTTTGATAGTAAAAAATTCTCTGAATTTGAAGATCAGTTTCAGTGGTTTATTATGATAGGTTTAATCTTTTTCATCTTAGACACATTAATGTTTAAATCTAAAACAAAATGGTTAAAAAATTTAAATTTATTTAATGAAGAATAAATTCAAAATATTGATATTTATATTTTTTGTCGTAATGAATTCATTTTCACAGTCTGAAAATTATAAGAAGTTTTTTAACATGGGAAATGAATATTTTGAAAGTAGTTTTGAAGAATCTGAGTATAATTACAGAATTGCCATAAATGACTCTAGCTCAGATTCTAAGGCTAGTTTTAACCTTTCAAATAATTATTATAAAATGGGCCTTTATGATGAAGCAATTGCTCGTCAAATTGAGGCAATTAAACTTTCTAAAACATCTAACGAAAAACATAAGTCTTATTACAACCTAGGTAACCTTTACATGAAAAAAGATATGTGCTCTGAAGCAGTTAATGCCTATAAAAATGCATTAAGAAATGACCCAAAAGATGAACAAACTAGATATAATCTTTCAATTGCAAAACTATGTGAAGAAAATCAAAATAATGAGCAAGACAACGATCAGCAGCAGGATGATGAGCAGGACAATAATGATAAACAAGAGCAGCAGGATGATCAGAATGGTAATAATGATCAACAACAAGATGAGCAACAAAGTGAAAGTGATCAGCAAGATAAACAAGATAATAAAAGCAATGAGAACTCAGAAAACGAGAATCAAAATAAAGAGTCTGATTCAAAGCTTTCAAGTCAGCAGATAATGAACATACTTAAAGCAATGGAGAATGCTGAAAAAAAGGTACAAGCAAAAATCAACAACCAAAATAAAAAAGGAGCTAAGATTGTTTCTGAAAAAGACTGGTAATGAGAAATTCAATAGTTATTTATTTTTTACTGCATACAAGCATTTTATTTAGCCAAGTAAATTTTACTGCAACACCAAGTAAGAAAACGTTAGGATTGAATGAAAGAATAAAAATTGAATTTTCAATTGATCAAGATGGAGATAATTTTATTCCACCAAAATTTAGTGATTTTAATATTGTTGGCGGGCCATCTCAATCCATTAGAAATTCATGGATTAACGGCAAAAAATCCTATTCAAAGTCATATATATACTTTCTTTCTCCGAAAACAAAAGGAAAGCTTAAAATAGGTCAAGCTTCAATTGAAGTTGATGGTGAAATTTACAAAACATCCCCAATCGAAATTATTGTAACATCTGAGATTGAAAAACCAAAGGATCCTAATGACCCCAATTATATCGCAGATCAAAATATTTTTTTAGTCGCTGAGGTATCAAATAAAAACCCTTATTTAAATGAAGGTATTTCGGTCACATATAAGCTTTATGTCTCACCTGACACAGGTGTTGATAATTGGAGTGAAATTAACTCACCGAGGTATGCTGACTTTTGGAGTAATAATATTGATATAAAAAAACTAAATATTAAGGAAGGAAAGTATAAGGGCAGAAATTTTAGATATGTAGTTTTAAGAAAAACCCTTTTATATCCACAAAAAATAGGAACCCTTAAAATTGAGCCACTCACCCTTGATATTTCGGTACAAGTTCCAACAAATAAAAGGGATTTTTTTGGTCAAGTATTAACAACTAATATTAATAAAACCGTTTCGGCAGGTGCAACATCAATTAAGGTAAAAGAGTTGCCAATTGAAAATGTTCCTGAAAACTTTAGTGGAGCTGTAGGAGATTTTGAATTTAAAACTGAATCAAGTAAAAATAAAATAATTTTAGATGATGCATTTGAGTTAAGTCAGGAAATTTCGGGTGTAGGAAATTTCAATTTATTTGATTTTCCTGAAATTCAATTTCCTAACTCCTTAGAGGTTTATCAGCCAGAAAAAAAAGAAAAAATCTCAAAGAGAGTTTCGGGAATGAAAGGAAAAATTTCTAATAGTTATACAATAGTTCCAAGCAGTCCAGGAAAATATAAGATACCTAGTACAGCTTTTTCATTTTTTGACCCTAAAATAAACAAGTATAAAACTATTTATTCGGAACCAATATTTATTGATGTTACAGGTGGCTTAAATGAATCTAGTGAGGAAAATAATTTATCTATGATTAACAGGAAAATTGTAAAATCAAAAGAAGAAATACAATTTGAATCCTTTAAAACAAAATCAAAATTTCATCAAATAGATAAAGAAATATTTTTTAATTCTAAATCATATTGGTATTTGATTGCATTACCATTTTTAATTTCAATATTAATAATACTAGTTAAGAAATTCAATAAGAAAATAAGATTCAATTACAGTTTTAATTCCAGCAATAACCCAAAAAAAGTTGATAAAAAGATAATGGATTTAGAATCCATGATTGGAAATAAACTTCAATTTTACGATCGTAGCTTTCAGTTACTTGAATTTTATTTTAGAACAAGATTTAAAATAAATATTTCAAAAATGACAAATTTAGAACTTGAGTTAAAGCTAGAAGAAATGAAATTTCCGCTTATACAAAGAGAACTATTTTTTGCAATTTTAAGAAATTGCCAAATGGCAAAATATACACCTATAGACTTAAATGAAATGAATACTGATTTTATAAAAATTAAGCAATTAATAGAATCATCAGAAAAGAATTTTTTATGAAAAAATATTTGAAAACTGTATATATATTTTTTATTTCAATTGCTCTCTTTAATTGTAGCCCTATCGTTAATCAAGATAGTATAACAAATACTTTTGAAGAAGCTAATAAATTATATAATCAGTCTGAATATCAGTTATCAATAGACAAGTATTTAGAAATTGTTGACACTGGCTATCACTCTAGTGAATTATATTTTAATTTAGGTAATTGTTATTATAAAATTAATCAAATAGCAAATTCTATTTTATACTATGAAAGAGCTTTAAAATTAAACCCATATGATAAGACAATTTTAAATAATTTATCAATGGTTCAAAATTCTTTAATTGATATTATTGAAGAATTACCCCAAAATTTTTTAGATAAAAGTCTTACAAAAATTTCTAATAAATTTTCAATAAAATCTTGGGCAATAATTTCTATTTTAACGTCATTTATTTTTTTAATAATATTTACCCTTTTTATTATTTCAAATAACACAAGTTTCAAGAGGGTTTATTTTTCAATTTTATTAATTATAATTTTGTTTTTACCAATTAGTATTAAATTTGGGTTTACTAACTACAACAAAAATTATATTGATCAATATGCAATTATATTTTCTGTTAAAATTCAAATAAAATCTGAACCTAATGATTTAAGTGATAATTTATTTAATTTGCATGAGGGTACCAAGGTAAAATTAGTTGATGACTTTGGTGATGACTGGGTTAAAATTAAAATTGCAAATGGTGATGAGGGTTGGATAAAAATTAACGAAATTAAAATAATATGATTAATAAGAACTTGATTGAAAAATCACAAATGGAGTGGGGTAATGGAATAATTGAAATCGGAAAATTAAAACAAAATAGATTAAAATGTGAGGAATATACTAAGAGTTTCTTATATAGAATGTATGATTTCAATAATTCAAAAGAAATATTATTTAAGCCAACTAAAGCAAAAATTATACAGTTCAGATCTAGTTTTGAAAAAGCATTATCTTATTTTATTGGTGGAGAAAATGCTGCATGTTCTGAAGACAAAGGTTTTGCATTGGAACCATGGTCAAAGGTAAAATTTGAGAATTCAGGTTTTATTATTGAAGACTCAAGGGCTATTGTAATGGGAAATTATTTCTTTACTAAGGAGGATGGTAGTCTTGTTAAAGTTGAGTATACTTTTTCATATGTACTTAGAGGCTCAAAGTTATTTATTGATGTCCATCATTCGTCACTGCCGTTTTCGGACTAATTAAATTTGATTATCTGCTCATTTAATTTTTTTAATTCTGTAAATATAAATGACTCATTCAATTTGTTTTCTTCAATCACTTCAAAAATTTCATTAAAGCTTGAAAATAAAAAAATAAATATTGATATCAGAATTAAATATTTGAGTGAGCCAAAAAAAGCACCAATTAGTTGATTAACAAGCCCAAGTGATATTACTTTAAATAAGTTTGTAATTAGCTTACTAATAATTTTTACTATTATTATTGTCAAAATAAAAATTAAAATGAAGGATACGATTGAAACATAATTTTCTTCAATGTTTAGTATATGCTTTATTTTATAATTAAGATTTGAATAAAAATGTATTGCAAAAAAAAATGCAGCAAACAATCCAACTAATGAGCCTAGTTGACTTATGATTCCTTTTTTAAACCCTGAGTAGGCTCCATAAATAAGCAAAAGTCCAAAAAATAAATCGAGGTTATTCATTAGAATCTGATAGTCTGTATTTTTGATAAATTACTATTTTTTTTTAATAGTACTATCAATTAAGTAAAATTTTAATATTTTCATACTCAGAAATAACAACATTATATTTTTGTGATGCGGAAATTCAATTAGGACTCAAAAAATGAAACAAAAGATTAAGAAACTTAGTAATGAGGTTAATGCGTTTAAATTTGAATCATCAGATGATGTTGAAAATTTTAGAATAAAGTATTTATCTAAAAAAGGGTTAATTAATTCTTGTTTTGACGATTTTAAATCCGTAAGCCCAAAAGATAAAAAAGAAATAGGAAAGCTATTAAACCAATTAAAAATTTCTGCACAAAAAAAAGTTGAAGGTTACAATTCAAAAGAAACAAATACAAAAAATCACAAAAAAACTATTAATGATATAACTAAGCCCGGTGAAATAATTTCTGAGGGATCAAGACATCCAATTTCTATTGTAAGAAACAGAATTGTAGAAATTTTTTCAAATATTGGTTTTACTATAAGTGAAGGCCCTGAGATTGAGGATGATTGGCATAATTTCACAGCTCTAAATTTACCCGAACATCATCCAGCACGTGATATGCAGGATACTTTTTTTATAGAAAAAAATCCTGATTACCTCTTAAGAACTCATACTAGCTCTGTTCAGGTAAGATTTATGGAAAATAACAATCCCCCAATTAGAACTATATCACCTGGAAGAGTATACAGAAATGAGGCAATTTCTGCCAGGTCTCATTGTTTTTTTCATCAGATTGAGGGACTTTGTATTGATGAGGATATAAGTTTTGCAGATTTAAAACAAACTTTGGAATATTTTACAACTGAATTATTTGGAAAATCAGAGATTAGGTTTAGACCATCTTATTTTCCATTTACTGAACCAAGTGCTGAAGTTGATGTTTATTGGGGATTAAATAATGAAACAGACCATAAAATGACTAAAGGTACAGGCTGGTTGGAAATTATGGGCTGTGGTATGGTTGATCCAAATGTTTTAAAAAATTGTAATATTGATCATGAAAAGTATACAGGATTTGCATTTGGCTTAGGCATTGACAGGATTGCGCTTTTATTACATCAAATTGATGATATCAGGCTATTAAGTGAAAATGATATAAGGTTTTTAAAACAATTTAGATCTTCATTTTAAGAAAGTGTATTGCTTAATTCTTTAAATATTTTTTTAGGACTTCTATTCTCATAAAGTATATTATAAACTGCATAAATAATTGGTATTTCGGTTCTTTTCTTAGATTCTTCGTTTAACAAGTAAGCTTTTTTTGTTGCTATATATCCCTCAGCAACCATTTTCATTTTCATTTGCGCAGCACTAACAGTATAGCCTTTACCAATCATGTTTCCAAACATTCTATTTCTAGAAAAGGAAGAATATCCGGTTACTAACAAATCTCCTAAATATGCGGAATCGTTTATATTCCTTTTTATTTTATGTCTTTTTGAAATAAATCTTTTCATCTCCTTAATAGAATTGCTAACTAAAACACTTTGGTAGTTATCTCCATAGCCCAAACCGTTGGAAATACCAACGGCCAATGCATATATATTTTTAAGCATACTTGCATATTCAATACCGATTACATCATCGGATGAGCTCACATTAATATATTTACATTTAAATTTTTCTGAAATCTGTTCACATAAATTAATGTTTGAAGACGCGATTGTAAGATATGATAACCTTTCTAACGCAATTTCCTCTGCGTGACAGGGACCACCAATTACAAGAAAATTATCTTTGGAAACAGCGAAGTATTTTTGCATGTGTTCACCAAATAATAAATTTGTTTCAGGTACTAAACCTTTCAAGGCACACATTACAATTTTATCAGAAATACCAACATTAATCTTTTTCATTTCTGCATTAACATATTCAGAGGGTACTGCAATAATAATTACATCAGAATCGTAAATGACATCATTTATATCATCAGAAATTTTTATTTTTTTTAGATTAAGCTCTACAGAGCTTAAATAATTTGGGTTAAAAGAATTTTTATAAATAAAATCAATATTATCTTTATTTCTAACATACCAATTAATTTCATCATTATTTTCACAAAGTATTTTAATTAGTGCAGTCCCCCAGCTACCACTACCAATCACTCCAAATTTTAATTTATTTTCTTTCATTGATACAATTTGTTTGCATTTATATATTGCATAACATTTTTAGATATTAGATCTTTAGGTTCTGCTTTTTTTGAAACAATATTTCTAATATTTGTTGAACTTAGGTCAATTCTTGGACCTCCGATATACATGGCATTTTCATTAATTATATGAGAACTCTCTTTAAGTGTTCCTTTTCTCGGATAAATGAAAATCTTGTAATTATTTAGTATTTTATCATAATCTTTCCATGTATCAAAAATTTTATAATTGTCTTCTCCGATAATTAAACTAAATTCTATTTTTGGTAATTTATTAGAAATATATTCCAAAGTATCAATTGTATAATTTGGCTTTTTAAGATTAACCTCTAGGTCACTTGGCATTATATTATTGTATTTTTTAGTAGCAATATCAACCATGTTGAACCTATGCATAAAGCTGGATATTTTGTTATCTTGTTTTATGGGGTTTTCAGGGGTAACAATAAGCCAAACCTCATCATTTAATTTTTCATCAATAATATATTTTGCAATTTTTAAGTGACCATTGTGAATAGGGTCAAAAGTTCCAAAAAATAAACCAACCTTTTTTTTATTCATTGATAAAATTATTTACTAAGTTGAAAACTTCCCAATAGCTTTTTTCAAGAATATCGTTCTCAACAATATAATCAAATTTATCAGCTAATAAAATTTCATTTTTGGCTTTATCAATTCTAATTTTAATACTTGAATCCGTCTCAGAATTTCTTTTTTTAAGTCTTTTTTCAAGTTCATCTATGCTTGGAGGTTTAATAAAAATAGTTAATGATTGATCCTTAAACTTTCTTTTTATATTTAAACCGCCGATTACATCAATATCAAAGATTAAATTTTTTTCTTTTGCATTTTCAAGCTCAGAAATTAATGTACCATAAAATACCCCCTTATACACTTCCTCCCATTCAATAAATTCATTATTGCTTACCTTTCTTACAAATTCCTCTTTGCTAATAAAAAAATAATTTTCACCATCTTCTTCATTTTTTCTTGGATCTCTGGATGTTGCTGAAACAGAAAAATGTAAGTCTAAGTCTTTCTCTTTAATAAGCTTATTTACTATCGTAGTTTTTCCCGACCCAGAAGGTGCTGCTATAACGATGAATTTTGAATTTTTCATTAAAGAATATTTAAAATGTTTTCCCTAATCTTTTCTAAATTATCTTTCATTTCAATCACATATTTTTGAATTGTAGCATCATTACATTTTGAGCCAATTGTATTTATTTCTCTTGATAATTCTTGTGATATAAAGCCTAGTTTTTTGCCATTTGGCTTATTCAATTCTAGGCATCTATCAAAAGCCTTTAAATTACTTTCAAGTCTTATCAACTCTTCATTTATATCATATTTTTCAATAAAATAAATTAATTCCTGTTCAAACCTATTAAAATCAACCTCAATTTTTAATTTTTTAAGCTTTCTTTTTATTGTGCTTTTTTTAAGTAAAACTCTTTTAATCTCAATTTTTATAATTTGTTTTCTTAATTTTTTAATCAATAAAAGCTTCTTTTTAATATCCCTTAGAGTTGTTTCACCCTCATCCGATCTATATTTATCAAATGCTTTGAAAACTGTTGATATTTTCTTTTTTATTATGTTTATATCATTTTTATTTAGTTTTGAAATATTAGGACCAATTGAGTTGGGCAGTGTTAATGCAATTCCTAGAAAATCACTGTTACTATCCGAATTTATATCCTTTAGATCTTTAATGTAGTGATTAATAATTTTCTTATTTAAAACCTTTTCACTTGTGCTTTTATCCTTGTCTATTAATAGGTTTAATTCAGCCTTACCTCTAATAATTTTTTTACCCAAATTTTGCCTAATTTCATATTCGTAGCAATCTAAAAATGAAGGAAGCTTAATTTTTAAATCCAAATACTTACTGTTTAACGATTTTATTTCAATAAAAAATCTTGTTGATTTTAAGTAGAAATGTTCTGAGGCATAACCTGTCATTGATTTTATCATACTTTGCAAAGATATAAAGCAAATATAAAAATAGATTTCTAGTAAAGTTCGATGTTTGAATATTTAATAATAGTATATTAAAATTTATATTATTGAAAAGATAATCGATATTTTTGCTACATATTTAATACACATATTTATCTATGAAATTTAATACAAAAACAATTCACGGTGGACAGATGCTTGACCCAGCATTCAGCTCAGTTATGCAGCCAATTTACCAAACATCAACATATGCACAAAAAAGTCCAGGAAATAATAAGGGCTATGAGTATTCTAGAACACATAATCCAACAAGAACCGCGTTACAAAATTCTTTTGCTAGTTTAGAAAACGCAAAATATGGAATTGCATTTGCCTCTGGTTTAGCTGCAATTGATTCTATATTAAAATTATTAAGTCCAGGAGATGAGGTTATAAGTACGAGCGATCTATATGGTGGAACATATAGGTTATTTGTAAAAGTTTTTGAAAAATATGGGATTAAATTTCATTTTACTCAAATGTATAATTTGGATGACTTAAGTTCATTAATTAGTGAAAATACAAAGTTAATTTGGCTTGAAACTCCAACAAATCCAATGATTAACGTATATGATATAGAAGCTATTTCTATAATTAGTAAAAAACATGATATATGTTTGGTTGTTGACAATACTTTTGCCTCACCATATCTTCAAACTCCTTTAGATTTAGGTGCTGATATTGTAATGCACTCTGCTACAAAATATTTAGCTGGTCATAGCGATGTAGTTATGGGAGCTTTAATGCTAAATAATGATGAAATAGCCGAAAGATTGTATTTTCTTCAAAATTCAAGTGGTGCAGTTCCTGGGCCACAAGACTGTTTTTTGACATTAAGAGGAATTAAGACTCTACATGTAAGAATTCAAAGACATTGTGAAAATGCTTTAAAAATTGCAAATTTTTTAAATGATAATAAAAAAGTTGATAAGGTGTTTTGGCCAGGTTTAAGTACTCATTTAAATTATAAAGTTGCTAGTAAGCAAATGAGGGGATATGGTGGAATGTTGTCATTTACAATCAAAGGCTATGATTATGAAAAGTCGATAAAATTCCTATCAAAATTAAGGTTATTTACTTTAGCTGAATCATTGGGCGGTGTTGAGTCGTTGTGTGGCCATCCAGCATCAATGACTCATTCTAGTATTCCTAAGAATATCAGATTAAAGTCCGGAATAACAGATTCATTAATTAGATTAAGTATCGGAATCGAAGACGCAGACGATCTAATAGACGATTTAAAGAATGCATTTTTATAAAATTGTTAATTATTACTAATATTTTTATCAAAATAAAAATATTAAATCCCTAATTTTATTCAATATTTAATTTTAAGCAAAATCTTAGCTAATAAATTGATAAATTATGAAAAGAAAAATTGAGGCATTTCTTAACATTGTCAGAAAACGAGACGGTCATCAGCCAGAATTCATGCAAGCTGTTGAGGAGGTAGCTGAAACTGTAATACCATACATAGCTGAAAATAATATTTACAACGGTAAGAATATTCTCATGAGAATGTGCGAGGCTGAACGTGCCATAACCTTTAGAGTTTCCTGGGTTGATGATAAGGGTGAAATTTGGGTTAATAGAGGATATAGAGTACAAATGAATTCAGCAATTGGGCCTTTCAAAGGAGGTCTTAGATTTCATCCAACAGTAAATATGAGTATTCTTAAATTTCTAGCATTTGAACAAGTATTCAAAAATAGTTTGACAACTTTACCGATGGGTGGTGGAAAAGGAGGTAGTGATTTTGACCCAAAGGGTAGAAGTGAAAACGAAATAATGAGATTTTGCCAAGCATTTATGACTGAACTTTACAGGCATATTGGTCCAGACACCGACATTCCTGCTGGTGATATTGGGGTAGGTAGCAGAGAAATTGGTTATATGTATGGTCAATATAGAAAATTAGCAAATGAGTTCACAGGTGTCCTTACAGGAAAAGGAATGTCATGGGGAGGGTCTTTGATTAGACCAGAATCTACAGGATATGGTGTGGTGTATTTTGTACAAGATATGTTAGCCTTAAAAAATGATGGAATTAAGGGTAAAAAAGTTGTTATTTCTGGTTCAGGAAATGTTGCACAGTTTGCTGCTGAAAAGATTTTACATTTTGGTGGTAAGGTTCTGACAATGTCTGATTCCTCAGGATTTATATACGATTCGTCTGGAATTGATGAAGAAAAACTCAAATTTATAATGTATTTAAAAAATATTCAAAGGGGTAGAATTAGCGAATACATAAAAAAATATCCTAAGGCTACATACAAAAAAGGGAAAACACCGTGGTCTGTAAAATGTGACATAGCATTACCATGTGCTACACAAAACGAACTTAATGCTAATGATGCTTTAAAATTAGTTTCAAATGGCTGTAAGTGTGTGAGTGAAGGTGCGAATATGCCATCTACTAAAGATGCTATTGAAGTATTTTTAAAGGCAAAAATATTATTCGCCCCAGGAAAAGCTGCTAATGCAGGAGGTGTTTCTACATCAGGACTAGAAATGACACAAAATTCTTTGAGATATAACTGGACTCGCGAGGAGGTTGATGAAAAATTAAGAGATATCATGTTAAGTATCCATAATTCATGTATCGAACATGGTAAACAAAAAAATGGATACATTAATTATGTAAAAGGAGCAAATATTGCAGGATTTGCAAAAGTTGCTGATGCCATGCTTGCTCAAGGAGTTATTTAAATTTTCTGTAAAGAAATATTATATATTGTAATTTAGCGTTCATATTATATATGTTCAAGCTCAAAATATCTATTGTTGGTTTTTTCTTTTTTAATTTATTGAATTCTCAAATAAATTACGATAATACAACGAAAACCATATACAATCAATATTCAAATTGGGATACATTTTTTTCGTATAACTATATTTCAGATATTAAATCAGATGGTAGAAAAATTTATTTTATTTCCAATTCCACCTTTTTTATTTATGATATATTTAATTATCAAATTGAAAAAATTGACACACTTAATGGTCTTTCAGGTGATGAAATTTCATCATTTTTCGTAAGCAACGAAAATAATTTAGTATTTATTGGATACAATAATGGCTTAATTCAGATACTTGATATTGTAGGAAATTCAATAATAAATATATTTGACATTGTAAATAAACCATCAATTTCACCCAATAATAAATTGATTAATAAT
>CACLCL010000017.1 GCA_902605445.1 uncultured Bacteroidota bacterium | reverse complement strand
TGGATTTAATGTGGGATAAAACAATGGTGTCAATTCCATTAAATTAATATGAAGTTTAATCTAAAAAACCTTTTCAAAACCCTATCATTTATTTTGGTTGTAACGATTGCTGTCTATTTTGCAATTGACACAATTCATAATAAACAAAACATAATGAGTTTTGAAGATTATGACCCCCCCCTCATCGCTGATTGTTGAAGGAGAAGTAATAAAAAAAGCCAAGTTCAGATTTATTGATGTCCACAGTCATCTATGGAATATGCCTCTAATGGACCTTAATGAACTCGTGGCAGAAATGGATGAAATAAACATGGGGTATATTGTTAATCTAAGCGGATCAGGATTTGGACCACAAACTGCTAAGGATTTATATTTTGACGAATCAATAGAAAACATTGAAGAAAATCAGCCTGGTAGAATTGGTTTGTTTGTAAATGTTGATTTTGATAATCCGGACAATAAAGACCATGTCGAAACTCAGGTAAATGTAATTCGAAAAGCTGTCGCAAAGGGGGCTATTGGGCTGAAAGTCTATAAAGGGTTGGGTCTGACAAATAAAGATTCTAAAGGAAATAGGGTTAGGGTTGACGATGAAAGGCTTGGGCCAATATGGGAAGTTTGTGGTGAATTAGGTATTCCTGTATTGATTCACTCGGCTGACCCGTTTCAGTTTTGGCTACCAAAAGACAACCAAAATGAAAGGTGGTTTGAGCTAAAAGAAAAACCAAAAAGGTATTATGGAGATTCGGATTTTATCCCTCCATTTGAAGAAATCATAAATGAACAACACACAATTTTTGAAAGACATAAGAACACCACTTTTATAAATGCACATTTTGGGTGGATGGGTAATGACTTAAAAAGGCTTGGTGATCATCTAGATAAATACCCAAACGTACATACTGAATTTGGGGCGGTTATTGCAGAGCTTGGCAGGCAGCCTAAGACTGCAAGACAATTTTTTATAGACTATCAAGATAGAATTATGTTTGGTAAAGATAAATATGATAAAGAGGAATTCTATACCTACTTCAGGGTTTTAGAGTCTGACGATGAATATTTTAACTACTTTAGAAAGAGGCATGCATTTTGGAAAATGTATGGTTTGAACCTGCCTGATGAAGTTCTGAAAAAAGTATACTATAAAAATGCTCTTCGCCTATTTCCACAAATTGATAAAACCCTATTTGAACGATGAGAAAAATTATAACAGTTATAGCCCTAATCTACTTTAATTCCACTTTGTCTCAAAGTCTCTCTGGAATTGAAAACTTTATTCTTGCGTCACAACAAGATCAGAACCTTTTGTCTGAAAAATACTTTAAGCCTTTATTCAATTCAATGCAGGTTTCCATGGGAGAAGGATGGACCAAAAGTGCAAAAACACATAAAAAATTTGGCTTTGATATTTCACTATTTGTCTCAGCAATAAATATTCCTGAATCAGACAAAAGTTTTAATATGACAGGCTTCTCCAACCTTACATCATCCTCGGAAACAAATCCGACTATTTTTGGAGAAGAAACCAATAGTATTTTTGATGTTGAGTATCAACCTGAAGGAGAAAATTATAGTGTTTCAACAAGTTTTGATGCCCCCGATGGTTTTGGCTCAAAGTTAAAAGAAAGCAGGGTTCTTTTACCTAACCTTCAGCTTACTTTAGGTGTGCCATTTAAAACAGATTTAATATTTAGATATATGCCTAAAATTAATTCTGATGGTGCAAGGTTTAAGTCTTTGGGGTTTGGAATTAAACATAATATCTTACAGCACTTTAAAATTACCAAACCACTTCCACTTAACCTGTCAGCATTGATTACATATTCAAAATTAGAAGGAGCATATAACATTGGGCAAAACTCAGAAATTGATGGAAGTTCTCAGATTGCAAATATGGATGTAAATAATACTTCTTTTGGACTTGTTGGGTCTGTAGATTTGAAAATAATTAGCTTATACGGATCTATTTCACAAGTTTACAGTAAAAGCAGTTTCAACATTTCAGGAAACTATGTGTTAAATTATGAAATAAATAATGACTCAGGCCAGGTTTATCAAGTTGAATTGGTAGATCCCGTTTCTATAAACAACAGGTTAAATTACCTCAGAAAAAATATTGGCTTGCTATTCAACTTTCCTGTGGTAAAACTTTTTGTAGACTACAGCTCCATGAAATATAATTCGATAAATGCAGGCCTATCTCTTTCTATTAGATAATTATTTGTAAAATTTTTCGTAATTTTATAGGCCTTCTTGCAGAGCCTGCAAGCTTGGACCGGTAAAACCAAAAATTAAATTTTATGAAAAAGTTAAAGCTATTAGTGGCTTTGTTAGCTATAGTATTCTCATCAAACAACAAATATGGTCAAGATAGTAGTGACTTCCTGGTGGAAAATGCACTTAACGGTTTTGAGTTTAGAAGCATTGGCCCTGCTTTTATGTCAGGAAGGATTGCTGATATTGCAATAAATCCTTCGAACGAAAACAACTGGTATGTTGCTGTTGGATCAGGAGGAACATGGAAAACAGAAAACGCAGGCACTACATGGATACCTTTAACAGACGACGAGTCTTTTTATTCAACTGGGTGTATTACAATTGACCCTAATAATCATGATAAAATATGGCTTGGAACCGGAGAAAATGTAGGGGGGCGTCATGTTGGAATCGGTCATGGAATTTTCGTAAGCCATGATTCTGGTGATACGTGGACTGACATGGGGCTTAATGAATCAGAGCATATTTCAAAAATTATAGTTCATCCAGATAATTCAAACATTATATGGGTAGCTTCTCAAGGTCCTTTGTGGAATTCCGGTGGTGACAGAGGGCTTTTTAAAAGTATTGACGGCGGAAAAACGTGGAGCAACAAGCTTTATGTAAACGAATGGACAGGTGTCACGGATTTATTAATCGATCCTAAGAACCCTAACGTTCTCTACGCTGCAACTTGGCAAAGACACAGAAATGTAGCAGCTTTAATTGATGGTGGTCCTGGCACATCGATTTATAAGAGTTTAGATGGTGGAGATAATTGGGAAAAAATTGATTCCGGATTACCTTCCTCTAATATGGGTAAAATAGGACTTGCAATTTCTCCTATGAAACCAAATGTAATTTATGCGGCTATTGAGCTTGATAGAAGAAATGGAGCTGTATACAGAAGTGAAAACAGCGGGGGTACATGGATAAAAATGTCAAATACAGTTTCGGGTGGAACTGGACCCCACTACTATCAAGAATTAGTTGCATCGCCCTTTGTATTTGATAAAATCTATCTTATGAATGTAAGAGTTTTGGTTTCCGAAAACGGTGGAAAAGATTTCTATACAATGAAGGAAAAAAAGAAGCACTCAGACAATCACTCTTTAACATTTAAAGCTGATGATCCAAACTATATGCTAATCGGAACTGACGGGGGAATTTATGAATCATTTGATGATTCTGAAACATGGAAATTTGTTGCAAACCTACCATTAACTCAATTCTACAAACTTGCAGTTGATGATGCTTATCCTTTTTACAATATTTATGGGGGAACGCAAGATAATAATACCCAAGGAGGGCCTTCAAGGAATTTCAAAAATAGTGGCATCTCCAATGCTGATTGGTATGTTGTTTTAGGTGGTGATGGGCATCAGCCTGCAACTGAGCCAGGAAATCCTGACATTATATATGCCCAATCACAACAGGGTTATATAAACAGAATTGATATGACCAACAGGGAGATTGTTAGTATAAGACCCCAGGAAGATATCGATGAGCCATATGAAAGATTCAACTGGGATGCACCTATATTGGTTAGTCATCACGACCCAAAGAGGCTATATTTTGGGAGTCAGAGGGTGTGGAGATCTGAAAATAGAGGAGATAGTTGGTCAACGATTTCTGGTGACTTAACTAGGGACGAAGAACGGCTTTCTCTTCCAATTATGGGAGGTGTTCAAAGTTTTGATAATGCTTGGGATGTTTACGCAATGTCAACCTATAATACAATAACGTCTTTGTCAGAATCAAAAATTGATGAAAACATTTTATATGTTGGCACTGACGATGGAATTATTCAGTACACAAAAAATGGCGGTTCTAGCTGGACTAAGCTTACTGTTGATAAATTGCCTGATACACCTAAAGAAGCTTTTGTTAACGACATAAAAGCAGATTTGCACAATAAAGATGTAGCATATGTGGCATTGGATAATCACAAGTTTGGAGACTACAAGCCTTATTTGTTCAAAACCACGGATGGAGGTAAAAAGTGGACCTCAATAACGAATGGCCTTCCTAGCAACACAATTATTTGGAGAATTGTACAAGACCATGTCAATCCTAATTTGCTGTTTTTAGGTACTGAATATGGTGTTTATGTGAGCTTAAACCAAGGAGCAAAATGGCATAAATTCTCAAATGGTCTGCCTACTATTTCCGTTCGCGATATGGCAATTCAAAAAAGAGAAAACGATTTAGTAATTGCCACATTTGGAAGAAGCTTCTATGTTTTAGACGATTACAGTCCCTTAAGAACTTTCAATTCGTCATCATTAGAGTCTGACGCAATACTTTTTGAACCAAGAAAAGCCCTTCAGTACAACCAAGTTTATGGCGGTACAAGTAGTGATGGAATGTCAAGCTATTATGCTGAAAACCCTGACTATGGTGCAAACATATATTACTACATTAAAGAAAGTGAGCCTTCACTAGTGTCTAAGAGGTTGTCCTTAGAAGCATTTAAAGGAGTTGAAAGTCGAGTTATAGAAAAATTTATTGAAGCTGGGCTAACAACCTCAAAAAGTATTACTCAAAAGACAGTGAGAGAAATTGAGGATTTAACCGATTTGTCAAAGAAAGAGATTTCAAATGTAAAGAACATTATTGAGGCAAATGCGAAAAAGGGAGTCTCTAATACTTTTCCAGGCTGGGAACAGTTAGATGAAGAGCTAAACGAAACTTATGCAAAAGCTGTGCTCATTATTAAAGACGTTGACGGAAAAGTTGTCAAAGAGATTTCCGGACCGTACTCAAGTGGAGTTCATACTTTTAATTGGGACTTAAAAACTGGTGTTGCCACAACGATTATGTCTGGAAGCTCAAGATCAAAAAGCTTAAACTTTAATGTTAAGCCGGGAAAGTATACGCTTGAACTTTATAAAAGTTATAATAGTGAGCTTACATTAATTTCAGAGCCTGTCACGCTGGCAATTGAAAAAATTAGGCCGGGCACACTCAAAAACCCAATGGCTGAAAAGCATGACGCGTATTATAATGAATTAGCTGACTTATATAAAAAGGTTGACTATTATGTAAATATTTTTGAAAATAACAATGACAAGCTAAACTCGTTAAAATCGTCACTTAAATATGTAAAAAGTAATAGAGAGTTTCTTGAAAAAGAAGTTTTCAATCTAAATCAAATAAAAGATGCTCTGGACCTAAAATTATATGGAAGTAGTGCAAAGCAAGAAATTGGCGAAAAAGATTACTTGACAATTTATGACAGGTTAAGTAATGCCAGGGGTGGCTACTACTCAAGTTCATATGGGCCTACAGAGCTCCACATGAAGAGTCTTGATATTGCAAAAGAAATGTTCACCAGATTAAAGCCTGAGCTGGACAATTACTTTGACTTAATAGTCAAAGTAGAAAAATACTTGGAGGAGGCCGGTGCTCCAATTGTGCTGGACTAAATCAAGTTTTTTAGTTAATAGAAAACCCCCAGTTTTTAATTGGGGGTTTTTAATTTTAAGTAATGTTTAGTGGGATTTTATTCCCAAGCTGTTTTGACATTAAAAAATCTGACAACCTTACCTTGATCAACTAGGTACCAATCATTAATTAGTGATTTTTGTTGTAGACCTGTAGAGTCTGTTTTTGTTACCTCAAATCCTGCATTGACCCATTCAGCTGTGATTTCAGGGTTGTCATCTTTAATGGCAAAAGCCCAAGTCATTTTCCAATCATAATTTACATTTTGATTTGAAAGGCCTTGAATAAATGCATCAGCTGTATTATACTTTTCACCCTCAGCAAACGAAACGTAAACCGAGTCAGCAAGTAAAGGCCTCATAGATTCAAAATCTTTTGAAGACCAGTATTTGTCAAGCTCTAAAACAACATCAACTGATTCTTGTGTTCCAATTTTAATCTTATTGTCTCTTGGGGTAAACCCGTTTGAATCTTCGACGCAAGGGGTGCTTGAACATGAAACAATAAAAATAAGTGACATTAAAATATAGATTAGTTTATTCATAATTATTTTTTTGGTTAGACACTCAAATATATAAAATATTACAACTAATAAGTTTAGTTGTTGTAAATTTGGCCTTCACATTAAACCAATACCAATGAATCAAAGAATACTATTTTGCATCCTTGCTGTTTTTTTAACATTAGAAGTTAACGCACAACAAGATAAGGCTTCTAATTATAGTTATCTTGAGGCTTTCAAAACTCAGTTTTATAATTACCCACCCACAGAAACCAGGTCTGCAAGTGGTAAGCCCGGACACAAGTATTGGCAAAATGAAGCTGATTATGTTATTGATGTTGATCTTGACACTTTGTCTAATATAATTAGCGCAAAACAGTTGGTAACTTATACAAATAACAGTCCAGATGAGTTAGATTTTTTATGGTTGCATATGGACCAAAACTTATATATGAAAGACTCAAGAGGTTTATCTATTTTGCCTGTTGGGCCAAGCAGACATGGAACCAGGGGGCAAGACCTAGACGGTGGTTTCAAAGGCTTAAAAATAAAAAGTATTGAGAAAAAGGGGCGTAAAAATATATATTCAAATTTGAGCTTTGAAGTTTATGATACAAGAATGAAAATAAATCTTAAAAAACCATTAAAGCCTAATGGAGAAAAAGTGCAGTTTGTTATCGAATACTCCTTTATGTCTCCAAACTACGGTTCCGATAGAATGGGTATTCTAAATAGCAAAAATGGAAAAGTTTATACAATTGCTCAGTGGTACCCCAGAGTGTGTGTTTATGATGACTTGAATGGCTGGAACAATTTACCGTACTTGGGTCAGGGAGAGTTTTTTCTAGACTATGGCAACTTTGAGGTAAATATTACAGCGCCATCAGATCATTATGTTTTTTGTTCTGGCGAATTGCAAAACCCAAAAGAGGTTTACTCCGAAAAAGAACTTGTTAGATGGGAAAATGCTAAGAAGAGTGACGAATCTGTGATAATTAGAAGCGCTGATGAAATAAACACGCCGGCCTTCAAGTCTGATAGTAAGAAAACAAAAACATGGCGATTTAAAATTGAAAATAGCCGTGATGTAGCTTGGGCGTCATCATCTGCATTTATTATTGATGCAGCTAAGATAAATCTGCCAAGTGGTAATGACTGCATCGCTATTTCCGCTTACCCAATAGAAAGTAATGGAAACAACGCGTGGGAGAGATCCACAGAATACACCAAGGCTTCAGTTGAACATTATTCAGAAAAATGGTTTGAATACCCTTATGAAACAGCAATAAATATTGCTGGAAATGTGGCTGGAATGGAATATCCTAGTATTTCATTTTGCAGTTATAGATCCAAAGGTGAAGGCTTGTGGGGTGTAACAGATCACGAAGTTGGACATAACTGGTTCCCAATGATAGTTGGCTCAAATGAAAGGGTGTTTGGATGGATGGATGAAGGTTTTTGCACATTTATTAATTATTTAAGCACCGAGGAATTCAACAGCGGTGAGTATCAGACCAGAATGCCAAATATGAGATATGCAGCACAGTTTTTTACGCAAGATGGGTTAGAGCCAATTATAACAGCCCCTGACAATCTTAAAGCAAGAAATACAGGTTTACAATATTACAAAACTGGAATGTTTCTTATGCTTTTGAGAAATAATGTACTAGGGGTTAAAAGATTTGATGATGCATTTAAAGAATATATACAACGATGGGCTTACAAACACCCTAGCCCGGATGATTTCTTTCGAACCATTGAAGATGTTTCTGGGGAGGACCTTGGGTGGTTTTGGAGGTCTTGGGTTTTAAATAATTGGAAGTTAGATCAAGCTGTAACGGGTGTTTCATATGTGAATAATGACCCAAAACAGGGTGCAATTATTTCTATAAAAAATATGGAAAAAATTCCAATGCCAGTTCATGTTGAAATAACCACACTAAGTGGTGAAAAAATAGAAAAACATCTCCCTGTTGAAGTTTGGAAAAATAGTGTTGAGTGGTCTTTTGTTATTAATACAAATACTGACATTCAGAAGGTTGAAATTGATCCAAACTATGAATATCCAGATTCAGATAGCTCAAATAATATTTGGCTAAACCCTAAATATTAAATCTTCAAATTATCAGGAAATATATTATTGTTGGGGGGAAAACAATTATTGACAGGTAGTCTATAAATTTACTTGGTCTAGCTAACGAGTGCCAATATGCCAAAATAATTAAAGGTAATTGAAAAGGCATCCTTACCAAAGCTTGGTGTTTAGTTATACCTATAACTTCTCTTGGGATTTCAGAAATATATAAATAAATATTTGAGGGAAATACAATTATCAATAGCAGTATCAAAAGGTAGGCTCCGTTTTTTCTGTACTTTGGTATCAAAAGCATAACCCCGCCCACAATCTCCATTAACCCCGTTAAATAACATACAAGCTCTTTAAGTGGTATGAAGTCAGGAATTATTCCAATAAAATAGTTAGGGTCTTGGAAGTGTTTATAGCCTATCAGGATGTAGAGCGCTGATAAGATATAAACTGTTGTAAGCTTATAATATTCTATTAGCCTTGTTCTTTCCATTTTTGGCATGGTTTTTTACTAATTTAAATAAAACACTATGAAAATTCTAAATTTTATAATTGGCCTTTTCACAATTTTAACTTTCGGGCAAGGCAGTATTAATCTTGAAAGCAGCTTTATTAAATGGACTGGTGAAAAAATAACAGGTGAAACTCATTATGGAACCCTTAAGTTTATTTCAGGGAAGCTAGACTTTTCAAGCGATAAAATTAATGGAGGTGAATTTGTTGTTGACATGAACTCTCTTTCCGTAGATGATTTAACCGGAAGAGGCAAAGCGTCTCTTGAGAGTCATTTAGTGTCAGATGACTTCTTCTCAGTTGATAAACACAACACCGCGTCCCTAGTTATTCTTTCAGCAAAAAAAGAGTCTAATGGCTCCTTTAGAGCTAAAGGCAATCTGGAAATAAAGGGTATAACCAATGAGGTTGTGGTTATATTTATCCCTGCATCAGAAAAGATGACGGCTAAGCTTATTTTTGATAGATCAAAATTTAATGTTCGATACGGGTCAGATAGTTTCTTTGATAATCTTGGAAATAGACTAATTTTAAACGACGTTGTTCTCGAGGTTTCTTTAAGCTTTTAACGTTAGACTAGGCTTTGAAATAACCAGTGTAGCCCTGCGCAACCTATTAAAATAGATGCTGGCACCCTTATTTTACCGCTTTCCCAACTATTTTTAAATAGTGTCTTAGCCACTATAAATGCAAGTAATAGAACAAAAAGTTGTCCAAATTCAACACCAACGTTAAAGGCAAACAATAAAGAAATAAAATTGTTTTTTGGTAAACCATACTGGCTTAACAAATTTGCGAAACCAAGGCCATGAAGAAGTCCAAACATAAAAACAACCAAGGACCTCCACCTTGTTGTCTTTTTAAACAGAGTGTTTTCCACAGCGATCCAAACAATTGATAGGGCAATAAAAGGTTCCACAAAAGAGCCTTGAATCTTCACCAATCCTAGACCCGCCAATATAAGTGTTATGCTGTGGGCTAATGTAAAGGCGGTTACCTGTATTAATAATGGGCGTAATTTTAATGATGAAAAAAACAGGCCTAAAACAAAAAGAATATGATCAAGTCCATCAGGAATTATATGCTCAAATCCCGCCTTGATAAAAACATATATTTTTTTTGTCCACGGCATTGCCTCAAGCCTTCTTATTCTCAGCCTTTTTGATGCGGCAGCATACTCAGCTGCAATTTGTTCGTTTTCAAACGTTAGGCGACCACTTTCAATTTCTGAAATAATTAGGTAGGGAGGATTATGAGCATGTGAGCTTACTGCAAAACATAGTGCTAAACAAAAGATGCATCTTTTTAAATACGTTTTAAGCATATTCAAGCTTTCAAAGCTCTGTTTTTTTTACACAAAAAAGCTTATTATACTTAGTCAGGTTTCCCGTCAAGACCTCTAACCTTCAGTAAAGGTTCTATTATTGGTTTACGTCCCCTAAACTTTACGTAAAGATCCATAGCTTCTTCTGTTGACCCTTTTTCATAAACATGCTTTCTAAGCTTAGAAGAAAGTGTTTCGTCAAAAACATCACCAGCCTCAATAAATGCTTCAAAGCCATCTGAGTCTAAAACAGCTGCGTGAATATAGCTGTAATAGCCTGACGAATAACCCCCGGAAAATATATGGGCAAAATAAGTACTTCTATATCTTGGAGCTATTTCATCAATCAATCCAATTTTTGCTAAGGAAGAAGCCTCAAAACTATTTGCATCTTCCAAAACCACATCACTTGTTATTGTGTGCCAGTCCATATCTAATAATGAAGCGGCAAGATACTCTGTGTTAATAAAGCCTTGATTAAATTTTGATGCTTTTAGCAGTTTTTCAATCAACTCGTCGGGCATTGGCTCTCCTGTCTGATAATGTGTTGCGAATGATTTTAACACTTCTGGCTCGCTTGCCCAATGCTCCAAAACTTGAGACGGAAACTCAACAAAGTCTCTTGGTGCGGATGTTCCTGCCATGCTAGGGTATGTTACATTTGTAAGGGTACCATGCATTGCGTGGCCAAACTCATGAAACAGTGTTGTGACATTTTCAAAACTGAGAAGTGATGGGTCATCTCCAACTGGTGCAGGAAAATTACATACGTTAACAACTACAGGGCGCTCTCTGCCGTCAAGGTTTGATTGGCCTTTAAAACTACTCATCCATGCCCCACCTCTTTTATTAGATCTGGTAAAATAATCGCCAATAAATATTCCAAGGTGTGAGCCATCCTTGTCAGTAACCTTCCATATTCTGGCGTCAGGGTGATACAAATCAATGTCGAATATCTCAGTAAACGTAAGCCCCCATAGTTTATTTGTAGTATTGAAGACTCCTTTTATCACGTTATCCAAAGAAAGATAGGGTTTTAGTTCTGCTTCATCTAAGTCGTATTTTGCTTTACGTACCTTTTCCGAATAATGCCACCAGTCCCAAGCTGCAATTTTAAAGTTATTACCTTCTGAGTCAGAAACTGCTTGCATATCTAAGACCTCAGACTTTGCTCTTTTTAGGGCTGGCTCCCATAATTTAATTAATAAGTCATATACTTCTTCAGGGGATTTTAACATATTGTCCTCTAAAATGAAATGCGCATGTGTTTTGTAGCCCATAATTTCAGCTTTCTGAGCCCTAAGATTTGCTATTTCAACAGCGATTTCCTTATTGTCGTTTTCATTATTATTATCTCCTCGCATGACATATGACTTGTAAAGAATTTCTCTTAAATCTCTTCTTGTTGACTCCGTTAAAAATGGATACATACTGCTTCTGTGGGGGGTGAAAACATACTTGTTTTCATACTTTGCCTTTTCTTCTGGAGATGTAGCTTCATTCATTTTTTGTGCTGCTGATTCTGATGCAGCTGCTATCACGCCATCTGATAAACCATCTAATTCGTCGTCGTCCAAGATTAATTCAAAGCCATTTGTCTCAGCTAATAAGTTTTGTCCAAATTGTGTTGAGAGCTCTGATATTTTAGAATTAATTTTTGTTATTTCTTCTTTTTGGTTGCTGTCTAAAAGGGCGCCGCTTCTGATAAATTGTTTTCTTGTGTCTTTTAACAGTTTTATTTGTTCGTCCGTTAGACTGAAATTCTCACGATTATTCCAAATTGACTCTACACGAAGAAACAAACCCTCGTTTAACGCAATTTTGTCATAGTGAGCAGAAATCATTGGACTAAGCTCTCTCTGGAGTTCTTGTAGTTTTGGATTGGTATTTGACCCTGCAAGATTTGAAAAAACTCTTTGAACTTTGGTAAGCAGTTTTCCTGTTCTTTCTAGTTCCTCAATAGTATTTTCAAAAGTTGGTTCTTCTGGGTTGTTTACTATTGAGTCTATTTCTGCTAGATTTTCCTCCATTCCCTTCTCAAATGCGGGCATATAGTGCTCGTCTTTAATTTGTAAAAATGGTGGAACTTGATATTGAGTGTTCCACTCTTGAAAAAATGGATTGATATTATCGTTCATTTTTGGGTTTTGTTGACATGAGGCAAATATTAATAACCCCATAATTAAAATTAACTTTTTCATGTGTTTTAGAATTTGGATTCCAAATATACGTGTTTTTATTGTTGGTTATGCTCTGCTGTAAACAAAAAACCTGCCGGTGAGTTGTAAGTAATATTTTGTAATTTACAAATTGTTCAACTTTAAATTAATAAAAATGAAAATTCAAAAAGACTTTACAACAGGAATACTTACTGGTGTTTGTGGTGTTTTACTGCTATTTATACTAACTGGATCTGCAACAAGTGAAAATTCAAACAATACGCCTATTTACGAATTTCACGACATGAAAGATACAAGGGGTTTAATTTTTAACAAAGTTACTGGTGAATACAGATATGAAGAAATTCGTGAAAAATCTTTGCCAGTGCAAGCGTTAGAAGTAAAATTGACTAACTGGGATGGTTATTTCAATACTCGTTATTTTGAATAAACAGTAGTTTTTTCTAATCAAAGTGTAATAAAAAACCCTCATAGTCAAGGACTTAGAGGGTTTAAGGGTGGTCCCACCTGGGCTCGAACCAGGGACCAAATGATTATGAGTCATCTACTCTAACCAACTGAGCTATAGGACCAAATAGTCTGCAATATTAATGAATGTTTTACAAACGACAAAAAAGATAAATTAAGTGTCCTCACAAATTTCTACCAAAACTCCGTTAGTGGATTTTGGATGTAAGAAAACAATTTTTTTATTGTTTGCTCCGATTATTGGAGTTTTTGAAACGAATTCAAATCCGTTTTTTTCTAGCCTTTTCATCTCCTGCTCGATGCTAGAAACATTTAAAGCAATGTGGTGAACCCCTTCTTTTTTTTTCTTGATAAATTTTTGAATTTGGGAATCATGTGAGGTTGGTGCTAATAACTCAATTGTTCCCCCGCCCACTTTAAAAAATGCCGCCTCTACTTTTTGAGAGTCAACAACTTCCCTTTTATTAAGCCTGGTGCCTAATAGCTTTTCAAACAGCGGAATAGACTCCTCTAAGCTGGAAACAGCAATTCCAATATGATCAACTCTATTTATCATATTACAAATTTAGTATAAAATATATTTTAATTAATTTCACAGAAAATATTAGCTGTTAGTTATGGAAACCACTAGGCAAAAGAAAGTTGGCAAGCTTTTACAAAAAGACATTGCTGAAATTCTTCAAAAAAGACTACAAAACTCAAATAACAGGTCTGTCATAATTTCTGTAAGCAAAGTTATTGTTTCTGTTGATTTTTCGGTTGCAAAAGTATACATAAGTGTTTTTCCCTCGGAAAATTCAGCAATTATCTTAAAAGAAGTAAATAGTTCTTCTAAAAAGCTCAAGCATGAGGTTTCACAAAAAACAAAAAAACAGTTAAGAAAAGTTCCTGATTTAATTTTTTACATTGATGATTCCCTTGACTATATTGATGAAATAGAAAATTCATTAAAAGGGCTAAACAACCCATTAAAATAATTCGAGTGAGCATTTCTAAATATATTTCACTTAGATATTTTTTTACAAAAAGCAACAACACAGCGATTAACTTCATGTCGGTTCTTGCGGTAATTGGAGTGGTTTTTAGTACCGCCGCTATGGTTGTTGTTCTGTCTGGTTTTGGAGGTCTAAAAAACTACACATTAGAGTTTGTCTCTAACATCTCACCAGAAACTAAAATTGTTGCTAAATCAGGAAAAGGTTTTGTTTTAGAAAAGGAAATGGTAGATTTTTTTTATGAAAAGGAAATTATTTTTAATAAAACTTTAGAGGAAAAAGCTTTAATTGATGTAAATGGTAATAGTAAAATTATTACAATAATGTGCGTTGATGAAAACTTCCCTGAAGACAAAATTGAAGCTTTAATGTATGAGGGCGCCTGGCCAGACAAAAATGGAGATTATTTTATACTTGGATGGGAAAACTTTTACAATCTTGGTGTTTCCATTAATAATGTTACTACCCCTGTAACTTTCTATGTCCCTAAGCCTGGGTCTGGGCAAATTATGACTGAATCAGATATTTTGAGGTCAAAAAAGGGCATTGCTTCGGGAGTTTTTAGTATTAATGAAGAGTTGAATAATAGTCTAATAATTACCTCTTTTAATTTTGGAAAATTCCTGTTTCAAACAGATGAACGTTTTGTTTCTTCAATTGACTTGCATGAAACAACAATTACAAGTGAGCAACAAAATGATTTTATAACGCTGTTTGGAGACAGGTTTCTTTTTAAAAACAGTATTCAACAGAATGACTCACTGTATAAAATGTTAAAATCAGAAGAATTGGCGGTTTTTTTTATATTTTCTTTAATAATGCTTGTTGCTTTATTTAATATGTTTGCCAGTCTGTCAATGATGTTTGTGCAAAAAAGAAAGAATTTAAACACATTGCTTACTCTCGGAACAAAGAAAACAGATATTGCTAAAATCTTTTTCTTTAATGGAGTCTACACAACTTTTTTTGGGTTGGGGGTGGGGTTAATTTTAGGCTCAGTTTTAGTTTTCTTACAGCTGAAGCTTTCTTTATTAATGATAACTGAGACACTCGCTTATCCGGTAAGTTTTGATTTTCAAAACTATATTAACGTAATTATAATTACATTTTTATTAGGACTAATTGCTTCTTTCTCAGTTTCAAGTTATGTCAAAAAGTGGCTTGACTAAACCTTTCTTTAATCTCGTCCAAGATTGAACACACCTCCACTGATGTAGGGGCGGTGACAAGGCTTGTTCTGTATTGTTTAAAATTTTCAATCCCTTTAAAATAGTTTGAGTAGTGTCTTCTGGTTTCATAAACGCCGAGCTTTTCTCCTTTCCACGAAACTGACATCTCTAAGTGTCTTTTTGCAACCTGGGCGCGCTCTTCGATTGACGGTGGTTGAATCTCTTCGTTTGAATTAAGAAAACTCTTTACACATTTAAAGAACCATGGATTACCTATAGAAGCTCTTCCTATCATTGCGCCGTCTAACCCAAGCTTGTCCCTAATATACTTAGCTCTTTCGGGTGTATTTATGTCGCCGTTCGCAAATACTGGTATGTGCATCCTTGGGTTATTTTTGACTTTTTCAATATAAGTCCAATCTGCATTTCCTTTATACATTTGGGCCCTAGTTCTTCCATGAATTGCAATTGCTTTACATCCTACATCTTGTAACCTCTCTGCAACCTCAACAATTTTAATAGAGTTGTGGTCCCAGCCTAAACGTGTCTTTACGGTTACAGGCAGACTTGTTCTTTTTACAAGCTCTTTAGTTAGTTTTTCCATCAGACATATGTCCTTTAATACTCCCGCGCCTGCGCCCTTTGAAACAACCTTTTTTACAGGACAACCAAAATTAATATCAATAATATCTGGTTGTGATTTTTCAACAATGTCAACTGCCTGAAGCATTGATTCAAGTTTTGCTCCAAAAATCTGTATTCCAACGGGTCTCTCTTTTTCGTATATGTCAAGCTTGATGACACTTTTTGCTGCATCTCTGATTAAACCTTCACTTGAAATAAATTCTGTATAGACTACATCAGCACCATTTTCCTTGCATAAAGCTCTAAAGGGCGGGTCACTAACGTCTTCCATTGGCGCCAACAATAATGGGAAGCTTCCGACTTCTATGTTTCCAATTTTTACCAAACTTAAAAATTTTTGAACAAATATAATGAACTTGACGCTATAGAGTTCTGAAATAAATTTTACTTACTTTTGTGTTCTTGTATTACTGATGAAAAACATTAGAAACTTTTGTATAATTGCACACATAGATCATGGTAAAAGCACCTTAGCCGACAGATTGCTAGAAAAAACTGGCGCTATTACTGAAAGGGAAATGCAAGACCAGCTGCTAGATAACATGGATTTAGAGCGAGAGAGGGGTATTACAATAAAGTCTCACGCAATTCAAATGTACCATAAGTATAATGGTGAAGACTATGTTTTAAATCTTATAGATACGCCTGGTCATGTGGATTTTTCATATGAGGTTTCAAGGTCAATAGCTGCGTGTGAAGGTGCTCTGCTGGTTGTTGATGCGGCACAAAGCATACAAGCTCAAACTATTTCAAATCTTTATTTAGCATTAGAAAATGATTTAGAAATTGTGCCTGTCCTTAACAAGGTGGATCTACCCAGCGCTAACCCTCAAGAAGTAACCGATGATATAGTTGACCTTTTGGGTTGTACAAAAGAAGAAGTTATTCCGGCAAGCGCAAAGACTGGCCTTGGAATAGATGATGTTTTAAAAGCTATTGTTAATAGAATCCCGAGCCCAACAGGAAATACAAAAGACCCTTTGCAGGCACTAATATTTGATTCTGTTTTTAATCCGTTTAGAGGAATTGAGACTTATTTTAGAATAATAAATGGAAGTATAAAAAAGGGAGACAAGGTAAAATTTCTAGCGACAGGCAAGACCTATTTTGCTGATGAAGTTGGCACCCTAAATTTGAAACAAGCCCCAAAAGATGAGGTTTTTGCAGGAGATGTTGGTTACCTCATTACAGGAATTAAAGATGCTAAAGAAGTGAAGGTTGGTGACACAATCACTCATTTTGAAAAACCAACAGATACTGCTGTTGAGGGTTTTGAGGAGGTTAAACCAATGGTTTTTGCGGGAATTTACCCCGTTGACACTGAAGACTATGAAGAGCTAAGAAATGCGATGGAAAAACTTAAACTTAATGACGCTTCATTGGTTTTTGTTCCCGAAAGCTCTGCAGCTCTCGGCTTTGGGTTTAGGTGTGGGTTTTTAGGTATGTTACATATGGAAATCATACAGGAAAGGCTTGAGAGAGAGTTTAATATGACTGTTATTACAACCGTTCCAAACGTATCCTATCATGCTTACTCAAAAAAAGACCCTTCTATAAGTATATTGGTTAACAACCCTTCCGACTTGCCTGACCCTTCAAGGCTTGACCGTGTAGAGGAACCTTATATTAAAGCTTCAATTATCACAAAGTCGGACTTTATTGGAAACGTAATGTCTTTATGTATTGAAAAAAGAGGAGTGATTAAAAACCAAACTTACCTGACGACGTCCCGTGTTGAGTTAATTTTTGATATGCCGCTTGCAGAAATAGTGTTTGACTTTTACGACAGGCTTAAAACTGTTTCAAAAGGTTATGCCTCGTTTGATTATTCGCCTATTGGCCTAAAAAAATCTAAGCTTGTAAGGGTTGATGTTCTATTAAACTCAAGCCCTGTTGATGCTCTTTCAGCTCTTCTTCACGCTGACAACGCATACAGAATTGGAAAAAAAATATGCGAGAAATTGAAAGAGCTCATTCCAAGACAACAATTTGATGTTCCTGTTCAGGCAGCAATTGGTGCAAAAATTATAGCAAGAGAAACCATAAAGGCTGTGAGAAAAGATGTTACCGCAAAATGTTACGGCGGGGATATAACAAGAAAACGTAAACTTCTTGAGAATCAAAAAAAGGGAAAAAAGAGAATGAGGCAGGTTGGAAGAGTTGAAATTCCTCAAGAGGCTTTTATGGCCGTATTAAAACTAAACGATTAAGTTTTTATTTTTTTTCTGAGCTTATTTTTTTTGCTAGTTGCTGCATGTCGTCAACCTTGTCAGTTTCATCAACAATTTCATAGCCTAAAATCGTTTCAATTATATCCTCAAGAGTAACTATTCCAATAATTTTTTTTGAGCTGTCTTCAACCAATGAAATGTGCTCACGTTTTTTAAGTAGTTTGTCAAAAAGTTTTGGGATTTTTGTCCTTTCGCTTGATATTATAATTGGGCGTTTTATTTCTTTTAGTTTGGAGCTTCCCTTGAGATTTATAATATTCTCAAGTATAGTGTCTTTTAAAACATATGCTTGAATCTTGCCGCTACTAATAATAGGAATTCTAGAGAATGTGAGTTCCGGGTTCTCTTTATAAAACTCATTAACTGTTAAATCTGCATCTGCAACAACCACTACAGAATAAGGGGTCATAATTTCACTAACGCTAACATTTCTAAGCTTAACAATATTCTTAATAAAATTAGAGTCATTTTTTCCTATAATCCCTTCCTCTTTTGCAATTTCTGCAATTGTTGTAATGTCCTCTCTTTTGAAAAAGAGCTCCTTTTTTGAACCGCCAATTGATTTAGTGAATGCTTGTAAAACCCACAAAACACCTGTGTATTTAAAAATTGGGATTATTGAAGAGAGAAAGATTGTTGTAAATCTTGCTAGGCTGTTCCAATATTTTGCGCCAATTGTCTTAGGAATAATTTCTGAAAATAACAAAATCATAATTGTCATTACAGTTGACACAACTCCTACCAGCACCTCGTCTGAGACCCCTTCCATAAAAATATTGTTTTCAAAATTTAATTCAGAATATGCAACCTTAGCTTGAACACCAACCAAAATTGCCCCTACAGTGTGGGCTATGGTGTTTAAAGTCAAGATAATTATCAATGGCTCATCAATAGAGTTTTTTAACTTGGATAAAGTTTTTGCATATTTTTTTCCGTCCTTAATTTGAATTTTTATGAACGTTGTATTTACACTTAAGAGTACGGCCTCTAAAATCGAACATAGAAATGACAATGCAATTGTCAAAAAAATAAATAAGATTAATAGTTCCAATAAGAAAATATAGTTAATATAAAATTAATAAAATAGTGATATAAATTATTCTTTTTTTAATTATTCTAAGTAAAAACCCAACTAGTCCTTAAGGGTTATTCTTAGAACTGAGCAAGCAGCTCTGCTGGTGAACTTGTCTTTACCCCCTCCAAAGAGAACCTTAATCCAGTTGTCTTTCTCAGGTGTACCAAGTATTAATAAATCATGGCTTGCTGATATTTCCGAAATTATATCGACCGGCTTATCGCTTTTTACAACCTTCACATCAGCGCTTACTTTAAACCTTTTCAATTTTTCCTTGGTCCTTTGCGCTATGCTTTCAAAAACACGGCTTTGTTCTGGCAACACATGAAGTATCGTCAGTTTAGCTCCATAATGTTTACAAACATTATTGGCGATTCCTATAAAGTTTTTATCTTTTCTTCCAGGCCTTAACGCTAAAACAACCTTTCCGATATACCTAACACCATTGTCTTTATATAGTGCGAGGTTCGAATTTATATTTGCAATTAGCCAACCTATCGGGTTGCTAATAAAAATTCCTGAATTTTGCCTTGCTCCCCAGCCCATTACTAGCCAATTACAAGAGGGTTGAGAGCTAAGTCTTTTTATGGTCTCTGAAAGCTCATATGTCACAACAGCATCAAAACCAACAGAAAGCTCTTTTGATTCTGACAGTCTTTTAATTCTTCTTTTTAGTGATGCGGAGGTTGGTGAATCCTGCATAAATACAGATGCGTCTGTTTGGTTTGGAACTTCAGTAATATCAAAAGCCTGAACCATATTATTGGTGTTTATCGCTGAGGCAATCTCAACAAGTGTTTCTGGCGACTCTTCTTCGCCAAGTAATGGAACGACAATCTCAGCATTTGTGCTAATGAGGTCTTCTTCGTTTTTTGTGTATTCTGTATTTTCTTTAATCTTTGATGGGTTTCTAAAAAAGAATGACGCAAGACCGTAGCTTGATGCTATCCCAGATCTTTCTGAGTTTTTCCCATAAACCAAAAATATAAGGAAACCTAAGAGAACTACGCCAAACACTGAAATAACAGGCATTAATCCTAAAAATGCCAATAAAACTATTCCACTTAAAATACCAAAAATCTGTACATAAGGGTACATTGGAGATTTAAACGTTGGTTTGTACCACTGGGCATTTGTTTCTCTTAGCACAATGACTGTTAATTCGTTGAAAATAAACATTAAGACCTTGAATGCGCTGGCGAGTTTGGCTATTTTTACAACATCTAAAAAGATTATTGCAAGCGCAATTAAAGTTGATGTCGTTAAAATTGCTGAAACGGGAGTCATAAATTTTTGGTTTACATTCCCTAAATAGCTTGGAAGCAAACCGTCTTTGGACATTGCAAAAGGGAATCTTGATGATGCTAATACACCTGAATTTGCCATTGATAGAAGTGTCAAAACCCCAACTACTCCCGCAAAAATTCCAAACGTATCTCCTCCAATTTTTTGAAAAAGAGTGTGAATTGGCTTAATATCCGTAGATAGTACAGAGGCCTCAATATTACCAACTAGCGCAAGAGCAACTAAGCAGTAAACCGTTGTTATAAGAAATAAAGATATTGTCATGGTGAGAGGAAGGTTTTTTTCTGGGTTCTTAATTTCTCCTGCCACTGCAGCTATCTTCGTTACTCCTGCATAAGAAATATATAGAAATGCTACTCCCGCTATAAAGCCGTTTGTTCCTTCTGAAAACACAGGCTCTGTCAGTTTTGTATCAAACTGATTAAAACCTAAAACAATTATTACTATTAAAGATATTATACTTACTGAAACAATAAAAAGTTGTGTCTTTTCAACTTTCTTTAAACCAAAAACGTTAAGCAGCAATATTAGAAGGAGTGCAAGCAGCGCAATTGACTTAGTATAACTTTCATCAATATTTATAACAACATAAAGGTATGCACTTAGCCCTACTAGAGAAAAGGAGCTTTTTAGCAACAATGAAAGCCATAAGCCAATTCCTGCGATGGTTCCAAAAAGAGGGCCAAAAGCCCTTTCAATATAGACATAAGTTCCACCGGACTTAGGCATTGCTGTTCCAAGCTCAGACTTTGATAATACTGCAGGAAGAATGCATAATGCTGCTACTAGAAAAGCTAACCATATTGAAGAGCCTGTAATGCCTACCGCTAGTCCTGGGAGTACAAATATGCCGCTTAGCATTCCTCCAATGCTAACGGCAATGGCTCCTGGCAACGATAACGTTCTTTCTAGTTTCTTCAATTTATTGTTTATTTTTATAAAAGTAACAAATATATATATCAATTGAACCTATATTCAATTATTGCTGGAAATTTTATGCTTGACGGAGGTGCAATGTTTGGAGTTGTTCCAAAAACTATTTGGTCAAAGCTTGTTCCCAACGAAAACAACATGGTTAAGGTAACCGCGAGATGCTTGTTGGTTGATTATAATAATCAGCTAACATTAATAGACACGGGTATGGGTAATAAACAAAGTGAAAAGTTTTTTAGCTATTATAATGTTTGGGGAAACAAAAACATAAGTACATCTTTAAAAAGTGCTGGTTTTCACCCTGATGAAATAAACAATGTTTTTTTAACACATCTACACTTTGATCATTGTGGTGGAGCTACTAAACTTTCAAATCTAGGGCCTGTTACCTCTTTTAAAAACGCGTATTACTGGTCGAACGAAAAACATTGGAACTGGGCAATAAATCCTAATAAAAGGGAAAAAGCATCCTTTTTAGCAGAAAATCTTCGCCCGCTTGAGGTGTCTGGCCAATTAAAACATGTGGCTTTTAACAATAAAGACTATATTAAAAAAAGTAGTCTCCCTTTTGATTTGATAATTGTTGATGGTCATACTGAAAAGCAAATGATTCCTGTTATTAAATACAAAAATATAAGAATTGCTTTTGCAGCTGATTTGATTCCAACAGCAGCTCATATTGGCCTTCCTTACATAGCAAGTTATGATGTAAGACCGCTTCTGACGCTTAAAGAAAAAGATATATTTTTGAACTATTGTTGTGATAATAATGTACTTTTATTCTTTGAGCATGATGTTCTGGTTGAACTTGCGTCTCTTAAAAGAGATGGCTCAAAAGTTGTAATTGATAAAAACCTTAAACTTTCTGATTTATAAATGAAGCCTTTCTTTTTCTTACTTTTTTGTTCTGTTTTTGTAAGTTTTTCCCAATCTTTCCCCGGAGGATACTGGCAACAAAAAGTTAATTATAAAATGGTGATTGACGTTAATACTAAAAATCATACTTATCAAGGAAAACAAATTTTAGAGTATAAGAACAACTCTCCAGACACATTAAATAGGGTTTTTTATCACTTATTCTTTAATGCTTTCAGACCAAATTCTGAACAAGTTCTTGCGTCAAAATATGCCACTTTTGAAAGAAGAGGGGTTGCTGAAAAAATTGCTAACTTAAAAAGTGAAGATTGGGGTTTGGTTGAAATAAACAAACTGTTACAAGATGGAAGCCCTGTTACTTTTAATGTTGAAGAAACTATTTTAGAGGTTGTATTAAACGCTCCTTTATTACCCAACTCTAGTACAACTTTTGAGATGGATTTTTTTACACAAACTCCGCTAGTAATGCAGAGGTCTGGTAAAAAAAATAAAGATGGTGTTGAATTTTCGATGTCTCAGTGGTATCCAAAATTGTGTGAATATGACTTTGAAGGCTGGCATGCTAATCCATACATTGGGCGAGAATTTCATGGTGTTTGGGGTGATTTCGATGTTACAATTAATATTGATAGTGATTATGTTGTAGCTGCTTCTGGTGATTTACAAAATCCTGAATTAATTGGTCATGGATATGCAGATTTGAAAAAAGGTATAAAGCATGGTGATAGGCTGTCATGGAATTTTGTTGCTAATAATGTTCACGATTTTAGTTGGGCGGCAGACCCGGATTATATTCACGACAAACTTAAGATGAAAGATGGTCCTACTCTTCACTTTTTTTATGAAAAGAGCAGTCCATACGTTCAATTTTGGAAGGATTTTCAAAAACCCTCTG
>CACLCL010000016.1 GCA_902605445.1 uncultured Bacteroidota bacterium | reverse complement strand
ATTGACCCCAATGAAACAGAAAATAAAGCTGGTTTAGAAAACTACCAAAGGATAAAAACTCAGTTTGTCAAGTTAGCCAATGGGTTTTTTAACTCTCAAATTTTGGAAAAACCGACAGTTGTTAAATCTAATGTGATATCTCAAAATATTATGACTAATGACAAATCAAACTCATGGGCTGATAAAAGGTCAAAGATTGTTGGAAATTATATTGCTGGAGAAATGCTTATGAATAAAAATCAACAGGAGTTTCTAGTTAATGCTTTGTATAGTAAGTACTCAAGAAATAACGACATGACTACTGGTAAAAACTTGACTGATAGCCAGAAAGAAACAATTTATAAAGAAACATTTAGCCTTATTAAAGGTATATTACTTGACAAGTTTACAAAGAAACAAGTTGATTCAATTTTAGAATATGAGTCTGAAAAATTATCAACCCTGTAGAAAATGAACTTTTTTTATTTAAGAAATTCACTGATATTATTCTTCTCCTTTGCAATTTCATTTGCACAGAATGAAAATTTTTTAGTTGGATCAACATTAATACACAGGGAACTGAAAAGTAATTATGCAAATTTATTCTTAAAAGATTTTAAATATTTGACAGCAATGAATGCTGCAAAACAGTCAAATATTAATCCAACAAATGGTAGTTGGAAATGGGATCAAATTGACAACTTTGCCAAGTTTTCAAAAAAAAATAATTTACTTTTTAGACTTCATAGTCCTATAGGACCCCAGTGCTCAAAATGGATAAAGGATGATGCTAGAACACCAGATGAACTTATGGCTAGCCTTAATGAATTTTTGTTCAGACTTTTAGACAGATATAAAGATTTTGAAAATATAAAATGGATTGATGTTGTAAATGAAACTATTCTAGCATCAGGAAAATGGCTGGGCTCCAAGCCAGGAAATACTAAATGGGAAAACCCCTGGTTAGATATTGGTCTCGACGAAAATGGATATCCATTGTATATTATCAGAGCATTTGAACTGGCAGATAAATATGCGCCAAATAAAAAGCTTGTGTATAATCAGAATGGTGGCATGCAGATTCCAATGTGGAATAAGCTAAAGGAAACGGTTTTGTATTTAAAATCAAAAGGTTATCGAGTTGATGGTATTGGCTGGCAAGGTCATCTGATGAATAATAAAGGGCTTAAACAATTTGTTGAAAATCTGGACAAAGAGTTAAAAAAATTATCTGATCTAATTGACTGGGCTCATTCAAATAAGCTTGAATTTCATATAACCGAGTTAGATTACTATAATGATGGTGAAAATAACGCTTTTAATTCTGTGAAAAAGCAAGCAGAGGTATATCAAAAGCTAATGAACTTATTGCAAGAAAAATCAAAAAATGGATTGGTTACAGTAAATTTTTGGAGTATGGGAGAGAGAAAAAGTTATCGTGGTAAAAAAGGGTATTATATGTCCATATATGATAATGATACGATACCAACTAAAACATATGAAGTTGTAAAAAAATTTATAAACATTAATAAATAATGTCAAGGTTTACTGTAAGTATATTATTAGTATTTGGTTTACTACAATTAAACTATTCGCAAAATAAAATTCAACAAATAAAACCTGAAAAGATTCTATACAAATCAATAGATTCGATTGATCTATTTCTGCACGTTTATCGACCAAAAAGTTTTGATAAATCCAAAGTTTATAATTCTATTATTTTTTTTCATGGTGGAGCATGGAATACTGGAAATTATAAGCATTTTCAAAGACAATCACAGTATTTTGCGTCAAGGGGCTTGATTGCAATGACAGTTGATTATAGAATTAGAAGTAAACATAATATAACACCATTTGAATCTATGGAGGATGCAAAATCTGCAATTAGATTTGTACGTCAAAATTCAAAAATATTAAGTGTAAACCCAAATATGATTGCTGCAGGAGGCGGCTCAGCTGGTGGACATTTGGCTGCATCATCTGCAAACATTGATAAATTTGACAATAAAAATGAAAATTTGAAAATTAGTTCAAGGCCCAATGCTTTAGTTCTTTTTAACCCAATTGTTGATACTAGCCCAGGCTCATTTGGATACAATTCATTTATGAATAAAACAAAAATTGATTTACCCTTTCCGCCGATAGAAGGTTCACCATTACATAATATTAGTAAGGATTCCCCACCCACAATAATATTTGTAGGGACGGAGGATAATTTAATTCCAATAAAAACAATGGAGGACTATAATCACAAAATGAAAAAGGTAGGAAGCATTTGTGAAGTTGTTTTTTATGATGGTGCTGAACATTCATTTTTTAACAAGGGTGAGGATTTTGTTGATACTTTATATAGGGCTGACAAATTTTTAAGTTCACTTGGATATATTGATGGTGAGCCAACCATTCGATAATATTAGCCTGTGAAATAGCTTAATATTCCAATAACAATTATTACTAACAGTATTGATAATATTAAATCAACTAAATCATAGCTTTCATTGTTTTCAATTTTTTGCTCTCTTGAAAGTGTACCAAATGACAGTCCTTTAATCTTTTCATAGTTTGGTGGCGAAGTAGCAACTGCCACTGAAATACATAATAGAACTGAAAACACAAACATTATTATTGCCATGTGTGAAAAATTAATAGTAGCAAATAAATACATAAAATTATCCAAAGCGATGTTATTATTAATTTCAGCTTGATAATAAATTTCAGAACCTAATCTTAAGACAAGTAAAACTAGTCCTGCCAATAAAGTTGTAATTGCAGCATTTGAATTTACACGTTTCCACAAAATTCCTAAGAGAAATACTGCTGCTACAGGCGGTGCTATATAAGATTGTACATTTTGTAAATATTGATACATTACACCACCACCAATTTTTTCCATTATTGGTATCCAAATAATCCCCAGAACAACGATAACTGATGTTGCAATTTTTCCGATATTTAATAATTTTTTTTCTGAATCATTAGGTCTTAGTTTTTTATAAATGTCAATTGTAAATATTGTTGAGCATGAGTTAAATACAGAGGCTAATGAACTCATCAAGGCAGCCATCAGACCCCCAGCAACTAACCCTTTTAATCCAACTGGTAATAATGTTTTCACAAGCATTGGAAATGCCCTGTCAGCTTTTTCAATTGTAAAAATTTCAGGATTTTTAATTGAGAGTGCAAATGCTATAATTCCTGGAATTAGAAAAATAAATATTGGAAGTAATTTTAAATAAGCCCCAAATATTGCACCTCTTCTTCCGATTTTAATATTGTTAGCCGCTAAGGTTCTTTGAACAATGTATTGATCGGTACACCAGTACCATATGCCAACTATTGTTCCACCAAAAAGTAGACCTGTCCACGGGAAATCTGGATCATTCATAGGTCGCCACATATTAAAGTGTTCTGGACTTTCTGCAATTACAACATTTCTCAATTCACTCCAGCCACCTATTTGCTCAAGACCCAAGTATGTAATTATGATTGAACCTAAAATTAAAATAATTGCTTGTAATGTCTCGGTGTATATTACAGCTTTCATGCCTCCAATAATCGTATAAACTCCCGTAAATAAAACAACCCCAATAGCCCCATACCAGAAAGGAATTCCAAGTAATTCTGATACAACAATACCTCCAGCGTAGATAGTGACTGATACTTTGGTTAGAACATATGCAACAAGAGAAAAAAGAGATAGAAACCATCTTGATTTAGAATCAAATCTTTTTTCCAAAAATTCTGGCATTGTGAACGCTCCACTTCTAATATAAAACGGTAAAAATAGCCAACCAAGAAGTAAGACTATCCATGCGTGAAGCTCATAATGAGCCATAGGTGTTCCCGACTCGTATCCTGTACCCGCCAATCCAACAACATGCTCCGAACCTATATTCGATGCAAATATTGAAGCACCAATTACGAACCAACCGACATTTCTTCCTGCTAAAAAATAATCCTCTGTATTTTTATTTTTTTGTAATGAAACCCAAACAGCAACAACTACCAATGCTATAAAATATATACCTAGTACAAACCAATCTAATCCTTCTAAAACTGTATTCAAGGTATTTATATGTATTGATTCAATATGTTTTCAAACAATTCTTGTTTTCCACTCTCTGGGCTAATTTCACCTGCACCTTTAGCTAACTCATAAAGGTCAGTAAGCTCTAATTTTCCTTCCTCAAAATCTTTTCCTGTACCGCTGTCAAAAGTTTGGTATCTTTTTCTTCTCAATTCTGAATATGAAGATGAACTAATTATTTTTTCTGCAGCAAGTAATGCTCTGGCGAATGTATCAGCTCCACCTATGTGAGCATGGAATATGTCTTCAATATCTGTTGAGTTTCTTCTAATTTTTGCATCAAAGTTAATTCCACCTCCTTGCAATCCACCAGCATGTAAGAAGACTAGCATAGCTTCAGTAGTTTCTAAAATATTATTTGGAAATTGATCAGTATCCCAACCGTTTTGATAGTCGCCTCTGTTTGCATCAATACTTCCAAGCATACCAGCCTTGGCAGCAACAGCTAATTCATGTTGCATCGTATGTTGTGCTAATGTTGCATGATTAACCTCAATATTTAATTTGAAATCATTGTCTAAACCATATTCTTTTAAAAATCCTATAGCAGTTGCAGAATCAAAGTCGTATTGATGTTTCATAGGTTCCATTGGTTTAGGTTCGATGAAAAAAGTACCTTTAAATCCTTGAGACCTAGCATAATCTTTTGCCATTGTAAGGAAACGTGCCATATGGTCAAGTTCTCTTCCCATATCGGTGTTTAATAACGACATATATCCTTCTCTACCGCCCCAAAAAACATAATTTTCTCCATTCAATTCAATTGTTGCATCTAACGCAAGCTTCACTTGAGCACCTGCTCTTGCTACAATATTAAAATTAGGATTTGTTGCAGCTCCATTCATGTATCTAGGATTAGAAAAACAGTTTGCAGTACCCCACAGAAGTTTAATATTTGAGTCCTTTTTCTTTTCTTTAATATAATTAACTATTATTTCTAGTCTTTTTTCAGATTCTAAAAGTGTTTTACCTTCTTGAATAAGGTCATAATCATGGAAGCAAAAATATTCAAAACCCATTTTACTAATAAATTCAAATGCAGCATCTGCTTTATCTTTAGCAGCTTGAATAGGGTCAGGATTTTTATCCCACTCAAAGTTCAAAGTTCCAGCCCCGAATGGATCAGCACCTACACCACAGAATGTATGCCAATATGCAACAGCAAATTTAAAATGATCTTTCATTTTTTTACCTGCAACGACCTTGTCTGGATCATAATATTTATATGCTAGTGGATTTTCTGACTTAGGGCCTTCATATTGAACTTTATTAATTCCTTTGTAATATTCTTTACTCATAATTTTATTATTTATTTTTTAAAATTTTATTTAAATCTTCCTTCCATCTTGCATATGCATCTATATATTCTGAATTACCAGTAATTGGAAGAAAGGTCATTACATGATCATTTTTTGTAATTTTTTCTCTGAATGAACTGAAATCGTCATTTAAAATTCCTGATGCCCTTGCTGCCCCAAATGCTCCGGTTGTATTGTATATTTCAATCTCGTGACCAATTAATGTAGCTACAGTACTTGAAAATATTTCTGATCTAAATAGGTTGTCATTACCAGCTCGAATAACATTAATTTGAGCATTATCATTTTTCAATATTTCCATTCCATACATAAATGAAAAAGCTATTCCCTCCAATGAAGACCTGTATAAATGTCCATGACTGTGTTGGTTTAGATTAATATTACAAATGTGAGTGCCTATATTCATATTATTAAGCATCCTTTCTGCACCATTTCCAAACGGAATAACAGAAATCCCATCTGAGCCTACAGAAATTTCTGATGCAAGCTTATTCATTTTTTCATAAGAATCACCAACACTGTGATTTCTGAGCCATCGATATTGGATACCAGCACCATTAATACATAGTAATTTTCCAATTGATTTATTTGAATCACTATAATTCACATGTGCAAAATGATTTATTCGTGAAGGCTCTTTAGAGCTAAGATTTTCGGTTATTGAATATATTACACCTGATGTCCCACCTGATGCAGCTACTTCACCATCATCAAATACATTTAATGATAATGCATTGTTTGGTTGATCCCCAGCTCTATATGTGATAGGAACACCAACATTCAATCCAGTTGCTTTTGATGATATTGAATTTATTGTTCCTTGTTTTGAAAAATTATCAACGATTTTGGGTGTTAGTTTTGAATCAATACCATAAAAATCTAACAGCCAATCGGCAGTTTTGTCATTTTTATAGTCCCAAATTATTCCTTCAGACAAACCATTTCTTGTTGTGTTTATTTCTCCAGTAAGTTTATAGGCAATAAAGTCACCTGGGAGCATATATTTATGGATTTTTTCATAAATATGAGGCTCATTATCTTTAACCCACTTTAGTTTAGATGCAGTAAAGTTTCCTGGTGAATTTAGTAATTGAGACATACACTTTTCTTCACCTAATTTTTCAAAAGCATTGTTGCCAATATTAACTGCTCTACTATCACACCAAATAATAGAATTTCTTAGGGGATCTCCGTTTTTATCTACTATAACTAAGCCATGCATTTGATATGAGATACCTATTGAAATAATTTTTTTTGGATCTGTGTTTGATTCCTCGCAAACTCTTTTAATCGCTTTACATGTGTGTGACCACCAAATATTAGGATCTTGTTCCGCCCAATCCTTTTTTTACAGACGTAATATCCATTTCACCTTTTGGCTCATGAATACTTAGGACACTTTTGCCAGATTTAGCATTTACAAGTGCAGCTTTAACAGATGAGCTGCCTATATCTAAACCCAAGTAAAACATAGATTTAATAGATTAGTTTAATTTATTAAATATAAAAAATTAGGAAGTCAATAATTAAAAAAAGTTTATTTATTTAAAAGCATATTTTTTGTAACAACTGTTCTAAAACCTTTGTGGTCTGAACCAGAATCAATACTTGAGCCCATACGTGCAGAAATTCTATAACTTGCACAATATGAGTAATGACACAAAAAAGAACCACCTTTCATTACAGTTTGCATCTCGTAAGGGTACATTGGGTTATAACAGCTTTCAGCTCCAATTGGATTAATTATTTCCTCATTAAAATCTAAATCCTGATAATAATTTTCATTATATAAATCTTCAGTAATTTCCCAAACATTTCCAATCATATCATAAATCCCAATACTATTTGGAGGGTACGATTTAACGGGGGCAATAAATTCGAATTTATCTTCTGCTTTATTTTGTGTTGGGAAATCTCCCTGCCATGTATTTGCATACTCATTTAAAAGCTTTTCATCGTCCCCCCATGTATATATTGCTTCATTAAAATTTCCTTGAGCTGCAGCTTCCCACTCTGCTTCAGTTGGCAACCTTCTATTTGCCCAATTGCAATATGCTATTGCATCTTCATAAGCTATATGAACAACAGGGAAATTATCCATATTTTCAATTGATGAACCAGGGCCCTTTGGATGTCTCCAATTTGCACCTACCTCCCACTTCCACCATTGAAAATAGTTATTCATATTAACAGTTTTTTTAACCTTTTTATTAAAAATTAGACTACCAGGTTTTAAAAGTGAATCGGGGGGTTTTGGAGTTCCAGGTGGCACATTTTTTTTTATTTCTTCCCAATCAATTTCTCTCTCTGCGACTGTTATATAATTTGTTGCTTCAACAAATTCACGAAATTGTTTATTTGTTACCTCGGTAATGTCAATAAAAAACCCATCTACAATAACATTATGTGAAGGCCTTTCCCTCATCATTGCATCATTGTCACTATCCTTTCCTCCCATTAAAAAGGATTTGCTTTCAACCCAAACCATTCCCTCTGGAATATTTACAGAAATATCACTTACTTTTTGTGTATTATTACATCCAAATAGTACAATGGCGAGTAGTGTTATCTTAGTAAAATTTGACATTAATTCGGGCTAGTTTCTGCTAAATTTTGCTAAATCGGGGTGAAAATAAAATGGAAGACCAAAAGGCTTCACAAATTCTTTTAGCTCCTCAGATGCTGTACCATACACATCAATTTTATTAATTGTAAAATGCTCCATGAACTTTCCAAAATTAGCTTCTAGTTTACCACCTTCAGAAATATTTTTTGCATGTTCCATCATTGCCTCAGCATTCAAATATCTCTCTATCAAAATAATTTTTTCGTTTGAATTATAAAATCCCCATCCAAGCGAATTAGGTTCATTTTTATCAATTGCCTCAGTGTATAACTCAGAAAATTTTGCAATATCATCGTCTGATTTGGATTCGTTTGTATTCATATCAACAACAAAAATTATTTCATCTTCATTATATTTATTTTCTTCAGCTTGATTACAATTTAAAAGCATTATTGACAAAATTGTTATAAATATTATTTTTCTCATTTTGTATTTTTTATTTTATTTGAATATTGAAAATAAAGTTTTAATATGAAAAGTCAAAAGTTTCATGAATTTATAAATGTTTTAAAGATTTTTTATCAAAGAACTGATATATATTCTTACCAAAGGGAATTTGAGCTTTTGAAAGATTACTTACAATGTCAACTTAATTATTTTCTAAAAAAATATTTTATTATATATTTTTACATTAAAATAAACAATTATTATGCCTAGTAAATTTTTTGGAAATAGATTTGATAAAAAAGCTAATAAACAAACTGATAAAACTTCTGATAGCAAGATGAAAAGTAAAGCTAAGAATCAAAATAATAGAGCTAAATCATCAGGAATTAGAAAGGTTGGAAGAGGAGGATAGTATTAATTTTTAATTATCCTCTTTTGAAAATTTATTCCCTCAAGAGAATACTTTAGTATGTAAATACCCCTTTCAAGAAAGTCAAGATTTACCCTCCCTTTATCACTTTGCAGCTTTAAAACACTAATTAGTTTTCCGTCTATACTATATATGCCAACATCCAAATTTTGATTTGAATTGAAATATAAATTATTTTCAAATGGTACTGGAAAGAAGTTTATTTCTTGAAAAATTTGATCATCATTTGAAAATGATTGGTCATTAATTGTTGTTTCAAAATTATCAAAGAAATATTCCCCGATAGCATTTCCGCATAATATTTGTAATTTGTGAGCATCAAAGGTCTCATTAATATTGAATTCTAATTCATAAAGAACATATTCTGAATTCAGAACTAATTCATCTGAAACAATATAATTATTACCACTACTACCAAGCTTTAATCTGATTTTTATTGAAATAGATTCATTGTTGTCAGAGTTTGACTTAGCCTGAAATTTTATATTAATCGTTTTGCCACTTAAATCCTGATTATATTCTTGATTATTCAAAATTACTTTGTTAAATCCTGAATTGCTGGATGCTAATCCTGTAACATCAATCCTAGCAGACTTGCCCTCATATGATTCATTTTCTGTTTCAGAAATATTTGCTTGCGCACCGCTAAACGTAGATAAATCCCAGCCATTATTAATACCACATTCAAAATCAGGGTTTTGTATTAAGACGATTTCTGAACTGTAACAACCAATCCCTAGAAGTGCATCTTTAACCTCTTCAACCCAATTTCCTGCAATGACATTTTCATTGTTAGGATTGTCGGTTCTTAAACTTATGGTTTTGGTTGATTTGTTTCCAGCACACCAGGCAGAAAACGAAAAATTATTTAATATTGCTTGATCAGCAATATGTCTGTGATATTCAATTCTATCTGCCGGATTAGGCCCGCCAAAAGTGCCGTTAGACCCTTCCGCCCAATAATTTATTCCATTTTCATTATCAGCTCCAAATTCGCCTAGATATACAGGTATATTATTCGTTGTTGACCATGAATTAATTTGACTGAATCTTTGTATAATTTGATTTTTCGCATTTTGACTCAGATTAAAATTGTTATTGTTCTCCTGCATTGATGCTGTAAAGCTCATAGGTTGATAATAGTGAAATGTTGCTATTAAATTTGGATCAGAATTAATCAAGTCATTGGGGATTTGAAAAATAACTTCCCAACTTGTAGTATCACCCCCTGTAATAATTATTTTACGGGATTCATTGTTAGAGCCTGATGACCTTACAATATTAATTATGTCATTTGTAATCGAAGTAATTTCATTAGCTGAAAGCCAAAAATAGGGTTCATTGAAAACTTCAAATAGTAATGTTTCAGGGTAGTCTTTAAATCTTTCTGCAATATCTCTCCAAATTGCTTTAAATTTATTCAAATCTGCAATTCTTTTTGATGAGGTGGGGTCTGAATAGTAGTTTATCCCATTTATATCATTTTGATCGAAAGTATAGAAAAATTTTTCTTTAAGTTTTGCTCCATGAAAATCAATTATTGTGACTAGTCCTTTTGAAACAGACCAGTCTATAATTTGCTGTAGTCTATCCAGATACAAGGGATTAACATAATAATCATCCATACTTCCATTATATTGATTTTGAGTACCTGCTAACTCTGAAAAACATGAATTATCAACACAATTTGATAAATTACTAAGCGTCCTTTCATTTCCATTAATAGTATAATTTGTGTTTAAAAAGGAACCGCCAAAAAAATCAACTGGTATTCTCACATTGCTAAAACCCTCATCTTTAACCTGATCAAAATATTCTTCATAGACTGAAAATGCCCAATTACCTTCAGTTGGAGCACTAAGAACATTACCCAAATTAATACCTCTACCCATTTGTTCAACAATTTCGAAAGGAGAGCTTTGGGCAAAAAACTTTAGAGATATAAATGTCAAAAAAATTAATATAATTTTTTTCATACTATAATTTACAATATTATAATGATACGATAAACATTTCTATTTATTACTTATTTTTGTAAGAATAACTTTAAAACTTAGTATTATGGGATTACTATCAGGATTACTCGGAAACGCATCTGTAATGGACAACAAACAAGTTGAAAAAGAATTTGAAAAAATATTTGTTAAGGGTGAAAAGGTAGAGGCAGGATTTAAGATAATTAGAGATCTTTTTATTTTCACAAATAAAAGATTAGTATTGATTGACAAGCAAGGATTAACAGGAAGAAAAATTGAGTACCTATCGATTGCATATAAAAGTATTGCAAAATTTAGTGTGGAAACAGCTGGTACATTTGATCTAGATGCAGAATTAAAAATTTGGGTTTCAAGTGAAAAGCTTCCAAGTGTCAGTAAGAAATTTAACAAGTCAGTAGATGTTTATGAAGTTCAAAAAATCTTAGCAAGCTTTGTATTATAAATTTAGATTTTTTTGTTTATTTTTTTTCTTTCTGTCCTTTTCATATTCTCAAAAATGGAAAGAAATGGCCAGTGATTTGTCTTTTAATGTTTATGATGTTGTAAAAGAAGCTGAAAAATATTTTGAAACTATTGACAAATCAAAAAAAGGCTCTGGATGGAAATCTTACCAAAGATGGCTTTACGAAAATGAACCTAAATATTACCCTAGTGGAAATAGGAATCTAATTAGTTCAAATTTTTCAGTTGAAGAATTTAAATTTTTTAAAGAAAATAATCCAAGCCTTTATTCTAAACAATTTCAAAATGGATGGGATGAATTAGGACCTTATTTTATTGAGGAGGTCACGGGCCATTATGCCGTTGGGCTTGGAAGGATTGAATCATTTTATATAGACCCTAATAATAGTGATAGAATATTTATTGGCTCTAGGAGTGGGGGATTTTGGAAAACCTTAGATAATGGGCAATCATGGATAAACACTACAGATTTTTTGTTTGCTTCTGGTGTAAATACTATTGCTGTATCACCTCACAATCCAAATAGAGTTTTAATTAATGTAAGAAACTCGTACAATGGGACTACTCATGGAATTTATGAGTCACTAGATAGTGGTGATACATGGCAATTATCAAATTTTAACCCTGAAAATTTAAATTGGGGAGGTCTAGGAACAAACAATAGAATTCATAAAATAATGTATCACCCGACAATTCCCAATTTGGTTTTTGCTGGAACGAGTGAAGGTATTTTTAGATCAGAGGATAATTTTGAATCATTTTCCTTTTCAACTACAGGAAATGTTTGGGAATATAATCAAGATTATGACTATATAGAATTTCATCCTACAAATGAAAATATTATTTACGCATCTTCATATAATAACGATTCTAATATTTACATTTCAAGTGATGGAGGATTAAGTTTCATCCATTCAGGAACTATAAATTCAAATAACAGCAGTATAAAATTATCTGTTACTGCAGCATGTGCAAATTGCATTTATGTTGGATCTAGTGATGGAGTGTGGAAGTCAGAGGATGAGGGGTTAACATTTAATTTGGTAGGCACACCGGGTATTGACAATTATGGTGCTTTTACTGTTAGTGACACAGATTCAAACTATATGCTTTTTGGAGATATTGATACTCATATAAGTACCGATGGAGGAGTCACTTGGAATCAGGTAACTTACTGGGCAACGGGAAATGCAAACTATAATACTACAGGTCAATATGTTCATGCTGACATAAGAGGTGCAAGAAGTTATAATGGAGTATTTTGGGTAAATACTGACGGTTTACTAGCTAAAAGTTTAGATAATGGTATTACATGGGAAATATTTGAAGGACAGTCAATTAGGGAGAATTATTGTTTAGGTGTCAGTCAATCAAATCATTATCGAACAATAACAGGCTCCCAAGACAATGGTACAAGCATTAAGAATCAGAATAATTGGATAGAGTTTTATGGTGCTGACGGAATGGAAGGAATAATACACCCCCTCAATGATGATTGGATGATTGGCAGTTTACAATTTGGAGGAAAAAGAAGAACTAAGGACGGAGGTTACAGTCAAGACGGTGTAAATCCACAAGATTTTAGTGGAGCTTGGGTTACCCCATTGATGTATGATCCAAACAATCAAATGAGTATATATACAATGACAAATACACTTTACAGGAGTGATAACTTTGGTTCAACTTGGACTACACTTGCAGAAAATATTTTTGATGGTGATATTCAAAATGCAGCAATTGCTGAAAATAATTCAAATATTATTGCAGTTTCAAATTATAATCAACTAAAAATATCAAATGATGGCGGTATAAATTTCACCGAAGTGTCACAAAACTTACCTAATCAATACATTACAGATATAACTTTTGACCCAAATAATGACAACACAATAATAGTTACCTATGGGTCATATTCAAATAATAATAATAAGATATTTATAACAAATAATTTGGGACAAAGCTGGGAGAATATTACCTATAATCTTGGTAATATGCCTATAAGATCTGTTGTGATTGACCATACAGATAATTCTACTATTTATTTAGGAGCAGAGATAGGTGTTTACAAAAAAAATATGATGGATGATTCGTGGGAGCTTTATAATGAAAATCTTCCAAATACAACTGTAATGGAATTGGAAGTTGTCTATGGTACTAACACATTAAGAGGTACTACTTGGGGAAGAGGTCTATGGGAATATTCCTTACCAGATAGAGAAAATTATCCTTCAATCTTGAAGACCTATATTTCCAATCAACCTACAGATGTACAGCCTAAACAGGGTATAGATCAGTTTGTAAGCTCATTAATCGAATACGATGGAGATTTGGGTAGCGTTTATGTTGAGTGGTCAACTGATACAGCTTCTGGGATAATTCCTATGTCAAATTCCGCTGAAGACACGTGGGTTTCAACCTCACCAATTCCAAATTTTCAGGCTGGTATTAAGGTTTTTTTTAAAGTTTATGCTGAATCTGTAAATAGCTTACTTAGCGAAACCTATAAGTTTATGTATGAGGTTAAAGAAAATATTCTATGTACACCAACTATGAATTGTGATTATGGTGATGGATTTCAATTATTTCAGTTAGGCCAAATTGACAACGAATCCGGTTGTGAAGGTTACTCAGACTTTAGCTCTCTATCAACCGAGCTTGAGCGTGGAGCTCAATACGATTTGACGCTAACAACTGGCTACGGGGATCAGTTTGTTAAAGTTTGGATTGATTATAATAATGACCTAGCTTTTACAGAGGATGAAGTTATTATTAATAATTATGAGATAGCTGATGGTGAGGCTGGAGGTTCGCATACGGAAACTATAAATTTTACTATTCCTGAAAATGCTAATTTAGGGGAGCATATTTTGAGAGCTAAGACTAATTGGGGTGCTGAGGTACCAATAGATCCATGTACAGAAACAGATTATGGTGAAACCGAGGATTACACTGTTATAATTCAAGAAGCTTCACTTGGAATTATTGATAATAACTTTGTATCAAGTCCTATTATATACCCAAATCCAACCAATGGTAATATCACTATTGATATGTTGAAAAACCATAGTAATGTAGTTATTACATTATATGATTTTATTGGAAAAGAGATTTATAAGAAAAGATATGGTGAAGGCCAAATGTTCAATTTTAGTATTGATATGCCTTCAGCGGTTTATTTACTTTCAATTGAATCAGAAAATAAAAAAATTATTTTTAGGCTATTAAAAAATTAATTTAAATCAAACTCTTGAAGTACCGGAAGAGCTTTATTATCAAAATCATAGACAGCTTGGTTTTCCCATGTTGATCCGTTTGTTGAGGTTTCACTATCCCAGGCTATTAGCTCGGCACCCCAGTAACAAAATCCTATACCATTATTTACCTCAAATACCAAGTTTTTAATATCTCTGATAAAATCTTTTTGCCCTTCTGGACTAGCTGGATAGTCTGGAAGAATTAGATGGTCTTCATATCCTAAATTATTATTTGTCCAATCATTCCAACCCAAAGTAAATGGGTAAGAAGTTTCTACGATTAAGACTTCTTTTCCAAAATTAGCTGAAAGATTAGACAGTTGATTTTGTAAATCAGATAACGATTTTCCGTGGTACATAGGATAGTACGAAATGCCTATAATGTCATAGTCTACTTCATTTACAATATTAAAAAACCAATCAGAGGATTCAAATCCGGCACAATGAAGAATGATTTTTGTTTCATTTGAGCTATTTCTTACAGCATTAGCACCTTGTTTTACTAATTCAACAAATTGGTCTTGATTATCTTGAATTCTTCCATGCGGGAACAATATTCCTGTATTTATTTCATTACCTATTTGAATATAGTCGGGACTGATTTCACTCATTATTTCGCTTGTATAATTAAATACCTGATTTTTTAATTCTTCAAAATTTAATGAGCTCCATTGACTTGGCGTTTGTTGTTGCCCCGGATGAGCCCAAGTGTCAGAAAAATGTGGCGTAAGTAAAATTTTAAACCCCAACCCCTTTAACTCATCTGAAAATGCTTTAACTTCTTGTAATGATGATGATTCGTCTATTGGATTTACCCACAATCTTAATCTAATTGTATTTACACCATTTTGAATCAGTGAATTAATAAAGTTTACTTCATTATTGTTTTCATCGTAAAAAGTAGGATTAAAGCTTAATATTTTTGGATAATGTGAAATATCAACACCAGATATCATGTGTGACGCTATTTGGTTGTGAGACTCTTCATTTACGCCATTATTCTCACACGCAAAAACAATCATTAAAATAACAAGAATAATATTTAAATTTTTATTCAATTTTTATATGTTTTGAAGACAATATATTAATTCTTTTGTTATTGATGTATTTTTTATGGTCAGGAAAAAAAAACAGGTTAATCATCGCAAGTCCTAGTTTACTACTAGTTGTAATTGAAGGAATTTTTTTCATTAAAGGATAAAATGGTCTCATTACGCTATAAAATATATTGTAGAGTTTTGTTTTGGCCTTTATTCCATTCTCGGGGATCAAGAGACCTAACCTAATCATATATGCATCTTTTAGTCCTTTATTTAAAATATAATTTTCAGCTTTACCTTTAACATTCGCCCAATAAATCTTGCTTTTCTCAGTTTTACTTGTACCTTCCCCAGAAACATAAGTCATAATTGCCTTGGGATTAACCTGAAATACAAAATCGGTTAAAATTTTTGTCATTTCAAAAGTGACTTTGTAATAATAGTTAGATTTATGCCCAAATGATGTTATGCCCATGCAATGAAAACATGCATCAATTTTATCAATTCTGTTTTTTAACTTATTAATTTTTGTAAAATCAATCTCGATGAATTCTTCAACTTTGTTATTGATTATGTTAATGGATGATCTGTTGATTAAATATATTTTTTTTATTCTATCATCTTTGATACATTCATATAGCACAGATTTACCAACCATCCCAGTACTACCAGTAATCAATACATTCATGTAAATATTTATTGTAAATTAGAAAACAAAATTAGGTTAAAATGTATTGTAAACAACGAAAATTAATTTTTATATTTTTATTATTTGCATTATGTATTTATGGTCAGCAGGAATTTTCTAACCCTATAATAAAAGGTGGTTACCCCGATCCATCAATATGTAAGGTTGATGATACTTTCTATATTGTAAACTCCTCATTTGAATACTTTCCAGGATTACCTATCCACAAAAGTAAAGATCTAATAAATTGGGATTTGATTGGCTATGGATTACACCAAGAATCACAAGTGAATTCTGTGGTGAATTTAATTGACGTACAATCGGATGGAGGTATACATGCACCAACGATTAGATACAACAATGGCACATTTTATATCATTTCTACAAATGTATATTTCGATGAAAAGAAACAGAAAGCTGAAATGATAAACTTCATTATAACTGCCAAAAATCCTGAAGGACCATGGTCTGAGCCTAAGCATATTCTGGATGCACCTGGAATCGATCCAGATTTATTTTTTGATGATGATGGAAGAGTTTGGTATGTGGGAAACCAACAGCCAGAGGACCCAAACTTTGATGGTGAGGGAGAAATATGGGTACAAGAGATTGATCTTCAAAAATTTGTTTTAGTTGGAGAAAGACATTTATTATGGAGAGGTGCCTGTGGAGGGGTTTGGGCTGAAGGTCCACACATGTATAAAAAAGATAGTAAATACTATCTTCTAATAGCTGAAGGTGGGACTAGTTTTAATCATGCTGTAATGGTTGCTTTAAGTGATAAAATCGAGGGGCCTTATATTTCAAATCCAAGAAATCCTATTTTAACATCAAGAAATCTCAGCTATGATAATTGGGTAAATAGCACAGGGCACGGTGATATAGTAAGGCTAGATGATGGCAGGTATTATATGGTATTACTTGGTATTAGAAATGAAATTGAAAGAGGTTCTAATATGGGGCGTGAGACCTTTATTGTTCCAGTTAGTTGGGAAAGAGAGCCTTATGATTGGAAGAAAATTAAATATTTGTGGCCCGTTGTTGCCCCTGAAACAGGTAGGGTTGAATTGCAAAACCAATTGATATTTGATAATTCAAATAAAATTATTTCAAATGGCTTTATTGATGATTTTAATTCTGAAATTTTAAACCTTAATTGGAATTTTAGAAGATTTCCTATGAATAACATTTTTCAGATAGACAGTAAAAAAGGTTTATTGAATTTATTTTGTAATAAAAATATAATTAAAGAAAGAGGTAGAGCTGCTTTAATGGGATTTAAACAAACAGAAACCAGTTTTGAGTATCGAGCTAAAATGTTTTTTAATCCAAAGGATGAAGGTTCTGAAGCTGGTGTCAGCATGTTTCAAAAAGACAATAACTACATTAATTTTACATTAATTAAGCAAAATGACAACATTTTAGTTCAGATTAATGCGATAAAAGATGGCGTTTTGGAGGATTCATTTGTTTCTGAAATCAACAATTATAAAGGCCAAATTGAGTTTAAAGTCACAGCAAGCAAATCAAAATATGAATTATCCTATTCATTAAACGGCAAAGAATTTATTTTTGTTAAGTCTTTAGATTATTCAATTATCAAAAGCAATGGATACACAGGTGCACATTTAGGTGTATATGCATCTGGAAATGGTCAAATATCAAATGATTATGCGTCTTTTGATTATGTAAATTACCTCATAAAAACGAAGTAATATACCGTATATGCAATCATACTAAAACTAATACCAAAACTGATTAACATTAAAGTCCTATTTTTTGGATTTTTTCTTAGTTGAATTCTTATTATCCAATTTAAAATAAATAATGTAAATATGATTATTAAGGGATTTGACATTAAGAATAATTATTTATATAAAATTAAGTCAAATTCCTCTTAACCGATATAAAAATTCGTTAAATTCTTCTTTGTAGTTTCTGTTTTCTCTGAATGATTTACCAGGGCTCACTAAAATTTCGTTGTTATTTTGTGTAATTTCATACGACCATATTAATGGAGATGCATTTTTGCTAAAACCGCCCTGCCCTAATTTTAAATTCCAAAAAATAATTTTTTCATCTTTTTTTTCAATAATATACTTTCCGTTTGAAATATTTATTAATTGTTTAATTTTTTTGTTTTCAATAATAGGATTTAGTATTTGATGGTTTTTTGTAAATGCTTTTGAAAATACAACATTTGATTTGTCAAATAATGAATAATATGTGAATATATATGAATCTTTTGTTTCTATTTGTCCAGCCCAGAGAATACTATTAAAAAATGTAGGCTTTGTATTCAAATTTATATACTCAATATTTTCTTTTTCTAATGCGCTTTGAATGTTATAAAGTCCTATTCCTTTAGAAACAAATGTTAAAACCAAATATGAAGAACTAATAATTAATCCAAGATTATTGTAAAATTTCCTTTTTTTTGAGGTGTTTTTTTGGAATGAACAAATAATCAGAAATATAAGAAATGGAATAGTATATAATGGGTCTATTATGAATATGTTATCAGTGGCAATCCTATAATTCAGAGGCCAAAATAATTGGGTTCCCCATGTCGTTTGTGCATCAAGAATAGGATGGGTGATAATTGAAAAAAAAAACAATTTTGTCCAATCTAAGTAACTTACGTTTGATAATTTTTGATGGATCTTTTTTAAAAATAAACCTAAAATGGGGGCTATTATAAAAGGGAACAATAAAGAATGTGAAAAGCCACGATGCATCTCTGTCGCTGACAAATCATCTACAAAAAATTTTAAAATTATATCCAAATCAGGAATGGTTCCTGCAATAGCTCCATATAGTATGGCCTTGTTACCGATTTTCTTTCCTAATGTAGCTTCGGCTACTGATGCGCCAAGGACTATTTGAGTTAAAGAATCCATAATTTGGAATTTAATAATTTTATTTAATTCAACAATTATACCTTTATTAATTAGTGCTAATACTTTTTTAAAAAATCAAAAAAGTAATTAAGTTTATTATCATTTAAAAATATAAATGAAGAAATTAATAATAGTGCGTCACTCAAAATCTTCATGGAAGGATTTTTCACTTTCTGATTTTAATAGACCGCTAAATAAGAGGGGTAAAACGGATGGGCCTATTATGTCAAAATATTTAAGTAAACAAATCAAAAAAATTGATATAATGCATTGCAGTAGCTCTGTCAGAACAGTTGAAACATCTAAATTTTTTAAATACGAAATTTCGTTTGGTAAAATTTTTTATGACGATAAGCTATATCACTCTTCTTCGAACTTAATTTTAAAACTTGTAAAAGACTATTCAGAACAATTCTCATCATCATTAATACTTGCTCATAATCCAGGCTTAACTAATTTGATTAATAATTTAACCAATGCTAATCTCGAAAATTTGCCAACTACAGGATTGGCTATAATAGAATTTAATTGTAGGCATTGGAAAGATATATGCGCTGAAAATAGCACTATCATAGATATAAAATTTCCAAAGCAATTAAAATAATTTTATATATTTAAGGAAACTAACTAATTTAAATTAATTCATGAAAGAAAATTTACCATTGATATTGCAGCTAATCATTTCTGTGGGATTGATTAATGTTTGGCTCTTCAGATTTAACAAACTAACTGAATATAGAGGAGGAGGTGCCAATAATATGAAAGAGGAGTTTCAGGCTTATGGACTTCCAATTTGGTTGATGTATGTTGTGGGATTCCTAAAAATTGCAATCGCAATAATGTTAATAGTAAGTATATGGATAAAAGAATTATTGGAGTATAATCTTTGGCTACTCTCTGTGTTAATGTTTGGTGCAGTACTCATGCACTTAAAAGTAAAAGATCCAATTAAAAAATCATATCCAGCCTTGTCAATTCTCTTTATGATTGCATTAATCTTATATTTATCGATGCCTCAGTCATAAAATGAAACGTTTTTTTGTTGCATTCTTTATTAGTATTTCTCTATGTTTATCTCAAGAAACGTCATTATTTCCGACTGATTTAGCAGTTGAAAGTTTTGATGGTGTCAAAATACATGGAACCTATTTAGAATCAAATTCTGACAAATTAACAATCATTGTTGCTGGCTCCGGACCAACAGACAGAGATGGTAATAACCCTTTATATAAAAATAATTCCCTAAAAATGTTAGCAGAGGCTCTATATGAGCAAGATATTTCTAGTTTCAGATATGATAAAAGAGGAATTGGAGCCAGTGTAAAAGGGGTTATGAGTGAAGATCTTCTTATGTTCGATGATTATATAAATGACCTTGGAAGTATTATCAACTTTTTTAAAAAAACTCCTAAATATAATCAGATAATAGTAATTGGTCATAGTGAGGGGTCACTTATATCTTCAATAGCATTTCAAAAATATTCATACGATAAATTTGTGTCAATTGCAGGAACATCGGTCGATATTTTATCTACAATTAGAAATCAGCTTCTAAACCAACCTGAATTCATTCAAAATATGACAAATCCAATAATCGATAAGTTGCAGTTAGGACAGACTGTTGATTCAGTACCGCCAATGCTTAATTCTTTATTTAGAGCATCCGTTCAGCCATTTTTGATAAATATGGCCAGTTACGAACCAATTAAGCAATTTTCAAAAATTAATATTCCTATTCTGATTATTCAAGGAACGAATGATGTACAGGTTAGTGTTCAGGATGCAATTAGTTTAGATAACGCTAGTCCAAACTCTGAAATGTATATTATTGAAGGAATGAATCATATATTTAAGCAGGCATCTTCTAACAGATTAGAAAATATTAAAACTTATTCTGATCCAACTTTAGAAGTTAATAAAGATATGGTTAACAAGGTTGTACAATTTGTACGTAAAGAATAAAAAAACCGCCATTTAGGCGGTTTTTTATTTTAATATGATTTATTTTCTCTTCTTATTAAAGTTTAAAGAAAATTGATAAAGTAGGAGTTGCGCTCATATTAGCGATTTCACCATCCCATCCAATCATCATTGTAGAATCGTCACCTTCCTTAACATATGCAAGGATATTAGCCAATCCAAAGTTTACAATGATGTCTTCAGTCATGAAGTAGTTCATACCAAATCCAGATGTAATTCTGGTTTGAGCATCATCAAAACTGTCTCCACTTGTAGTACCAAATCCTATACCCCACCATACTTTAGTTTTTTCACCTAAATCTAGGAAGTAGTTATAGTAAGCAACACCAAAATCCGTGTTAGACACTTTAGTACCATCAACATCTGTACTTAAAAGTCCCAAAGAAAGTCCAATTGCAGAGTTCTCATTTAAAAAGTATCCTGCCTGAGGAGCAATAGTGTTCATTTTAGTTTCAACACCATCTAAATCCATAGAACCAAATGTAATTCCACCACCTAAAACCCAGTCACCTTTTTCATAGCCATACGTAGCATCCTGTGCATTAGTTGTAGAAATACCGAAAAATAATACCGTAATAAAAAGTAATAATTTTTTCATTTTAAATCAGTTTTTTAGTTAATATGACGCAAATATACGAAATTATTTAAAAAACAACTTTTTTTTTGCTAAATCGACAATTTAAGCTATCTAATTTTAACAAATTATAACCTGTTGACGTGCTAATTGATTTTTACATTATTTTTTTTAAAATTTATTTAAATTTGCATTAAAATTGTTTAATAATGAAAAACACGCATTTATCTTACAGAACATCAAATCCAGCTCTTAACAAGCATACATTTAAATCTACAGTTAAAAATAACTCTTTATTACTTGATAACACTATGACTATTGAAGGTACTGTTAATAAAACAGCACTTAGTTTATTTTTATTGGTAGCCGCTGGATATTATACATTTTCTCTAGGCTCTGAGGGGTTTCACTGGGTTATGATTGGTGGAATTGGTGGTTTTATTGTAGCGATTGTAACAATGTTTAAGAGACAATGGTCACCAATTACAGTTCCAATATACGCAATATTAGAAGGCTTAATGCTGGGTTCAATTTCATTTATTTATGGCCAAATGTACGATGGTCTTGTTTTTCAGGCTATTTGTCTTACTGTATTTATCTTATTTTCATTATTATTTGCCTACAGATCTAAGATAATCAAACCAACTCAGAACTTTAAATTAGGTCTTTTTGCTGCAACAGGTGGTGTTTTTCTACTATACTTGTTTTCTTTCATAGCTAGCTTTTTTGGAGTTAGTGTTTCAATTTTAGATCCCACTAACTCATCTCTTTTCAGTATTGGCGCGAGCCTACTAATTGTAGTAATTGCTTCGCTTAATCTTGTCATTGATTTTGATTTTATTGAAGAAGGTGCAGAAATGGGTGTACCTAAATATATGGAATGGTATGGAGCATTTGGTCTCTTGGTTACCCTAGTTTGGCTATATCTTGAAATTTTAAGAATGCTCGCTAAGCTGAGAAACAGATAGAAAGCTATTTTCGATTCCTTTTATATAAATTATTAATAAAGCAAACTAAATTGCCGTTTAAAATTTAATTAGCCCTAATCATACTAATTTGTGATAAAAACCGTCTGTGGTTTGCAGGAGTGGTACTCTTATTTATTGAACATTGACTAATATCAAGATGGAGGAACTTTAATTTATTATTAATTATTTCTAAAAGTTCATCCAGCCAAAATTTCCTTTGTAATTTCATTTGAGCCATTTCAAGTTCATGTTTGATCTCGGAAACATCACCTCTAAAACCTAATATCCTTCCTTCTGAAATTTTACCAAACATTATATCACTAACAAATTTTTTCATCTCTATTTCCTGCAAAATATTCTCATATAATGGTTTTGCATTGCTGAATTTGTATTTGTAATTTAATTTTAAATTTTTTTGCAGAATATTCCATGTATTTCTGTAAAGATTATTGTACTTGTTTATATCAAAATTAAAAACCTTATTTTTTTCAGTGTAGGAGGCTAGAATGAAACTATATTTTTTATAATGAGTAATATAGAATAGTGTTTTTGTAATTTCCAATAGTCTTTCTATACTTTTATTAATTTTTACATATTTATAATTATTTCCCTTCTTAGAGCTTAGAAAACGCATGTATGAAAAATTATTTTCATAAATCATTGACCCGATTAATTTTAATTTATTTTTTTTATCGTTGTAATAGTTAATGATATTAGATGGGTTCATTCCCCCACAGACTGAAAGTAACAGAAATACAGTTAATGATTGAACCTCACTTATACTATTAGATTTATTTATAGCGTAAATAAACTCCTTTTTATCAAAGTTTAATTGTTCTATATCCTTTACATTTCTCTTGATTATAAATTTTGGAATATTGATTTTCTTTGAGACCAATCCGTCTTCAAAAGCATTTTTTAGAATAATTGCCATTTTTTTAATGTACGAACTTACAGAAGACTCTTTAACTCCATTTGTCATCGCATTCACTTTAAATTTCTTTATGTTTTCAAGATTTAAAACATCTTCGAAAAAAATATTACCTTTTCCTAAATGTTTTTTGAAGGCCTTAACTACATTTTTGTAATCATTTAAAGTTACTGTACCTTTATTTTTTGAAAACTGACCAACCACATATTCATCTATTGTTGTTATATACATATTTGATTTTAAAAAGTTTTCAAGAGTTTTACGCGTCCAATTATATGTGTGGTACTCTAATAGTGCCAACTTTTTTATATCATAAATTTTTTTTAAAACATTTTTATCTAAAATAGATAGGTTTAACTTTTCAATTTGAT
>CACLCL010000015.1 GCA_902605445.1 uncultured Bacteroidota bacterium | reverse complement strand
ATGGACAGTTTTTGGATATTGAGAAGCCTTCTTTTCTAAGTAATTTATATTACCTATTTGAGTATCAATTGGGCTATATGTATTTTCGCTATTTTATGTGGAATTTTTCTGGAAGACAGGATGATATTCAAGGTAAGAAGAATTTAAATGGAAATTGGATTACAGGAATAAGTTTTATTGATAAACTACACTTGGGCATCACACAAGAAAACTTACCAGGCGATATTTTAGATAATAAAGCAAGAAATACATATTATTTATTACCACTAATTTTTGGAATCATAGGCTTTACTTTTCTTAAACAAAAGAGCACAGATTATTTTTGGATTTTATTAATTTTCTTTGTTTTTACTGGAATGGCAATTCAAGTATATACTAATGTTAGACCATTTGAACCACGAGAGAGAGATTATTCAGTGGTCGGATCATTTTATGTGTTCTCAATAATGATTGGCATTGGAGTATACTATTTAAGTACAATTATGCACAAACTCAAATCTAATTTTGGCCTAATTATTATCTTATTTTTTTGCTTTTTATTTTTACCTATAAATCTTATTTCAAATAATTGGGATGACCATGATAGAAGTGACAGATATTCTGCCCATTCAATGGCGGTTAATTACCTTGAATCCTGTGATAAAGACGCAATTCTATTTACAATTGGTGATAATGATACTTTTCCACTTTGGTATGCACAAGAAATTGAAGGCATAAGAACTGATGTTAGAGTTGTAAATACCAGCCTACTTAGTACAGACTGGTACATTGATCAAATGAAAAGAAAAGCATATGAAAGCAATCCCATTCCTTCAAGCTTGGAACATGAAAAGTATAGACATGGCACACGAGACTACATAATTAAGGATGTTGTCACAGATTCTCTTTGGGATATCAAAGGAGTAATTGATTTTATAACAAATGATGATAACAGATATGGACTTCTTCTAGACCTACAAGGCTACGATACTTCATTATATAGGAGTCAAGATTTAAACTCAAATTTTCTACCGACTGAAAATATAAAAATTCCAGTGAATAAAGAAAACGTTCTTAAATATGGAATTGTCGATGAAAAATATGAAGATAAGATTCTTGATGAGATAATTTTAAAAATTAATTCACAAGCAATTTATAAAAATAGACTAATAATGCTAGACATAATTGCTGAAAATGAATGGAAAAGGCCAATATATTTTTCAGGTGGAGCATTCGGAGACGAGGACTATATATGGATGAAAGAATACCTACAACTTGATGGAATGTGTTACAAACTAGTACCAATTAAAACACCAATTAATGAAAATGAACCGTATAAGATGGGGAGAATTGACAGTGAAAAAATGGTTGAAATTGTTAAAAATTGGAAGTGGGGTAAAAGAGAAAAAAAAGATGTTTATTTAGATGTGGAATCCAGAAAAAATAGTATTACTTATAGGGGAAATATTTCTAGGCTAATTCAAAAATTAATCGATGAAAATGATTTTAAATCAGCTGAAAATATACTTGACATTACAATGAAAAATATGCCGATTGACGAATACGGTTATTATACATTGTTAGAAGAATTTATATCATCTTACTATGTAATTGGTAAAGAAGAAAAAGGTAAAGAAATTTACATAAAAATTAGTAAGAAATATAAAGAGAGTTTGGATTACTTTAGTCAAGTTTCAAATTCAAATAAAATTAAATATATTGAAGACATATATATCGATATTGAAAGATATAGATCACTTATCAATACAATAATTGATTTTGAACAAGAAGAGTTTTTAGAAAAAGAATTAGAAGTACTAAACTCTTATATTGAGTTCCTATTATAGCTGTAAAACCCTTTTAGCCAAATTTTGTTAAAATCTTTAAAATTTAATCACAAAATAATATTCATGTTTTTATTATTTTAGAAAAATAAATCCAAGCTATAAACTATGAAAAATCAAAATAATCCGGCCTTATTTACTTTAATAACTGTTTTTTTCTTCTGGGGATTTTTTGGCGCTTCCAACGGAGTGTTTATTCCATTTTGCAAAACATATTTTCAGATTGACCAATTTCAAGCTCAGCTTGTTGAATTCGCATTCTATGGTGCATATTTCATTGGTGCATTAATTTTATTCATATGGTCAAGCTATTCTAAAATTGACATATTAAATAATTGGGGATATAAAAAAGGAATTATTTATGGATTACTGATTTCAATATTAGGTGCGGTATTTATGTATCCTTCTGTTAATGGTGCAGAGCAAGGTGATACACAAGTTTTCTATTACGTTTTAATTGCATTGTTTATAATTGGGTTGGGGTTCTCACTTCAACAAACTGCTGCAAATCCCTTTGCTGTGTCTCTCGGCGATCAATCAACAGGTTCAAATAGGCTTAATTTAGCTGGAGGCGTTAATTCATTTGGAACAGCGATTGGCCCAATATTAATTGCTTTTGTTTTGTTTGGTTCTGCATCAGAAGTTGATTGGGATATTATTGAGCTAAGTTCAGTTCAAGGCCTATACATTGCAGTTGCAATTGCATTTCTTCTAGTAGCAATATTTTTTTACGTTTCAAAGAATTTACCTGATGCTAAAAATGATGAGCCTTTTGAGCCAGCCTCCAAAGCTAAAAACATGTTAATAATCATGACTGTAATAATGACAATATCATTTGGTTGGATTTTTTATTCTTACACTCCAGCATTTGAAAATACAAAAGTTACAGATCTTGAAAACTATAGATTAATTCTAACAACAGCTTGCCTCATTTCTGTATTTGGATTAATTTTTAAAGCAAATTCTTCTGCTAGTAAAAACTCTCAAGGATGGGGGGCTTTAAAATATCCTCAGCTTGCTTGGGGTATGTTGGGAATTTTTACTTATGTAGGTGTTGAGGTTACAATACAAAGTAACTTGGGTGAGCTGCTTAAAGTTGATGTTGGAGAAGGTATAAATGCTATAGGATTGGCCGTACTTGATGAGGCTCAAAGTGCAAAATATATTGCACTATATTGGGGTGGATTAATGATTGGCCGCTGGACTGGTTCAATAGGTGCTTTTGATATCTCGAATTCTTTAAAGAAAATACTTTTGTTTATTACCCCTTTTATTGCTTTTGGAGTTATTATAGCTGTAAATGCATTTAGTAATCCACTAACTTTGGTGGAAATCGGTATATTTTCCCTACTCATTATAATTCAAATAATTGGCTTCTATCTAGCCAAAGATAATGCTGTAAAAATCATGACAATATTTAGTTCACTTGGAATAATAGCTATGTTAATAGGAATATTTGGTTCTGGAAATATCGCCCTTTTTGCATTTTTAACAGGCGGATTGTTTTGTTCAATAATGTGGCCTTGCATTTTTTCGCTAAGTATCACTGGTCTTGGAAAATATACTTCGCAGGGATCTTCTTTTTTGGTAATGATGATATTAGGTGGGGCAATAATTCCACCACTTCAGGGAAAACTTGCGGACATTTTTGGAATAATTTCATCTTATTGGATTGCTGTTTTATGTTTTATTTTTCTGTTAATCTATTCAATTACAACTAAAAAAATTCTTTCCAAGCAAAAATTAATTTAGAATGAACAGAAGAAGTTTTATAAAAAGTTCAAGCATGGCATCCTTTGGACATGGTTTTACTTATGAAAAAACTTTTTCATCTGATAGCAATATTTCAGGTCCAATTGTCATTGGAACATGGAATATAAAAAAGAGGCAACAACCAAAACCTGGATTATTTTAAATTTGTAATGTAGTAAATGGTAGTTAAAAAAAAACTTTTCTTAATCGACGCATATGCTTTAATTTTTAGGGGATATTATGCGTTTATTAAAAATCCAAGAATAAATTCAAAAGGGTTAGATACATCTGCAATTCTAGGTTTCACAAACTCTTTGTTTGATGTGATAAAAAGAGAAAAGCCTGAGTTTTTAGCTGTTTGTTTTGACAAAGGAGGAAGTAAGGATCGGATTAAAATTTATGAAAAATATAAGGCAAACAGGGATGAAACACCCGAAGCTATAAAAATTGCTGTTCCAATTATTGAGAATATTCTTAATTCCTTAGGTATTTCAATACTTGTTAAAAATGGATATGAAGCTGATGATATCATTGGAACCATTTCAAAAAAAGCAAGTCTAGAAAATTATATGACATATATGGTAACACCAGACAAAGACTTTGCTCAACTTGTAAATGATTCAGTATTTATTTACAGGCCGGTTTTTGGAGGTGGATATGAAACTTGGGGTGTAAAAGAAGTTTTGGAAAAATTTGAAATTTCTAAAACATCTCAAGTAATAGATTTTCTTGCAATGAAAGGGGACTCTATTGATAATATTCCTGGGTTGCCAGGAGTTGGAGATAAAACTGCTAAGAAATTCATTAATGAATATGGCTCGATTGAAAATTTATTGAATAATACAGATAAATTGAAGGGAAAGCTAAAAGAAAAGATTGAGCTAAATAAAGAATTGGGTATACTCTCAAAAAAGCTAGCAACAATAATCACCGATGTTCCGATCAGCTATGAGATAAATAATTTTAAATTAAACCCCAAAAATCTAGACGAAACAAAAAAGATATTTGATGAACTTGAATTTAGAAGATTGAGCAGTTCATTAAATTCTATTTTTACAAATTCAAAAAATATCATTGAAGTTGCAAATCCTTTGAAAAAAAATGATGAATCAATAAATGCTGATTTCGGTCAATTTAGTTTGTTTGATAATCAAATTAGCAGCAATAATCCAAACAAACTGGAATTAACGTCGCAAAAAATTATTTCAGAAAGATCTATGAATTTATTCCTATCAAGATTAAAAAAGCAAAAAAAAGTAAGCTATAATTTAATTTCTGACAGTGATGATTTTTCGTTAAAGGAAATTTCGTTATGCTGGGAAAAGGGAATAACTTATGAAATTTCAAAAGATTATGAGGGATTCAAAAATGCTCTAAAACAATTATTTGAAAACAAAAATATTTTAAAAATTTCTGGAGATTTAAAGAGTGATATCAAATTAATTGAAAATGAGGGGGTTATAATTAAAGGTGAAATTTTTGATGTGAAACTTGCACATTATCTCATCAACCCAGACATAAGTCATGATTTAACTAATTTATCTAACAGCTATCTTGATGCGAAGATAGATAAGAAATCCTCTGAGCTTTTAAGCAGTGAAATAGCCAACATCAATATTCAACTAGAAGAATTATTAAATAAAGATTTAGAAAAATTTAAATTGCTTGAGTTATATAGATCAATAGAAATTCCACTATTAAAAACCCTGTCTAAAATGGAAAGAATTGGGGTAAATTTAGATTCGCATTTTTTAAAAAATTTATCAAAAAAAACAACAAAAGACCTGAACATACTTAAAGAAAAAATATATAAAATTGCAGGTATAGAATTTAATATTTCTTCGCCAAAACAACTTGGAGAAGTTCTTTTTGAAAGATTAAAAATTAGTAGTAAACCAAAAAAAACAAAAACCGGACAATATTCAACCTCTGAAGATATATTAGCTGAACTAATAGACGAAAATATTATTATAAAGTTAATCTTAGAATACAGAAGTATTTCCAAATTATTAAATACTTACATTAATTCACTACCAAAACAAGTAAGCAGTAAATCGGCAAGAATTCATACACAATATGTTCAAACTGTTGCGTCTACAGGGAGATTAAGTAGTATAAATCCAAACCTTCAAAATATTCCAATAAGAAGTGAGAGAGGTAGAGAAATCAGAAAAGCATTTATTGCTAAAAATAAAGATTATTTTATTTTGGCTGCTGACTATTCACAAATTGAGCTGAGGATCATAGCATCAATTAGTAAAGAGGAAAATATGATAAATGCATTCAAAAATGATGAAGATATTCATGCGGCGACAGCATCTTCAGTTTTTAATGTACCTATTTCAAATGTAAGTCGTGAACAAAGATCAAATGCTAAAATTGTAAACTTTGGTATTATTTATGGAGTTTCTGCTTTTGGATTAAGTAACCAGACAAATTTAAACAGAAATGAATCAAAGCTGCTTATCGACACCTATTACAAAAAGTATCCTAGACTTAAGGAATATATATCAAATCAAATTTCATTTGCAAGAAATAATGGATATGTTCAAACCTTGCTTGGTAGAAGAAGGTATCTTAAAGATATAAATTCAAGAAATGCTGTAGTTAGAGGGGCTGCTGAGAGAAATGCTATTAATGCACCTATTCAAGGAAGTGCTGCAGATATTATTAAGATTGCAATGATAAATATTCAAAATAAATTAGAATCTGAGGATTATCAGAGTAAAATGTTATTGCAAGTTCACGATGAGCTTGTATTTGATGTTTTTAAACCCGAACTTAATAAAGTTATTGATATGGTCAAATCTGAAATGATGAATGCTTATCAAATAGAAGTTCCCCTTAAGGTTGACATTAATTATGGGTTAAACTGGCTAGAAGCACACTAAGCAACAAATTCTTCTCCATAAAAAAAAATCTTTATCTGTTTGCTAATCAAATATATAATTGTAGATTTGCATGCTCTTTTAGAGAAGAAGCTATAAATATAGAAATTTGGATACATTTAGTTTTAAAACAATTTCGGCAAATAAAAAAACAGTTAAAAAAGACTGGGTAGTTGTTGATGCTAAAAATCAAACTTTAGGCAGACTGGCTAGTAAAGTTGCAGTTCTACTTAGAGGTAAACATAAACCCAACTATACACCTCATGTTGATTGTGGTGATTATGTTATTGTTATCAACTCTAGAAATATCAAGCTTACAGGTAAAAAATGGGAGCAAAAAAAATATATACGATACACTGGTTATCCTGGTGGTCAACGCTCTCTCAACGCAAATGAACAGTTTGAAAAAAATCCAGACTCTATTATTGAAAAAGCTGTCAAAGGAATGCTGCCAAAGAATAAACTTGGTGCTAATCTTTTTAGAAACTTGCATGTTTATCAAGACAATGAACACAAGCATATTGCACAAAACCCTGAACTAATTGATTTGAGTAAATTTTAAAATATGGACTCGGTTATACATAAAATTGGAAGAAGAAAAACATCTGTTGCTAGAATTTATTTAAAAAATGGCAAGGGTAGTTTTGTTATAAATGGTAAAGACTGGAAAACTTACTTTCCAACTCCAACCTCACAATTTAAAATAAATCAACCATTTAAAGTTTGTTCACTTGAAAGTAAATATGATATGAATGTTAATGTTTATGGTGGTGGTATCACTGGACAAGTGGAAGCTGTGAGATTGGCAATATCACGTGCTTTATGTGAGGTAGACGAAAAAAACCGAGAATTACTCAAGCCATTGGGTCTTTTAACCCGTGATCCTAGAATGGTTGAAAGAAAAAAGTTTGGTCAAAAGAAAGCAAGGAAAAAATTCCAGTTCTCTAAGAGATAGAACATATAAAATTAGTTTAGCATCTAAATATTAAAGGCTATTAGTTGAATACCACTTTGATATTGCTAAAATCAAGAACGTAAACTAAAATAATGAAAGAAATAAAAGTAAAAGAACTTATTGATGCAGGTGTTCATTTTGGTCACTTAACCAGAAAATGGAATCCAAATATGTCACCATTCATATACTCTGAAAAAAACGGAATCCATATTATTAACCTCTACAAAACTGCAGCAAAGCTAAATGAAGCTGCAAACGCATTGCAAAAAATTGCTGCATCTGGCAGAAAAATACTTTTTGTAGCAACTAAAAAACAGGCAAAAGATGTAGTTTCTGAATCCTCAACAAAGATGAATATGCCGTATATTACTGAAAGATGGCCGGGGGGTATGCTAACAAATTTTGTAACCATCAGAAAGGCGGTAAAAAAGATGTCCTCAATCGACAGAATGAAAGAAGATGGAACATTTAATTCTTTATCCAAAAAAGAAAAACTTCAAATTGGAAGACTTAGAGAAAAATTAGAAAAGAATCTTGGGTCTATTTCAAAGATGACAAGGCTTCCAGGTGCAATATTCATTGTTGACATTCTAAGAGAAAAAATTGCTGTCAAGGAAGCTCAAAAACTTAATATTCCAATTTTTGCAATGGTTGATACAAACTCAGATCCAAGAGGAATTGATTATGTAATTCCATCCAACGATGATGCTTCAAAATCCATCTCTAAAATTTTTGAAATTATTTCAAATGCTGTAAAAGAGGGATTAAAGGATAGGGAAAATGAAATACAAAAAGAAACTGATAATAAGCTTAACAAGCAGAATGAAACAAAAGTAGATGAGTCTGATAAAGACGATACAAATAATGCTGAATCAAGTAATAAAACAAAATAATCATGAACAAGATAACTGCCTCAGAGGTTAATAAATTAAGAAAGCATACAGGTGCCGGTATGATGGACTGCAAGAACGCGCTTGTTGATTCAAATGGAGATTTTGATTTAGCAATCGAAATTTTAAGAAAAAAGGGGCAAAAAGTAGCTGCCAAAAGAGCTGATCGTGAATCATCTGAAGGTGTAGCTATTGCTTTAAGCAATGATGAAAATACTTCAGCTATTGGTATTGTTTTGGCTTGTGAAACCGATTTTGTTGCAAAAAATGAAGACTTTATAAGTTTAGCTACTAGTATTGCAAAAATTGCATTGTATTGTAAAACTAAAGATGAACTATTAAAGAGTAAATTTGGCGAACTTTCTGTTGAGGAAAAATTAATTGAACAAACAGGAGTCATCGGTGAAAAAATTCAATTAAATGATTTTCAAAGGATTGATGCTAGTTTTGTAGGAGTATATATCCATGCTGGAAATAAAATATCATCATTGGTTGGTTTTAATGAGAAGTTTGAAGGTGATTCTATAGCAGCAAAAGACATATCTATGCAAATTGCAGCAATGAATCCACTTGCTTTAAATGAAGATAGTATTGATTCTGAGACAATTGAAAAAGAGTTGGACATAATAAAAGGACAATTGAAAGATGAAGGAAAGCCAGAAAATATGATTGAAAAAATTGCAGAAGGCAAAATGAAACGTTTTTACAAAGACAATACTTTAGTTAATCAGTCTTTTATAAAGGATAGTAAAATTTCAGTCTCACAATATTTATCTAATTATAGTTCTAATATTTATATCACTTCATTCGGTCGTGTTTCAATAGGCTAATATTAGTTTTCTCTTATTTTTTTTCAAGGCAAATCTATATTATATTTGTGTTGTAATTTAATCTCTTAGATGAAATATAAAAGAGTTCTTTTAAAACTTTCTGGTGAAGCTCTTTCTGGAGATAAAAATAGTGGTATCGATTCAGAAATTCTCCTAAAATATTCTAATGAAATTAAAAAGGTTTATGATGTTGGGGCAGAAGTCGCGATAGTTATTGGTGGAGGTAATATCTACAGGGGATTTAATAATGAGTTTAAAATTGACCGTGTTCAGGGTGATTATATGGGGATGCTTGGAACTTTAATTAATGGTTTGGCTCTTCAAAACACATTAGAAAATTTAAATATTCCAACGAGATTACAAAGTGCAATAAATGTAAATAAAGTTGCAGAGCCATATATTAAAAGAAAAGCGATAAGACACCTTGACAAAGGTAGAATCGTTATTTTTTGTGCAGGAACTGGTAACCCTTATTTCACTACTGATTCGGCTGCAGTATTAAGAGCAATAGAAATTCAAGCTGATGTTATTTTAAAAGGTACCAGAGTTGATGGTATTTACAGCGAAGACCCGAAAAAAAATTCAAAGGCTTTTAAATTTGAAAAAATTACTTTTAATGAAGCTATCAAAAAAGGTCTAAAGATAATGGATACAACAGCTTTTACCCTTAGTTATGAAAATAATTTACCAATAATTGTTTTTGATATGAATATTGAAAATAATTTGTTTAGAGTATTAAACGGAGAAAAAATAGGAACTATTGTAAATCTTTGATTAGATGAATGAAGAATTAAAGATAATTTTTGATTTAACAAGGGAGTCTATGGCTAATGCTATTTCGCATTTAGAAAAGAAACTCTTAAATATTAGGGCTGGAAAAGCAAATCCTAATATGTTAATAAATGTTTTTGTTGATTATTATGGAACCAAAACCCCGATAAATCAAGTAGCAAACATAAACACTCCTGACGGAAAAACATTGATTATTCAACCATGGGACAAATCTATTCTAGAGGAAGTTGAAAAAGGGATTGAGCTTGCAAATTTAGGATTTAACCCCATGAATAATGGTGAAAATATAATTATCAATGTACCTGTATTAACAGAAGAGAGAAGAATTGAACTTGTAAAACAGGCAAAAATTGAAATAGAAGATGCTAAAATAGCTATTAGAAATGCTAGAAAAGATGCCAATAACCAAATTAAAAATAACGAGGATTTTTCTGACGATGTAAAGAAAAATGCCGAAATTGATATTCAAGAACTAACTGATTCTCACACAGATAAATTAGATAAGATTTTTGAAATAAAAAAGAATGAAATAATGACTATGTAATTGCATAATTATTATAGTATTATTCGAAATTTTAAAATGATAACAGACTGGATAAATGAAAATATGACATTTTTTACAATAGTTTTTTCACTATTGTTTATCCTTCTTCTATTGTCAATTTTTCGAAAAAGAGTAGTTAGTAAATTTTCATCATTTTGGAAAATTATATCCAGAACCATTTTAAATAATAGAATACTAATTATTTCTTTACTTGCTTTAGTAACTTATTTTTTCAGCACTAATTGGAATAACATAAGATTTACTTACACTGAGGCAAACCTTTTACCTGATACTCATCCAGAAAATATAAAGTACAAACGCTTCACAGAAAAATTCGGAGAAGAGGGTAATCTAGTCGTAATTTCCGTTAAAGACTCATCATTATTTCGGTTAGATAAATTGAATGCTTGGAATTCTCTATCGCAAAGCTTCAAAAATTACGATGAGGTTTCAACGGTAATTGCATTTGGAGACTTACAAAAACTGAAAAAGAATAAAGAAGAAAAACGCTTTTACATTGAACCATTTTTTAATGACTCCATCAAAGACAATAAACAGCTTAAAATATTGAAAGATGAAATTTTTAATAAAACTCCGTTTTATGATAAATTTTTACTCAATTCTGAAACGGAAGCAATTAGAACTGCAATTAATTTAAAAAATGAAGTTGTAAATACTGTCCAAAGAGAAGAATTTATAAATAATATCCTCCTACCTAAGGTTTTAGAGTTTGAGAAAGTTCATAACCTTGACGTTAGAATTTCTGGAATGCCTTATGTAAGAACAAAATATTCTGAAACAATTAAAGAAGAGCTTGGTAAATTTATATTTCTTGCAATAATAGTAACTTCACTAATATTCTTTTTCTTTTTCAGATCGATTAGAGCAACAACTGTTTCAATTTTTACAGTTTGTATAGGCGTTATGTGGACACTTGGTATTGTTGGTATACTGGGTTATGAATTAACCGTTTTAACAGCAATCATTCCCCCTCTCATTATTGTAATTGGTATGCCTAATTGTATTTTTTTGATTAATAAATATCAGCATGAACTTAATAAGCATGGAGATAAATCACTTTCATTACAAAAAGTAATTACAAAAATTGGGAATGCTACTTTAATGACTAATGTAACAACCGCATCTGGATTTGCCACCTTCATTGCAACTAATAGTAAATTGCTAAAAGAATTTGGAGTTGTTGCATCGCTCAGTATACTATCAATTTTTATTTTGTGTTTATTAATAATTCCAATTGTCTATAGTTTTTTACCAAAACCTCCTGAAAAGCACTTAAAGCATCAAAATAAGAAATGGGTTAATTCTCTTTTTAATTGGATGGTAAAAGTAGTGAAGTATAATAGAGTTGAAGTTTTTATAGTGTCCGTTATTCTACTTGCAATTAGCATAATTGGAATTAATAAAATTGAAATCTCGGGAAGCTTTATAGATGACATGCCAAAAAATACTGAATTCTACGATGATATTTTATACTATGAAAAGGAATTTAACGGAATTTTACCTCTTGAAATTTATATCGATGCAGGCAGAAAACTTGAGGTGAGTAAACTTTCGACGATTAGGCGAATAGAAAAAGTACAAAATGCAATTTCTGAATTTCCAGAGCTGTCTACTCCTATTTCATTGGTAAACGGTGTTAAATTTTCTAAACAAGCATTTTATAACGGCGACCCTAAATATTATCAAGTTCCAACAAAACAAGAAGAGACTTTTATTTTACCTTATGTAAAAAATTCTCAAGTTTCTGGCGATATGGATTTATTAAAGCCTTACGTTGATAGTACTGCTCAATACACTCGAATAACAACTTTTATGACAGACATGAAGATTGAAAGAATGGAAAGAATTGAAGAAGAATTAAATGAGATTATTAAGAGAAAAAATGTTTTACCTTCCGATAAATATGAAGTATTCATTACTGGAAAAGCATATCTATTTCAAAAAGGTACTTATTTTTTAGTGGAAAACCTTGTTTGGTCTCTTGGGCTGGCAATTTTACTTATTGCTGTATTTATGGCATACTTATTTAAAAATTTTAGAATGATAATCATATCCCTAATACCCAATCTTTTACCTTTATTAATCACGGCGGGACTTATGGGTTTTATAGGTATTCCAATTAAACCATCGACTATCCTAATTTTCAGTATAGCATTTGGAATTTCAGTAGATGACACAATACATTTTTTAGCAAAATACCGACAAGAACTTACAGAAAGTAATTGGAATATTAAGAGGTCTGTATACAATTCAATAAAGGAGACGGGATTAAGTATGTTTTACACATCGATCGTTTTATTTTTTGGTTTCTCTGTATTTATAGTCTCAAACTTTGGAGGTACTGTAGCATTAGGCTCTCTAGTCTCAATTACACTTTTATTGGCAATGATGTCTAATCTGTTACTTTTACCATCTCTTTTGCTCTCATTGAAAAAAATTGGTTAATTTTTTTTAAATTTTAATTTATAAAAGTTTACTGCAATAATATATCTTTGAATAAAACTATTCTTGATGAATCAAATTAATATTAATAGCATATTAAATTCTAAATCGTTAATTGGAGAAAAAATAAAAATTAACGGATGGGTAAGGACATTTAGAGCAAATAGGTTTATTGCATTAAATGATGGCTCAACGATAGAAAATCTACAATGTGTTATTGATTATGAAAATATCCAATCTAATGTCCTAAAAAAAATCAACACGGGAGCTGCAATTCAAATAATTGGGATATTATCTGAAAGTCAGGGTTTGAAACAAAAAGTTGAAGTTGTAGTTGAGGAATTTAAAATCCTTGGTGAATCGAATCCAGAAACTTATCCCATACAACCAAAAAAACACTCTTTTGAATTTCTTAGGGAAAATGCTCATTTGAGAACTAGAACCAATACTTTTAGTGCAATAATGAGAATAAGATCTAGTCTTTCATTTGCTATTCACGAATTTTTTCAAAAAAATGAATTCCTGTATGTACATACGCCAATTATCACATCAAGTGATGCGGAGGGGGCAGGCCAACAATTTAGGGTAACAACTTTAAATCCCAATGACACCTCCCTTGATTTAGAGGGAAAGGTAGATTTCAAAAAAGATTTTTTTGGTAAAGAAACACATCTAACAGTTTCAGGACAACTAGAGGCTGAAGCATATGCCATGTCACTTGGAAAAGTATACACTTTTGGGCCAACATTCAGGGCTGAAAACTCAAATACATCTAGGCACCTTTCAGAGTTTTGGATGATTGAACCAGAGGTTGCTTTTATGGATTTAGAAGGAAATATAAAACTTGCAGAAGAGTTTTTGAAATATGTATTATCATATATTATTAGGTTCAATTTAAAAGATCTTAAATTTTTAGAAAATAGATTAATTAAAGAAGATAGTCAAAAACCTAAAAATGAAAGAAATAATATGAATTTAATAGAAAAATTAAATTTTGTCATAAATAACGAGTTTAAAAAAATTTCATATTCCGATGCATTTAAAATTTTAAGAAATAGTAAGCCCAACAAGAAAAAGAAATTTAAGTTCATAGTTGACGAGTGGGGAACAGATTTTCAAAGTGAACACGAGAGGTTTCTAGTTGAAAAAGAGTTTAATTGTCCTGTTGTAATTTATAATTATCCAGCAGATATTAAATCTTTTTATATGAGATTAAATGATGATGATAGAACTGTAAAAGCTATGGATATTCTTTTTCCTGGTATTGGTGAAATTGTAGGTGGTTCACAAAGAGAGGAAAGGCTTGATGTTCTTTTGAAAAGAATTAAAAAGTTTGGAATAAAAGAAAAAGATGTTTGGTGGTACACAGATCTCAGAAAATACGGTAGTGCTCCACACTCAGGTTTTGGACTTGGGTTTGAAAGACTTGTGATGTTCGCAACTGGAATGTCTAACATTAGGGATGTAATTCCATTCCCCAGAACTCCTCAAAATGCTGAATTTTAATCACATGAAACAATATTTAAAATTAAAACTTTCACAAAAACTTTCACCACAGCAAATTCAACTAATGAAGCTGATACAGTTACCTACATTAGATTTTGAGCAAAAAATTCAAAGAGAAATTGAAGAAAATCCAGCCTTGGAAGAAAATAAAAGTTTAACTGATAATGAGAATGGGGACGAATATTCAGCATCTGATGAAATAAATATTGATGATTATTTAAATTATGATGATACTCCATCCTATAAGTTGAATACTAGAAACACATCAAATTCTGAGGATAAGAATATACCCTATTCGGCAACAATTTCATTTACAGAATATTTACTTTCTCAGCTAAAGCCAATTAGTATGGATGAAAGAATGATGAAAGTTGCAGAATTTTTAGTTGGAAGTATTGACGAATCTGGATACATAAGATTAACAATTGATGAAATTATTGATGATTTAGCCTTTACTCAAAATTTGATTGTTAATGAGGAGGATATAAACAATGTCCTAGAAATAATACATGAATTCGATCCAGCTGGTGTTGGTGCAATGTCACTTCAAGATTGCCTAATTATTCAACTAAAAAGAAAAGAAAAGACTGAAATGAATCAGTTAGCCGTTGAAATAATTGAAAATTCATTTGAACAATTTAGTAAAAAGCACTACGAGAAACTAATTAATAAGTATTCTATAACACAAGAAGATTTAAAGGAAGTGATTAAAATAATTTCAAAACTTAACCCAAAGCCGGGTGGATCATTTTCAGGAAACTCAAAAATTATTGAGCAAGTTATTCCGGATTTTAAAATCTCAATTGAAAATAATGAATTAACTCTTGATTTAAATTACAGAAATACTCCAATGTTAAGTATTTCAAAAGATTACAATGAAATGCTAAAAGGATATAAACTAGAAAAAAATAAAACTAAGTCTCAAAAACAGGCTGTTCAGTTCATAAAACAAAAACTTGATTCTGCAAAGTGGTTTATTGATGCTGTTAAACAAAGGCAACAAACTCTATTAATAACTATGCAGGCAATTATGGATTATCAAGAAGATTTTTTTCTTACAGGTGATGAAAAGAATATCAAACCCATGATTTTAAAAGATATTGCTAACAAAATTGATATGGACATTTCAACAGTTTCCAGAGTTGCCAATAGTAAATATGTTGATACACCATATGGAACAAAACTATTAAAAGAATTTTTTAGTGAATCAATGAAAACAACTTCAGGAGAAGAAATATCTACAATTGAAATAAAAAAAATATTAGAAAATATAATTGAAAATGAAAGTAAAAAAAAGCCACTAACTGATGAAAAACTAGTGAGTCTTTTAAAAGAAAAAGGATATAAAATTGCTAGGAGAACAGTAGCAAAATACCGAGAACAATTAAATATCCCGGTAGCAAGATTGAGAAAGGAAATTTAGGCAACTATTGATTCATCGAAATATCACCAATTCTAGTAGTATAATTGATTTTCAGTGCATTCACCTTTCTCAATTCTTTTTTGATATCGCTAACAATTCCCATATTTGTTTCTTTGTCGACTTTTAATGCTGTGGTTAAGGAATTTCTTAACTCCTCTCTCTTGGACTCTCTTTCAGCATAAATAAAAGCGGGAATATCTGAAACATCAGCAAACTTATCATTCAATTGAATTCTAGCTTCAGTACCAAACTTAACTTGATATCCAATATTAGGTTTCCCTGCGTATATGTACATTACTCTATCTTTTTTGTCTAATTTTTCAACTTGGTTGGCAACCGGTAATTCATTTTTGACCTTTAGCTCATTGTCTCTCATTACCGTAGCAACCATAAAAAAGAATAAAAGCATAAATACAATATCAGGAAGTGACGCTGTGTTTACAGCGGGTAAATCTCCTTTTTTTTTCTTACTAAACTTTGACATATTCTACTCTACTTCAGAAAATTTTTGAGGGTATTCCTTTTTTACCCTGTCGATTTTCTTTTTTAATGATTTTGATTTATAATCTGGTGAATTGACATCATACCAATTTGACTTCATTTCTTCATATGATATCCCATATAGTTTTAAAGACCTTTGATTTCTAAGGTGAGTATATGCAGCCATAATTTCATTTTGAACAGAAATATATGTTGCATATGTTGTCTCACGTTCATTTTTAAGTGAAATTATAGCTTTATCAGGATTATCAGATGATTTTGGGTCAGATTTACCACTGCAATAATCACATCCAGATTTTCCTGAGTCTACCCATTCACCTGACGATTGATCCAAAACAAGCCAATTTGTATTTCTACCACCCCCACCATTGTCTAAAAATTCAATAGCTGCTTTTTTGAGCTCTTCAATTTTCATAAGTTCATCCTCAACTAATAATTGGTCCTTATTGTTCAATAAAACAGTAAAAATATTCTTCTGTTTAATTATCACATCCTCTTCATTTTCCTCAATTGGTGGTAATAATCTGGTTATACCCGAATCAGTTTCAATTGTTGTTGTTACAAGAAAAAATATGAGTAGAAGAAAGGCTATATCAGCCATAGATCCTGCATTAACTTCTGGTGAAGATCTTTTAGCCATGTATTAACTATTTTTTTCTGTTTTTAAATGCAAAAAATAACATTGAAGAGCTTGCAATTAATATTAATGAATAGAACATAAATAAAGCTGCACCAATGAGCTTAGAACCGTTAGCAGATAATATTTTTCCATCTCTCATTGGGGTTTCATTACCAGTTGAAAGGACATAACAAATTATAAAAAGGCCTAAAAATGAACCAACAGATTTAAGAGTTCTTATCAAACTGGTTTTATCTGAAATAACCGACTTCACACCGAAATATAAAACAGAAGTTATTATTGATGTCAGTACAATATATGCTGTATATAATACTAAATCAATTCCAAAATAATTTTCAGATAAAATTATTAGTACAAATGCCACTCCTAGAAGAGAGAAAGTTAGCGCTAATATTTTGGTTATATTGTGCAATTTCATAATTATTATTTCTTTTTGTTGACTAACAAATCCATGAGATCAATTGATGCATTTTCCATATCATTAACTATGTTGTCAATTTTGGCAATAATATAATTGTAAAAGATTTGTAAAATTATTGCAACTATAAGTCCAAAAACTGTAGTCAATAAAGCAACCTTTATACCTCCTGCAACTAGTGAGGGCTGCATATCTCCTGCTGCTTCAATTTTATCGAAAGCCTGAATCATTCCAATAACAGTACCCATGAAACCTAACATTGGTGCTAATGCAATAAATAATGAAATCCATGAAACATTTTTCTCCAGCTGTCCCATTTGAACACCACCATATGCAATTACTGCTTTTTCTGCTGAATCAACACCTTCAGACGATCTATCTAGTCCTTGATAAAAAATTGAAGCAACGGGTCCTGGGGTATTTCTACATACTTCTTTTGCAGCCTTAACACCACCTGATTTTAATGCCGCTTCAACTTCACTTGTTAGTTTTTCTGAATCTGTTGTTGAAAGATTCAAAAATATTATACGCTCAATTGCTATTGCAAGACCTAGTATTAAACATAGAAGAACGATACCCATAAATCCTGGGCCCCCTTCAATAAATCTCTTTTTGAGCTCTTGATGAAAACCTAAACTTTCATCAGCAACTACCTCATCACTTTCCGCTGCGCTGTCTTGTTGTACTATATTTGTATTGTTATCCAAAGTTACAGGATAAATAGGGTGAGAAAATAGCATTAAAGCTATAATAACTAAACTTAATATTTTTTTCATTTTCTTACTTTTAAACTTTAAATATATAAAATATATATATATAAATTATAATATATCTGCAGAGAGGAAGGGATTCGAACCCTCGATACACTTTTGGTGTATACACACTTTCCAGGCGTGCGCCTTCGACCACTCGGCCACCTCTCTTTCAAAGAACAACAAATAAAAAGAAAAAAAACTAATTAAAAAATATAATAAGCTGTTTTTTAGCATAAGCTAAACCCCGAAAACACTCTTTGAATTTGAAGAAGTAATTCTTGCAATTTCGCTAAGTGGAATATTATATATTTCTGAAAGTTTTTTGGCTATATGTATCAGGTTAGCGCTCTCATTCCTTTTACCTCTCAAAGGAGTAGGCGACAAATATGGAGAATCTGTTTCAAGAACAATATTTTCAATATTAATTTGATGTAAAAATTTATCTATTCCTCCATTTTTAAATGTTAAAACTCCTCCGATTCCCAGCTTAAGCCCCAAAGAAGTAATTTTTTTTGCTTGCTCTAAATTCCCAGAAAAGCAATGAAAAATTCCATTAATTAAATTCTCTTTTTTGATTATATGATATATTTCATTAAAAGACTCTCTACAATGGATTACAATTGGTAAATCATTCTCCTGAGCAATTTTAATTTGAGCTAGAAAAGCTTCTTTTTGTAATGCCAAATTAGATTTATCCCAATACAAATCAATACCAATCTCACCTACAGCAACAATTTCATTTTCTTTGATTAATTTCTCAACTTGTAAAATTTCATTTTCAAAATCCTTATTTACATAACATGGGTGCAATCCAGCCATTAAAAATATATTTTTATTATATTTTTTTTTCAAATTAATCATTGAATCATTGTATTTTGAGGAAATAGCTGGCAAGAAAAATTTATTTACCCCAACATTAATAGCATCATTAATTACTGTTTCAATATCATCTTCAAACTGCTCTAAATACAAATGAGTATGAGTATCAGTAAAAAACATTTAAATTATTTCAATTCTAATGATTCAATAACTTTATTCTGCATGAGAATCTCTGACGGGTTTTCAAGTGCCTCTTTAATATGTACCAAAAAACCAACACTTTCTTTTCCATCAATAATTCTATGATCATATGACAGGGCTAAATACATAATAGGTCTTATTTCAACTTTACCGTTAACTGCTGTTGGTCTTTGAACAATGTTGTGCATTCCCAAAATAGCACTTTGAGGAGGATTAATTATTGGAGTTGATAACATGCTACCAAAAACACCCCCATTGGAAATTGTGAATGTTCCGCCAGTCATTTCGTCAACTGTAATTTGACCATCCCTTGCCCTCTCTGCTAATCTCTTTACTTCCAACTCTACAGATTTGAATGTTAAATCTTGTGCATTTCGTATGACAGGGACCATTAACCCCTTAGGGCCAGAAACTGCAATACTCACATCACAGTAGTTATAAGAAATCATTTCAGAACCATCAATCATTGAGTTTACTGCAGGAAATTCCTTTAAAGCTCTTACAGAGGCTAAGGTAAAGAATGACATAAATCCAAGATTAACTCCATGTTTTGTTTTAAACTTATCCTTATATTTTTTCCTAATTTCAAAAATAGCAGACATGTCAACTTCATTAAAAGTAGTTAACATAGCTGTTTGATTTTTAACAGAAACCAACCTTTCAGAAACTTTTCTTCTTAGCATTGACAATTTTATTCTGCTTTCGGTTCTTTTAGAACTATCAACATTTCCCATAGCTGGCTTTCCAATCAAAACATCTTGTTTTGTTATTCTGCCGGATTTTCCAGAACCGACCAAACTGTCAATATCAATATTTTTTTCTGCAACAAGCTTTCTAGCAGCAGGGCTTAAAATTTCGGATTTAGAATTACTTTGAAGTGAGTTTTTTATATTTTCCTCATTATTATTGGGTGTCTCAGAAACATTAATTTTTTCATCTGAAGACTTTTTAAGTTCTTCTTTAACAGATGTATCAATATTACATACAACTTGACCAACTTCCACAACATCTCCCTCATTAACTTTTAGCTTAATGATTCCTGATTGTTCAGCGGGTAACTCAAGAGTAGCTTTGTCGCTATCAATTTCAGCTATGATTTGATCTTTCTTGACATAATCACCATCATTTACTAACCACTGAGCAATCTCAACCTCAGAAATTGATTCTCCAGGTGAGGGTATCTGCATTTCTAAAACCATATAAACAAATTTTAAAATCCTAAGATAATAATAAGATTATTATTATTTAATTAATACTTCCATTTAAATCATATTTTGAAAAAAATTCCCATACTATCTCAGAGGAATTAATATCATTATTCATAAACCAAGTATGACCGCCACCGCTAACCTTAAAATGACTTACAACTGAGCCATTTAAACCACCATCAAATAATAATTCTGTTACAGATAAATTATCATTTAAATCTGAATCTATTGTATCGACAACTATTGCATCATTACATTCATTATTTGATTTCCAATAATCTAAAACTTGATTGATACCAATTGACCCGATTGAAGAATTTCCATCATAAATCACTATTGGATCTAGAGTACCATGAATTTGTAAAATTGGAATTTCTTTTTGGGGGTTACATTGATTGAATGTTTCATTTGTCATTGAACCAGTAACCGATGCAACTGCTGCAAATTTTTCACTTAGTTGACAAGCTAATAGATAACTAAAAAAACCTCCATTTGACATGCCAGTAGCATAAATTCGATTTTGATTTATGTTATATTGCTCAGAAATTAATTCAATTAAAAGACTTATGAATCCGATATCATCAGCTGAACTACTGTTTGTCCAGCCTCCAACATTCCAGTGAGGGTAGCCCCAAAAGCTTGAGCCTTGTGGGTAAACCACAATAAAATTTTCTCTTTCTGAAATGTCATTAAAGTTTGAAGTATTCATTATATAATCACTTGTGCCTCCAAATCCGTGAAATACAAATAACAATGACGTCGAAAATTCATGTTGATAATTTTGAGGAATATATGTATTAAAATATCTATTGATTCCTTGAAAAACTATATCATAATCATTAAGTCCGTATTGAATTTCTGGATAATTAGTTTGATTTCCAGTTTCTGATTGACCTGGAATAAATGAATCATCATTTGAAATACAAGATGAAAAGAAAAATAATATTAGTATTCTAAAATAAATTTTTGTCAAAATAAAACTGTTATTTAATTTGGTTGTTTTTTGATTTATCGAATACGTAATCAATTACTTCTTTGTGTCTCTTTAGAAACCTTGCAGAGCTTCCCGCTGCAGTTGCGGAATAAAATCGTCTGGCTGCGACTCTAAAATTAGTTGCCTCTTTTAAGTTAATCAAAAGATGGGTATAGGCTCCCATATTAATAGGCTCTTCTTGAGCCCAAACAATGTCATTTACATTTTTATATTTACTAATAATTGATCTAATATGAGTTTTTGGTAGTGGGAATAATTGTTCAATTCTGACTATTGCAAAATTTTCAAATCCAAGCCTTTCCCTTTCGGCAATTAAATCGTAATAAAATTTACCAGAAACAAAAACCAATGTATTTACTTTATCAACATTTACTAAACTATCATCAATAACCAATTTAAATCCACCATTAGCGAAATCATCAACTTTTGAAATCACCATCGGATGTCTTAGTAAACTTTTTGGGGTAAAAATTATTAACGGTTTTCTGTATTTTGCTTTAAGTTGTCTTCTCAAAATGTGAAACATGTTTGCAGGAGTAGTACAATTTGCTATAAAAACATTATCCTTAGCACACAATTGTAAATACCTTTCCATTCTAGCTGATGAATGTTCGGCACCTTGACCCTCATATCCATGTGGCAGGAACAAAACTAATCCATTTTGTGTTTTCCATTTATCTTCGCCTGAGAATATGTATTGATCAATAATAATTTGTGCACCATTGCTGAAATCCCCAAACTGAGCCTCCCATATCGTTAGTGATTTTGGGTCGGTCATTGCATAACCATATTCAAAACCAAGAACTCCATATTCAGAAAGTAGCGAATTATATATCGTGAATTTCCCCTGTTTTTCAGAAATACTATTTAACAATGATATCTCCTCTTCACTCTCCTCAACTTTAATTATTGCATGACGATGAGAAAAAGTTCCTCTTTCTACGTCTTGGCCAGAAATTCTAACATCATAGCCCTCCTCCAATAGACTGCCGTATGCAAGATGTTCTGCCATTGACCAATCAAGCTTATCATTTTCATACATAAGCTGTCTATTATTTATAAGTTTTTTTATTTTATTAATAAATTTTTTTTCTGACGGTAGTGTTGAAATAACTTCTACTATTTTATCTAGTTTGTTCCTAGGGTATGTAGTGTCAACTGGCTCAATCATTACTTCCCCCCAACGCATTTGCAAGTTATTTACTCTTTCATAATCAGACCATTCATCCTTCATAAAATCACTGATTCTGGTTTTTACAGTTTTCTTTGAGTCTTGCAACTCATTTTCTAATCTTTTTCTATAATCGTTCTCAATATTGATGATTTCTTCTTCGCTTATGAGAGATTGATTAATCAGCTTGTCAGAATAAATATTTTTTGGATTAGGGTGTTTAGAAATAAGCTTGTAAAGTTTAGGTTGTGTAAATCGTGGTTCATCCCCTTCATTGTGTCCATATTTCCTGTAGCCCAACAAATCAATGAAAACATCCCTTTTAAATTCCAGCCTGAAATCTAATGCGAATAATACTGCGTGTACAACCGCTTCAACATCATCGGCATTAACATGTAGGACTGGTGATAATGTGACCTTACCCACATCAGTACAATAGGTACTTGACCTACCATCTAGATAATTTGTAGTAAAACCAATTTGATTATTGATAACGATATGAATAGTACCTCCTGTCTCATATCCATCAAGCTTAGCCATCTGAACCAATTCATATACTAGACCTTGACCTGCAATTGCAGCATCGCCATGAACAATTATGGGTAATACTTTACCAGAATCGTTATTAAAATATTTGTCAAGTTTAGACCTTGAGATTCCCTGAACAATTGAACCTACAGCTTCTAAATGTGAAGGATTGGGAGCGATATTTAAGTTTATTTTTTTATTGTTAAATGTTGTTCTCTTACTTGTCCATCCAAGATGATATTTAACATCACCATCGAAAATTTGTTCTTCATAATCTTTGCCCTCAAACTCACTAAAAACTGTTTTTGCAGATTTTCCAAATATATTGACCAAGGTGCTTAATCTTCCTCTATGGGCCATACCCATTACAAACTCCTGAACCCCTTTTTCAGCAGCAGCCTCAATCAAAATATCTAAAGCCGGTATAAGTGATTCGCCACCTTCCAATGAAAACCTCTTCTGACCAACAAATTTTGTATGCAAAAAATTCTCAAATGAAACTGCTTCAATTAGCTTTGTTATCAATTTAATTTTCTGATCATTTGAAAAAGCTGGCTGATTATTATTAATATTAAGTTTATTTTGTATCCATGAAATTATTTCTGGATTTCTAATATACATATATTCAACTCCAATACTGTCACAGTAAATTTCTTCTAAATGTGATACAATAATCTTTAGTGGCTGGGGGCCTAGTCCTATAATGTCTCCAGCATTAAATACAGTGCCTAAGTCATTAACACTTAGGCCGAAATTTTCCAATGAAAGTGTTGGCGTATAAGTTCTTCTAGCTCTAACTGGATTAGTTTTTGTGAAGAGATGGCCTCTGGACCTATATCCATTAATCAAATTAATGACCTTAAATTCTTTTTGGACATGGTCGGGAACTTGCAGACTAACTCCCTCTAAAACCTCTTCTTTTAAAAAATCACTGTTTGCAAAATCATAACCCTGGAAAAATGCTTTCCA